>JARIEI010000037.1 GCA_029256845.1 Ruminococcus sp. | reverse complement strand
TAGGAGCACCATTTTTTCCTAATATAATGTATAGTATTATCGAAACATTGCATTATAATTTTATTGATTACAGACGTGTAGAAATTATATCTTGTATGAGAACATGTGGTGTTATGTTATCTATATGGGGAATAGTACTATATCTAAAGATGGACAAATGAATAGGAAGTTTAATAGATTATTGATACATTGATTATGCATTGTGCGAGCCTCCAGGGAATCTTTTGCGTGAGATTGAGCCCAGGGGGCATTTTTATTTTAATATGCGCAAAAATAAAAATGCTAGGATATATTGAACTGAACCGACCACCAAAAGTTAGAGCTAAAAAATCTAACTTTTGGGGTTAACTCATATTTTATATACCCAAACATTTATTATAGAGCCTTTATTTAACCTTCTTCAATAATTTCAATTTCTAGATAATCAAAATCAATTTCATCAACGAAGTTATCTTGATAAAATCTTGTTTTCGCATGTTTTTTAAATTCAGTAATGGTAGTATCTAGCCAAATTGGTTTGCTAAGGTCAAATTCATAGCAGATTTGATCTAAGGCACGAAATATCTTATGCGTACGTGTATCATCAGAATCTTCACAGATGACAGTGTCACGTAAAAGATGATTATCTTTGATTTCTTTTCCCCATAAACGGAACATCGGGAATCCTCCTTTTGTCAATGTAAGTCTAAAGTGGTTCTATATGGTCAGATCCCGTGTGTGGTCGTCGATTTCCAATGACATTTTCACTGATTTCTTCTAAAGGTGAAGAATGTAACTGGCAAGTACCATCGCTAAGACAGGCTTGAATTGCGTTGTTAAGTGAGAGCATCTTATCATCCAATTCAGAAACCATACTGGCACATTCGCGTAAATCCTGACTAATATAATCAGGTGCATTTCCTTCAAATTTATAATAAATCTTGTGCTCAAGGCTCGCCCAAAAATCCATGGCAATGGTACGAATCTGAATTTCCACTTTTGTGTCAACAACACTGTCTGACAAGTAAATTGGTACAGATACAAGCATATGATAGCTTTTGTATCCGCTTTCTTTTGGTTTTTTAATATAATCTTTGATAGAAAGAACCTTAAGATCCGTTTGATTTCCAATCATTTCAGCCAATTGGTAAATGTCTGACGTAAAAGAACAAATTAATCGTACACCCGCAATATCATTCACATATTTTACCATATTTTCAATGGATGTCTCTTTTCCGTATCGACGTAGCTTTTTCACAATACTCTCTGGTGTCTTAATTCTTGTTTTAATATGTTCAATTGGATTATATTGATGAACATGCTGAAATTCGTCATTGAGAATTTCTAGTCTTGTACCAACTTCTTTTAGTGCGGAATTGTATAGAAAGATAACGGTCTTCCAACTGTCTACATCTTCATATTTTTCTAATGCTTGTTGTACTGGTTGCTCGTTTTTCAAAATAGCAAACCTCCTCTTATTTCACTAGCTTTAGTATATCATAAAAGAAGATAACTGTCAGTGTGTTCACGCTTTTTTTATAAATGCAATGTCATATCGCCCATTCGTATCCATTTGTGTTTTCTCATATATTCAGAAATCCCTAGCGTCACAACTGCAGGAAGTATAAGTTGAATAAGAAAAATTTTTAAAAGGACGGTTACTTCGGATTCGTAGGTTGTCATTACTTGCCATGTCATAATTTGTCCTACAAGTCCGGCTGTTCCCATGCCGGCACCAGTAGCATTGTTTGTCATGTGAAAAATCATGGTACCAACAGGACCTAAAATGGCACTGGATAAGATGGCAGGAAGCCAGATGACTGGTCGTTTTACTATATTAGGAATTTGAAGCATTGACGTTCCAATTCCTTGAGCAAAAAATCCACCTAGTTTATTTTCACGATAACTTGCAACGGCAAATCCAACCATATTGCAACAACAACCAATAGTAGCGGCGCCAGCAGCAAGACCGGAGAGATTTAAAATGACTGCAAGTGCAGCAGAACTAATTGGAAGCGTAAGTGCCATTCCCATTAGCACAGATACGACGATGCCCATGAGGAAAGGCTGTTGATTGGTTCCCCAATTAATCAAGGAACCAATCCAGTTCATAAAACGGGAAAGAGACGGACCAAGAAGTAAACCAATGGCAGCTCCAGAAGATATGCAGACAATGGGCGTGATTAAAATGTCAAGTTTTGTTTTTTCAGAAACAAGCAATCCAATTTCTACCGCAATATAAGAAGCAATAAATGCACCTAAAGGTTCACCTGGGCCAGAAAGAGAAAAAGGGGAAGATAAAAGCAAATCTCCAGATAGTAACTTTCCGGCAAATGCTCCAATCATACCAACGCTAAGAGCGGAAACGGTCACAAGAGGGGTTGCTTTTAACTTACAGGCAACACCGATTCCGATGCCGGCACCTGTCAAGGAAGCAGAAATCTTGCCGATCATGTAAAGTAAATTACCGATTCTTCCTCCAATAAGTATTCCAATTTGTTGTAATATGGTTCCTATGATTAAAGTGGCAAAAAGACCTTGTGCCATACCACCTAAACCATCTATAAAAATACGATTAAATAATTTTTTCATGTATCCCTCCTTGAATAATTAGTATACTTATTATTTTTGAATCTATTTATAACCATGCCTTATCATATCACAAAATAAAAAGGAATGAAAAGAAAAAATGTTGACAAATTAAGTAAAATATGATTATATGAACATATGAACAGTTATTCATATGTAAAAAGTAGGAGGATATCATGGGAGAAAATTGTAAACATGAGCATGAACATAAAGAGTGTTGTCAGGAACATCATCACGAACATACGATGGTAGAGAAAAAAGAACTAGATCATACATTTGATCGCGTGGAAAAACAGGTATATATTTTGGAAAATTTGGATTGTGCAAATTGTGCAGCAAAAATAGAACGAAAAATACAAGATCTTCCACAAATAGAGTTTGCTAATTTAATATTTCCAACAAAGCAACTTCAAATTGTATCCAACACAGAAGAAGAAATGCTTCCAATTTTACAACAAATTTGTGATTCTATGGAAGAAAATGTTCTTGTAAAAAAACGAGAATACAAAAAAGAAGCAACAGGGGTTAGTCATATATTTCCACAGTGGAAGAAAGAAGTATTGTGGATATTAGCAGGAGTTGTAGTGTGGATTGCTGCAATGGTCGTACAGGATGTTTCCAATGAAAGTTCTTTTATAATTTATATCATCGGTTATTTGATGCTTGGTTGGAAAGTGCTAAAAACGGCTGGAAAAAATATCTTAAAGGGTCAGGTATTTGATGAAAACTTCCTAATGGGAATTGCTACAATTGGAGCATTTTTTATAGGAGAGTATACAGAAGCACTTGGAGTTATGGTGTTTTATCGAATTGGAGAATTATTTGAAAACATTGCTGTAGCAAGAAGTCGTAGTCAGATTATGGAAGCGGTCGATTTAAGGCCAGAAGTGGTAAATAAAGTAGTTGGGGAGAAAATTGAAGAAATTCCAGCGAATGAAGCGAAAGTAGGGGATTTACTTCTTGTACGTCCAGGGGATCGTATTCCGTTGGATGGAATAGTAGTAAGTGGAACGACTCGGATTGATACATCAGCAGTGACTGGAGAACCTGTACCTATATTGGTGAAAGAACAAGATCAGGTAATTTCTGGTTGCGTAAACCTCTCAGGTGTTGTTACAATGGAAGTGGAACAAGAGTTAAAAGATTCTATGGTATCTAGAATTCTTGACGCGGTGGAAAATGCAGCGGCAGGAAAACCTAAGATTGATCGATTCATTACAAGATTTTCAAAAATATATACGCCATTTGTTGTAATTTTAGCACTTGTAGTTGCCATTGTTCCATCTTTGATTACAGGGGATTGGAATTACTGGGTATACACAGCACTTACTTTTTTAGTTATTAGTTGTCCATGTGCATTGGTATTAAGTGTACCACTTGCGTTCTTTGCAGGAATTGGAGCAGGATCAAAACAAGGAATCCTGTTCAAAGGTGGATCTACGATTGAATCATTGCAAGAAGTAAAAGCAATTGTAATGGATAAAACAGGTACGGTGACAAAAGGTTGCTTTTCAGTACAAGAAGTTATAGTTGATGGAAACACAACAAAAGAAGAATTGCTTGCACTGGCAGCTAGCTGTGAACAGCATTCGACACATCCGATTGCAGGGAGCATCTTAGAAGCCGCAAGACAGCAGAATCTTACAGTTGAGACTCTAACAGATGTAGAAGAGATATCAGGAAAAGGAATTTTTGCCAAGTCAGAAAATCAACACATTTTATGTGGAAATAAAAAGCTTTTTGAGCAATATGGTGTAGAAATCCCAACACAACAAATAGAGCAAGCAGGTACAGAAGTATTCCTGGCACGAGAAGGAAAATATATTGGAAGAATTCTCATATCTGATGAAATCAAATCAGAAGCGAAGAATGTGTTTACACAGTTGAAAAAACTTGGAATTTATACAGCAATGCTTACAGGTGATGAAGAGAAGAATGCAAAAGATGTGGCAAGTCAAACAGGAATCGATGATGTGTATGCAAAGTTGCTTCCAGAAGATAAGGTATCTAAATTAACGCAAATCCGCAAAGAGAAAGGTAGTGTTATGTTTGTAGGAGATGGTATCAATGATGCTCCCGTTCTTGCAGGAGCGGATGTTGGTGCTGCTATGGGAAGCGGAGCTGATGCGGCCATTGAAGCAGCTGATGTAGTCTTTATGACTTCGTCGTTGGATGCTGTACCACAGTCCCTTAAGATTGCAAAAACAACACGAAATATTGCAAAACAAAATGTAATCTTTGCATTAACTATAAAAGCGCTTGTAATGCTTCTAGGATTGTTCCATATGGCAAATATGTGGATGGCTGTTTTTGCTGACACAGGAGTTGCGATGATTTGTATTATGAATTCAGTTCGAATTTTATATTTAAAAAGGAATAAAAAGGAAAGCGGGAAAAAATAGATGGAAAAAATAGAAGTTGAACATTGCGATTTTATACACGTGCATGGTAAGATTGTAGAGGAAGCACGCGCACAAATGCCAGCGGGAGAAGATTTAAAAGATCTTGCAGATTTTTTCAAAGTGTTTGCAGATGCAACAAGAATAAAAATTCTAAGTGTGCTATTGCACTCAGAATTGTGTGTATGCGACCTGGCAGGGATTCTTAACATGACACAGTCGGCCATTTCCCATCAATTACGAGTATTAAAACAGATGAAACTTGTAAAGAATAGAAGAGATGGAAAGACAGTTTTTTATTCTCTTGCAGATAGTCATATTAAGACAATTTTAAGTCAGGGCATGGAACATATAAGAGAATAGAGGGAAACAAGATGAAAAACAAAATCAAAAGGATTCTAATTTCTACAGTGGCAGTTATGCTTTTCTTGTCAGGATGCGGAATTAACAATGTTCAACTGGGACTAAAACATATGGAGGCAAAAGAATACAAAGAAGCAGAAGCAGCATTCCAACAGTCTATCCAAGAAGGAAAAAATAAAGTAGAGGCATACCGAGGGTTAGGAATGGCCTGCTTTGAGCAAAAGAAGTATAAAGAAGCGGCAGAGGCGTTTCAAAAAGTTGAAGAAAATGGTGGAAAAGAAACGGTTACATTACATCAGTTAACAGGAAGTAGTCTTTTAAAAGCGGGACAATACAAAGAAGCGACGCAAGAGTTTGTAAAAGGAATTGATCTAGGAACTATTTTAATAGAACGGGAAGAAAAAAAGGGGCAAGATTATGCCGCCAAAGTAAAAGAAATGAGACGCAACCTAATTGTTTGTTACGAAAAAATGGGGCAATGGGAAGATGCAAGAAATACTGCGGAGTCCTACCTTGAAGATTATCCAGACGATCAGGAAGTTGAAAGAGAAGCAGATTTTCTAGAGACACGTTAGTGGGAGGAAAGATGAGCTATCATTACCAAATTACCGAATATTGTCACCGCGTTTTAGCACCATATATTGCGGAAGGGGATATATGCATTGACGCTACAGCTGGGAAGGGCAAGGATACAGAATTTCTTTGTCGACTTGTAGGAAAGACGGGAAAGGTATATGCTTTTGATATTCAAAAAGAGGCGGTTGAAGCGACAAAAGAACGAATGTTGCAAAAAGGATATGTAGACAACGTAGAAGTAATCCATGACAGCCATGAAAAAATACAAATGTATGTAAGAGAAGAGGTTTCTGCAATTGTATTTAATTTGGGATATCTTCCAGGGGGAGATCATGCTATTTCTACGAGTGGAAAGACAAGCGTTCAGGCAATAAAAGCTGGAATGGATTTGCTGAAAAAAGACGGGATTATAAGTGTATGCATTTATAGTGGAAAAGATTCCGGTTACGAAGAACGAGATGAAGTCCTTGCCTTTTTGAAATCGCTAGATAGTAAAAAGTGGCTTGTGATTTTGCATCAATATTATAATCGTCAGAATGATCCGCCAATTCCAGCTTTTCTTATAAGGCTATATTAGCGGAAGGAAGGAGAAAGGGAAAGCCTTTTTGATTATATTATGTTGTATGAAATGAAAGAACAAGAAGAATCCTTTCTTTTAGTAGGAGTTCAGACAAATGAATTTGAGAAAACAGAGGAATCACTGGACGAACTAGGTGAACTTGTATTTACGGCAAATGCCACAGTGAGAGGTAGATTGATTCAGAAAAGAGAGGCAATTCATCCGACTACATACGTAGGAAAAGGAAAATTAGAGGAACTAAAAGAACTTCTTTGGGAGACACAGGCAACCGGAATAGTGTGTGATGATGAACTTTCTGCGATTCAATTGCGAAATTTAGAACAGGAATTGGATTGCAAGGTGGTTGATCGAACGTTATTGATTTTAGATATATTTGCCGCAAGGGCAACCAGTAGTGAAGGAAAAATTCAAGTTGAATTGGCACAGTTAAAGTATAGAGCGTCTCATCTCGTTGGTGTTGGAAAGTCGATGTCTCGTCTTGGAGGTGGAATTGGGACAAGAGGTCCAGGAGAGAAAAAGTTAGAATCGGATCGGCGAATGATTCGTGAGCGAATTACGAAATTAAAGGCACAATTGCGAGAGGTAGAAAGTCATAGGTCCTTACTTCGAACGCAACGTACTTCGTCGAACCTTAAGGTAGCCGCACTGGTCGGGTATACATCTGCGGGAAAGAGCAGCTTGTTAAATGCGTTGACTGGTTCGGATATTTTAGAAGATGCGATGCTTTTTTCGACTTTAGATACCACTACAAGAATATTAGAATTGGATAAAAATCAACAGATTCTTTTGACGGATACAGTAGGATTTATTAATAAACTTCCTCACAATTTGATTGAGGCTTTTAAAGGAACTCTTGAAGAAGCAAAGTACGCAGACATCATAATCCACGTTGTAGATGCATCGAATCCACAGATGGATCACCAAATGCATGTTGTTTATGACACATTGCGACAACTTGGAGTAGAGGGGAAGATGGTGATCACAGTATTCAATAAACAAGATCGATTGCAAGAAATCAAGCATCAAAAAGATGTTCAGGCAGATGCTTCGATTTTAATATCTACAAAAACCGGACAAGGATTGGAAGAATTAAAGCAGCAACTCTCAAATATATTAAGAAAAGATCAAATTTATATTGAAAGATTGTATTCTTTTTCGGATGCGGGGAAAATACAGCTGATTCGAAAGAATGGACAATTACTGGAGGAAGAATATCTTCCAGAAGGAATTGCGGTTAAAGCATATGTAACAAAAGAAATCTACGGAAAACTCTTCTAGTTTCCCGTAGATTTCTTTTATTATAAGTAAGGATGAGATGGAGTCATAGGATAGCTTCCTAAAGAAACAAGAAGCTGAATTCCAATTTCACGTGCTTTTAAAACCGCATCTTTTACAGCACTTGCTTCTCCAGTAACAGCAACAATGACTTCATTAGAGTGACTTGTTCCATGATCAGGGGTCATATATTTGAGAATTTTGACCGGGGAAGACTTTATAGCTAGGTCCGCCATTACAAGGCCAATTGCAGCTGGAGAACCGCAGAAGAAGCCGAATGGTTTTCCAAGTGGTGCTTTAAATGCAATGTTAAGAGCCTGACCTGCGTTGGCAGAATAGGTAAACTCTAAATGTCCTGCATCACTTATATATAATTCACCTGCATATTTTTGCGTGTATTCTAGAGCAAGTTCTACAGCGCGTCTCACATCTGAAACATCATTTCCGCCTAGGATAATAAAGTTTCCGTGTCCACCCCATCCTTTGGTGTCTCGAGGAAGTTCGATGGAGAGAACTTCTGTGTTGGTAGATTTTACGGCTTCATCAACTGCGTTAATCTGTCCGGCAGCTCCAGTTCGAGAACTAATTAGGCCAAGACTTTTGTAAGATTTAGGAAGCTGCATCTGACTAAGAAGATCAGAATTTACTCCAGGGATAACAAGCCCAATGGTATCAAGGACGGTGGTGCCAACAAATTCAGACATGGTACAGTCGAAAGGGATGTTTTCAATATCTTTTACTTTAAACATAAGGGTACTCCTTTGTAATGATCAATCATAGTATTATAAAAAACCACCATCAAGACCTATAATTTGTCCAGTCATATAAGGATGGTTTTCAGCAAGATCTGTAACGAGATCTGCCACTTCTTGTGGGAGTCCAAAACGCCCAGCTGGAACTTCATCTTCTAACATTTTACGCTCTTCTTCTGAAAAACAAGCATTCATAGAAGTATCAATGACACCACAAGCAATGGCGTTTACTTGAATGTTGCTTGGTGCTAGCTCTTTTGCTAGTGCTTTGGTAAGTCCATTTAATCCAGCTTTAGAAGCAGAATAGGCGACTTCACAAGAAGCACCAGCTCTTCCCCACATGGAAGAAATGTTAATAATCTTTCCAGATTTTCTAGAAACCATATAAGGAATAGCTGCTCTAGAACAATAAAAGGCAGAAGAAAGATTAGTCCCAATAATGGAATCCCAGTCATGGTCCGTCATATCTGTTAAAAGCCCAATATAGGAAATTCCAGCATTATTAACAAGAACGTCAAGACCATCGCATATGGAAGTGATGGTAGAAAATACACTCTCTACTTCAGAAGATTTACTTATATCTGCCAAAATGGAGGTACAGGTACCTCCTTGATGTTCAATCTGCTGCTGGAGTTTCGTTAAAAGATTTTTTGAATGGCAACTATTTATAAAAACGTGATAACCTAGTTGAGCGAAAGCAAGTGCACAAGCTTTTCCGATTCCACGCGAAGCGCCAGTAATCAAAACAGATTTTTGTTTCATAATTACAAACCTCTTTGCTGTATAGAATTCTAGAGGTATTATATCGCAAAAGCAAAAAAAAGTATAGGACAAAATCAAACACAATCTTGAGAATCATAAAAGGCTATGCTACTATTTTTATATCATTATAAATCGTTCCAAAGATCCTAAGATAAAGGAGGAAAAGAACATGATTGAAAGAGCCTTAGAATTTGCTACAAAAGCGCATGAAGGACAGGTTCGAAAAGGAACAAGACGTCCATATATTGTACATCCAGTTGAGGTGGCGAACATCGTATCCACGGTCACAGATGATGAGGAAATTATTAGCGCAGCGCTTCTCCATGATACCATTGAAGATTGTGAAGGGGTAACACAAGAGGTTTTACAAGATTTGTTTGGAACACGTGTGGCAGAGATTGTTGCGGCGGAAAGTGAGGATAAAACAAAAACGTGGATGGAACGAAAAAGTACCACAATCGAACACATTAAGACAGCACAGTACGAAGTAAAGCTAATTTGCTTCGCAGATAAATTGTCTAATTTAAGAGATATTGACAGAGATTACCAGAAACTTGGGGAGAAGCTGTGGGAACGTTTTCGGATGAAAGATAAAAAGACAATTGGATGGTATTATAAGGGGGTTCGAGAGTCTTTGAAAGAAACATTTTCTGATTTGGAGCTGTTTCAGGAATATTGTAATCTCATTGAAAAAAATTTTGGATGAATGGAAAGAAAAAGATGCAAAATGATGGAATCATGTTATACTGATAAATAGTTTAGAGAAGATTTCTCATAACAGATGATAAAAGTGAGAAAACCGGAGGTATACAATGGGAAAGACAAAAGTAATCTGTTTTACCAACAATAAAGGTGGGAGTGGAAAATCAACAACCTGTTCCAATGTTGGATACGGACTCACACAATTAGGAAAAAAAGTGCTAATGATCGATGGGGATATGCAGTTGAATCTTTCACTTTCTTTGTTCGATGAAGAACGAGTATTGGGATTTGCACAAAGTGATAAAAATTTATACGAAGCAATCAAAAGGCAAGATGATTTATCATCCTATATTGTTCATTCGGCATACGACGGATTGGATCTTATTCCGTCTTCTACCTTAATGAGTTCTATTGAATATGAGCTGTTTACCAAGTGGCAAAGAGAATATATTTTAAGAAAAGGGTTAGAAAAGATAAAAGCATCAGAAGTATATGATTATATCTTGATTGATGCACCCCCGACCTTGGGAGGATGGGTGATGAATATTCTTTGCGCATCCGATCGCGTGATTATTCCGGTAGAGGCAACTCCTTGGGGATTGTTTGGGCTTGGAAATATGTTTGAGTTTTTAGAAGAAGTGAAGCAGATTGCACCAGAACTTACCATTGGTGGGATTGTAATCACCAAAGTCGATACAAGAAAGAATTATTTTAAACAGACGATGGAAACACTACAGGAATTGGAAGGGATTAAAGTGTACCATACGTTCATTCGTGTAGATAGTGGAATTGAGTGGTCACAGGATAATAATATGCCTGTCATGGCTTATAAAAAGAATAGTAGAAGTGCAACAGAATATATGGAATTAGCAAAAGAAATTGCACAGCAAATATAAAAAAGTTTAACAAAAGCGATATTATAAAAAGAACCCTCTTTACTGGATCAGTAAGGAGGGTTTTTATAGATGGTTCTATATTTTATGAAGAAATTGTAACAAAGAGTTTGCTGAATAATTTAGAATAAGCTCTTTTGGGAAATTTGCAAGATTCACCAATTTCATAGCGTGTTCAAAATCGCCTACGTGATCGGCGCCGTGACTATCGCTTGATAGAACGACAGGATAATGAAAATGCTTGCAAAGATTTAAAATCATAAGGTCGTTAAATTTTGTGTCACCACGGTAACCATTTGGGCTTAAAGAACTATTGTTAATTTCTAGAAGAACATGATATTCCATGGCAGCTTTTATAATAGCAACATAATCTACAGGAAACTTAACATCATCACAGTGGCCAATAATCCGAACAAAAGGATTCTTCATTACTTCTATGTATGTACTTGTGTTTTCATCGATGGTTCCAGGTTTTAGAATGGGACGGTGGATACTGGCGATGACATAATCAAGTTTTTTTAAAATTTCATCATCAAGATCTAACTTTCCAGAATTGTTTACAATATTGGCTTCTGCACCATATAGCATGCTGACACCAAGTCGTTTTCGTTGAGCATATGCTAAACTTCGAAAATAGGAAGGACGACCTCCACCTAATGTAGCAGGTCCATGATCAGAAATTCCAAGAAAGTTCAACTGTTTATTTGCAGCAGCTTTAGCCATATCGGTAATCGTAGAAGAAGAACCGTGCCCGCTGGCGATTGTATGTGTATGTAGATCAAATTCAAAAGAAGACATAGGTTGCGTCACCTCTAATAATATGATAATAAAAGAAAACTTCTACTTGACAGTATGCGTGTTTTTAGAAAAATTGTCAATAAAAATATGGAAAATAGAAATTGAAAAACAACGGAAAAACAACATTATACATATTGGGTTTTGTTGTGAAAATGGACAAAAGTTGTATAAAAGCGATGTGCGAACGTTGACTTTTGAGGTGTCTTAAAGTATAATGAAGCTAACTGGGTGAAGAAGAATTTACACTTCTTCCTAAGGTTGAATTTCGTATAAATATCCACTATTTATAGAAAGAAAGGAGTAACTGAAACAATGGGATTATACACTTATGACAGTACAGAAATACCAAAATCAAAACGTATTTCCAAACTTGTTGACGATTTGTATGCGAAGTTGCCAGAGATTGAATCTGCTAGAGCCCTACTTATTACAGAGTCTTACAAGCAGACAGAAAATGAGCCAATGGTAATTCGTCGAGCAAAAGCATTCCAACATATTCTTGAAAATATTCCAATTGTGATTCGAGATCAGGAATTGATTGTAGGAAGTACTACAATTGCACCACGTGGATGTCAAACATACCCAGAGTTCTCATATGAGTGGCTCGAGGAGGAGTTCGATACAGTTGAAACGAGAAGTGCAGATCCATTCTATATTTCAGAAAAAACAAAAGCGGAATTAAAAGAAGCAAACGCATATTGGAAGGGCAGAACGACAAGTGAACTTGCTACAGCATACATGGAACCAGAAACACTGCTTGCAATGGAGCATAATATGTTTACACCAGGAAATTATTTTTACAATGGTGTTGGACATGTTACGGTGAAGTATGGAGAGGTGCTTGAAATTGGTTTTGCAGGAATCAAAGCAAAAGCCCAGTCCCAGCTAGATACATTAAGCCTTGCGGATGGAGACTACCAGAAAAAAGCCAGATTTTTAGAGGCTGTTATCATTAGTTGTGATGCGGCAGTTACATATGCAAAACGATATGCACGACTTGCATTAGAAATGGCACAAGATTGTGCAGATATGACACGAAAGAAGGAACTTACATTTATTGCGCAAAACTGTGCAAATGTACCGGAAAAAGGAGCTACAAGTTTTTATGAGGCTTGTCAGTCTTTTTGGTTTGTACAACAGCTTCTTCAAATTGAATCAAGTGGTCACTCAATTTCTCCTGGAAGATTTGACCAGTACATGTATCCATATTACAAGGAAGATATGGATAAAGGTGTACTTACAAGAGAGTTTGCACAGGAACTTATGGATTGTATCTGGGTCAAATTAAATGACCTTAATAAATGTCGTGATGCGGCATCAGCAGAAGGATTTGCTGGATATAGTTTGTTCCAGAATTTGATCGCTGGCGGACAAAACCAAGAAGGAATTGATGTAACAAATGATCTTTCTTTTATGAGTATTACAGCATCCATGCATGTATTTTTGCCACAACCTTCTTTATCCGTTAGAGTTTGGAATGGATCTCCACACGAGTTCTTGATTCGAGCAGCAGAATTGACGCGTACAGGAATAGGACTTCCTGCTTATTACAACGATGAAGTGATCATTCCTTCTCTTGTGAGCAGAGGACTTACTCTTCAGGATGCACGTGATTATAATATTATAGGTTGTGTAGAACCACAAAAATCAGGAAAGACAGAAGGCTGGCATGATGCAGCATTTTTCAATATGTGTCGTCCGCTTGAATTAGTCTTCAGCAATGGTATGGATAAAGGAGTTCGTATCGGACCTGCAACAGGCGATGTAGAAAAGATGACTACGTTCGATGAATTCTATGATGCTTACAAAGAACAGATGAATTACGCAATTCAACTCCTTGTAAATGCAGACAATGCAATTGACATGGCACACGCAGAAAGATGCCCATTACCATTTGAATCTTGTATGGTTGATGATTGTATCAAGAGAGGAAAGGCATTACAAGAAGGTGGTGCGATTTATAACTTTACAGGCCCACAAGGATTTGGTGTTGCTAATATGGCAGATGCACTCTATGCAGTAAAGACACTTGTGTTTGATGAAAAGAAGATTACTATGAAAGAGTTAAAGACTGCTCTTACTATGAACTATGGAAAAGGGTTAAGAGAAGATGATGTACAGGCTTTAACAATGGAAATTGCACAAGCAATCAAAGATGCAGGACAAGAAGTAGGGGCAGAAGAGGTTTCTACAATCTTAAAGAGTGTAGTTGCAGTATCACAAGCACCACAGATCAAGGAAAGCGGAGAAAGAATTTTAGAACTGATCGATGCAGTTCCAAAATTTGGAAATGATATTCCAGAAGTGGATGCGTTCGCAAGAGATGTTGCATATACTTATACAAAACCATTGGAACAATATAAAAATCCTAGAGGGGGTATTTTCCAGGCTGGACTTTATCCGGTTTCTGCAAATGTACCTCTTGGTGGACAGACAGGTGCAACTCCTGATGGACGTTTAGCGCATGCGCCAGTTGCAGATGGAGTATCCCCATCCGCAGGAAAAGATGTAAATGGTCCAACAGCGGCAGCTAACTCTGTATCCAAATTGGATCATTATATTGCATCAAATGGAACATTATTCAACCAAAAATTCCATCCATCAGCCTTAAGTGGAAGAAAAGGACTTGAAAATTTCGTTGGACTGATTCGTTCTTACTTTGATCAAAAAGGAAGTCATATGCAGTTCAATGTTGTAAGTCGTGAGACATTGATCGATGCACAAAAGCATCCAGAGCAGTATAAACATCTTGTTGTACGTGTAGCTGGATATAGTGCATTATTTACCACGCTTTCCAAGTCTCTTCAGGATGATATTATCCGAAGGACGGAACAAGGATTCTAGATATGAAAGATTACTTGAGCACAAAAGGACGCATTTTTGATATTCAAAGGTATTCTATACACGACGGTGACGGGATTCGTACAATTGTATTCCTAAAAGGATGCGTATTAAGATGCCGCTGGTGTTGCAACCCTGAATCTCAACGGTTTTCTATAGAAACTATGAAAGTACAAGGAAAAGAAGAGATTATAGGAAGAGATGTTACAGTGGCAGAGGTTATGGAGACCATCGAAAAAGATCGCTCTTATTATAGAAGGACAGGAGGAGGGCTTACACTTTCTGGTGGAGAATGTTTATGCCAGCCTGAATTTGCTACGGCGTTATTAAGAGCAGCGCATGAGGTGGGAATTCGTACAGCAATTGAAAGCGTGGGAATTGCAGATTATCCTGTGATCGAAGAAGTTTTACCATATTTGGATCAATATCTATTAGATATCAAACATATGAATGCGAACAAACATAAGGAATTTACTGGTCAGTCTAATAAAAAAATCCTAGAAAATGCAAGACGAATTGCAGAATCTGGTATGACAGAACTTAGTATTCGAATTCCAGTGATTCCAGGGTTTAATGATCGTGTTGACGAAATCCGTGATATTGCAAAGTTTGTAAGGTCGCTTGATCATGTGAAGCGAATGCACCTATTGCCATATCACAGATTGGGACAAGATAAATATGAAGGGTTGGGAAGGCCATATCTCATGGGAGATGTTGAACCACCAACATTGGAAAAAATGCAAATGCTATTAAAGGTTGCTGAAGAAGCATCCGGGATAGAATGTCAGATAGGAGGTTAGAAAAATGGATTTTGAAAGAATGCCGGAACGTATTGTTCAAGAGCTTGTACCAGGAAAAGAAATTACCATTGCCCATTTGATTGCAAGTCCGGATGAAGTGTTATATGAAAAATTAGGATTAGATCCTAGAGTAGAACATAGCAAATCTGCAATTGGCGTATTGACAATAAGCCCAGCAGAGACAGCAATTATAGCGGCAGATATTGCGACAAAGTCTGCTGGAATCGAACTTGGATTTGTAGATCGTTTCAGTGGAACATTAATTGTTACAGGTACCATATCAGAAGTAGAAGCTTCCGTAGTTGCGGTTCTTGATTATGTCAAGGATAAAATGGGATTTTCCGTGTGTGAGATTACACGGACCTAAAGACCATCAGGATACATTAAATATCCTGATGAGGAGGCGGAAAAATGAAAAAAATTGTACTGGTAGGTAGAAGTGAATGTGGAAAAACCACATTAACACAAGCATTAAAAGGGGATAAGATACAGTATCACAAAACTCAATATGTAAATCATTTCGATGTGATTATAGACACACCAGGTGAATATGTACAAACAAAAAATTTGGGGTATGCACTTGCACTTTATGCATACGAAGCAGACGTAGTTGGGATGTTGATGTCTTCTACGGAACCGTATTCATTGTACCCACCATGTAGTACGTCAATGTGCAATAGAGAAGTAATTGGAATTGTGACGAAAATTCACGATAAGAAGGCAAATGTAGAACGAGCTGCAAGGTGGTTGAAACTAGCGGGATGTAAGAATATATTCTATGTAGATTCTAAAAAAGGAGAAGGAATTGCAGAAATTCTTGAGTTTTTAAAGGAAGATGGAGATATTCTTCCGTGGGAAGAGGAAAACCAACAAAAAACACAATAAAAAACAACAAAAACAACAACGATAAAAGTTGACTGGTGTGGGTTTATATGGTAATATCGAAATAGAAACAACATAAAACAAAAATAAAATGAATTTTTTTGTTTTCAATTATCCAAGGAGGAAAAAAGGATGCAAAACGAATACGAAATCAAAAAAGAGATGTGTGAGATAGGTAAAAGAGTTTACAACCGTGGAATGGTTGCAGCAAACGATGGTAACTTCTCAGTAAAACTTAATGATAATGAGTTCCTATGTACACCAACAGGTGTAAGTAAAGGATTTATGACACCAGAATATATTTGTAAAGTAGATGCAGAAGGAAATCTTCTTCAGGCAAACAAAGGATTTAGACCATCTTCTGAAATCAAAATGCACATGCGTGTATACAAAGAAAGACCAGATGTTAAATCTGTTGTTCATGCACACCCACTTTACGCTACAACATTTGCAATTTGTGGAAAACCTCTTACAGAAGCAATTATGCCAGAAGCTGTAATCGCTTTAGGTCTTGTACCAGTTGCTAGATATGGAACACCATCAACAATGGAAATTCCAGATGCAGTATCTGAATACTTACAGCAAGTTGATGCAGTTCTTCTTGAAAATCATGGAGCACTTGCATACTCAGATACACTTCTTAATGCATACCACAAAATGGAATCATTAGAGTTCTATGCACAATTGCTTTACCAGTCACACATGATTGGAACACCACAGCATTTCACAAAGGAACAGATGGATAAATTATATGACATCAGAAGAAACATGGGACTTCCAGGAAAACACCCAGCAACAAATAACACAGTAGCAAAAGCTGCAGCAACAAACAGTACAGCAGATGCAGATCTTGTTGCTTCTATCACAAAGAAAGTTATGGAACAATTAGGAATGTAATTTTCGCGGGAGACTGCTATGAATGAACAGGAAATTAGAAAGACCGTTACAGCGGTTTTAAGCCAGATGAAAGAAACAGTACCTTCAGTAGATGAAAAGGAAGCAGTGGGTCATATGACACTAGTGCTTGCAAATCGCTTGATTGAAAAGGTGAAAGAAGAGGCTGCTAGAATTGGAGTTCGTGCAGTAGTCGCTGTTTCCGATCAGTCAGGAAGACCTGTATCAGTACAATGCATGGATGATGCGTTTATAGCGAGCTATGACATTGCATTGAAAAAAACATTTACTTCGGCAAGCCTTAAGATGTCAACCGAAAAACTTAGTCATTTAAGTCAGCCGGGAGAATCATTGTATGGAATCCAGTTTACGAATAATGGTAATATCGTTATTTTTGGCGGTGGAGAGCCATTGGTAGTAGAAGGGAAAATCGTCGGAGCGTTGGGCGTAAGCGGAGGAACTGCAGAGGAAGATACTGCACTTGCGGCTTACGGCAAGAAAGTTTTCGAGGAGGTATTGGCAAATGTCTGTAAATGAACAGATGGTTCAGGAAATCGTTCAAGAAGTAATGGCTAAAATGGCAATTACATCAGATGTATCCGGAAATCACGGCGTGTTTAAGGATATGAACGAAGCAATCGAAGCAGCAAAAAAATCACAAAAAATTGTTGCGAGATTGTCCATGGACGTAAGAGAAAAGATTATTTCTAATATTAGAAAGAAAATCATTGAAAATGCAGAAATTCTTGCACGTATGGGCGTGGAAGAAACAGGCATGGGAAATGTAGGACATAAGATTTTAAAACATGTTCTTGTGGCAGAGAAAACACCAGGAACAGAGGATATCTCAACAACAGCATGGTCTGGAGACAAAGGACTTACATTGATAGAAATGGGACCATTTGGAGTAATTGGTGCGATTACACCTTGTACAAATCCAAGTGAAACAGTTCTTTGTAATACAATTGGTATGCTTGCTGGTGGAAATACAGTTGTATTTAACCCACATCCTGCCGCAATCAAAACATCAATTTATGCAGTAAATCTGCTAAATGAGGCTTCTATCGAAGTTGGAGGACCAGATAATATTGCATGTACAGTTGAAAAACCAACACTTGCAACAAGTGATACAATGATGAAACATAAAGATATCCCATTGATTGCAGCAACAGGTGGCCCAGGAGTTGTTACAGCAGTTCTTTCTTCAGGAAAGAGAGGAATCGGAGCAGGTGCGGGTAATCCACCAGCACTTGTTGATGAGACAGCAGATCTTCGTAAAGCAGCAGAAGACATTGTTAACGGATGTACATTTGATAACAATCTTCCATGTATTGCTGAAAAAGAAATCGTTGCAGTTGATTCTGTTGTAGATGAACTTATGCATTATATGGTAGCGGATCAGGGATGTTATCTTGCATCAAAAGAAGAACAAGACGCATTGATATCCGTTGTTCTTAAAGATGGAAAGTTAAATAGAAAATGTGTTGGTAGAGATGCAAAAACATTACTTGGTATGATTGGTGTAACTGTTCCAGATAACATCAGATGTATTACATTTGAAGGACCAAAGGAGCATCCATTGATCGCAGAAGAACTCATGATGCCTATTTTAGGTGTTGTAAGAGCAAAAGATTTTGATGATGCAGTAGAGCAAGCTGTATGGCTTGAGCACGGCAATAGACATTCAGCTCATATCCATTCAAAAAATGTGGACAACATCACAAAATATGCAAGAGCAATAGATACTGCAATTCTTGTTAAAAACGGTCCATCTTATGCAGCACTTGGATTTGGCGGTGAAGGCTTTTGTACCTTTACAATTGCCAGCAGAACAGGTGAAGGACTTACAAGTGCAAGCACATTTACGAAGAGAAGACGTTGCGTAATGACAGAAAGCTTGTCTATTCGCTAAAACAGGAGGATATAAAATGGAAATGAATTCTGCAAGCGTAGAAGCTGTTGTAAAACAGGTGCTTGAAAGCATGTTAGACAAAAACAGCTTATCTACAGCAAATAAAACAAATGGTGCAATTCCAGAAAAAGCACACGTAGCTATGTTAACAGGATTAAAGAAATTCGAAGTAAAAGAATTCCCAATGCCAGAAGTTGGTGATGGAGATATCCTTGTTAAAGTAGAAGGATGTGGAGTTTGTGGAACAGACGCACACGAATATAAAAACGATCCATTTGGATTAATTCCAGTAGCCCTTGGTCATGAAGGAACTGGTGAAATCGTAAAAATGGGTAAAAACGTAAAAGTTGACAGTGCAGGAAAAGCACTTAAAGTTGGCGATAAAGTTGTAACATGTATGATTTTCAAAGATAATCCAGATATTACAATGTTCGACCTTAACAAACAAAACGTTGGTGGAGCAGATGTATATGGACTTCTTCCAGATGATGATATTCATTTGAATGGTTGGTTCTCTGATTACATTCTTGTTCGTGAAGGATCTACAGTATTCAACGTAAGTGATCTTGATTTGAAATCTAGAATTCTGATCGAACCATGTGCAGTTTTGATCCATGCAGTAGAAAGAGCAAAAACAACAGGAATTTTAAGATTTAACAGCAGAGTTGTTGTTCAAGGTTGTGGACCAATCGGATTAATCTGTATCGCAGTACTTCGTACAATGGGTATCGAAAACATTGTAGCTGTAGATGGAGATGAAAACAGACTTGCATTTGCAAAGAAACTCGGAGCAGAAAAATCTGTTAACTTTACACAGTTCAACGGAATTGAAGCGCTTACACAAGGTGTGAAAGATGCATTTGGAGGATACGAAGCTGATTTTGCATTCCAGTGTACAGGATCACCAATTGCTCATGCAAACATCTATAAATTCATCAGAAATGGTGGAGGACTTTGTGAACTTGGATTCTTCATCAATGGTGGAGATGCAAAGATCAATCCACACTTCGACCTTTGCTCAAAAGAAATTACACTTGTTGGATCTTGGGTATATACACTTAGAGATTATGCTACAACATTTGATTTCCTTAAGAGAGCAAAAGCAATTGGACTTCCAATTGATGAACTTATTACACATGAGTTCCCACTTGATCAAATCAATGAAGCACTTGAGACAAACCTAAAAATGGAAGGTCTTAAGATCGCAATCGTAAATAAATAAAACATTAGCCGTATAAAGGGCAAGATGGAGAAAAAGTGTTATGAAAGAAGCAGTAGGCATGTTGGAGGTCTTCGGTCTTGCTACGGCATTTGCAGCAGCAGATGCGGGCTGTAAGGCAGGCAACGTAACACTAGAAGACTTTGATAAAAATAAACCGGCAAACGCCGATGATTTACCAGTACCTTTGATTGTAATGGTTAAATTCCGCGGAAGCGTAGCGGATGTTGAAGCAGCTATGGAAGCAGCCAAAAGACGAGCAAATGAACTCGCAGGTGTAGTGAATGAATATAGCATTGCAAGACCAACAGAGGATACAGAAAAAATGCTGAAAATCAGCGCTTTTGATAAAAAATAAGTAAAATAATCAATGATAGAAGAATTTAGGAGGAATTAAATTATGGCACAGCAGGCATTAGGAATGGTAGAAACAAGAGGACTTACAGCAGCAATCGAGGCTGCAGACGCAATGACAAAAGCAGCAGAAGTTACTTTAGTAGGAACAGAGAAAATCGGTTCTGGTCTTGTAACAGTTATGGTTCGTGGAGATGTTGGAGCTGTGAAAGCTGCAGTTGAAACAGGAGCAGATGCAGCAGGAAGACTTGGAGAATTAGTAGCAACACATGTAATCCCAAGACCACACAACGATGTAGAAAAAATCCTTCCTACAGTATAGGAATGAAAGATGACTGCGTATCTTCCCAGCGAAGAAGTCGGTCGAAGGAAAAGGTAAAGGAGCAGTCTCATGGGACAAGCGTATGGATTTTTTGAAATCCCAAGTGTAACAGCCGGTATTGTTGCAGTTGACATTATGTGTAAAACAGCAGATGTACAGATGGTTACATGGGAGAAAAAATTAGGTGGACGGCTTGTTACGATTATTATCCGTGGAGATGTCTCAGCTGTTACTCAGGCAATAGAAGCTGCAGCAACAAATGGAATCAAAAAACCAGTTGCGCATGTAGTAATAGCAAGTCCTCACGAAGAAATTATTAAGCTTGTAAATAAAAGCGTAAACCGTGTAAGTTAGGAGGCAGTGAAATGGCAGAAGATAAAAAAACAGTAGACGGAAACGAAGCCGGAGATTCTGTAAAATCATCTGGGGCAGCAAAAAAAAGCACTGCAAAAAAGAGTACTACGAAAAAATCTAACAGCACTGCAAAAGCTGCATCCACCAAAAAGACAACTACAGCTAAATCGCCAGCAAAAACCGTTCAACGGGTGAAAAAGGCGGCTCAGCAAGTAGAGAAGGTTGAAGAGGTTATTCAATATAAGGAGGAAAAAAGAATGTCACAGGAAGCATTAGGAATGGTAGAAACAAGAGGTCTTGTTGCATCAATCGAAGCAGCAGATACAATGCTTAAAGCAGCAAACGTTGTTTTAGTTGGAACAGAGAAAATTGGTTCTGGTCTTGTAACAGTAATGGTTCGTGGAGATGTTGGAGCTGTTAAATCTGCAGTAGAATCTGGAGCAGAAGCAGCAGGAAGACTTGGAGAGTTAGTAGCAACACATGTAATCCCAAGACCACATACAGATGTAGAAAAAATTCTTCCGGCAATGAAATAAAGAATAAGCCTATAGGACGGTGAATGACTTTTTAGTAAGGTCATTCCCGTATTCTAAAATGAGGAGAATTGTTATGGACAATAATATTGCATTAATTACCAAATTGGTATTAGAAGCAGTTGAAAAACAAAAAAGTTCAGAGGAAGGATCCGGATATATGGTTCCAATCGGTGTATCTGCACGTCATGTTCATTTAACGCAAGAGCATGTGGAGGTATTGTTTGGACCAGGTTATCAGCTGACAAAGAAAAAAGAATTAATGGGTGGACAGTTCGCATCAAATGAAGTGGTTACCCTTGTTGGAGTGAAATTAAGAGCGATTGAGAATGTTAGAATTTTAGGACCTGTAAGAAGTAAATCACAGGTAGAAATTTCGGCGACAGATTCAATTAAACTTGGAGTAAAGGCTCCAATTAGAGAATCAGGTAATGTGGAAGGTTCTTCACCAATTGCGATTGTAGGACCAAAAGGTGCACTTTACTTGAATGAAGGTTGCATTATTGCAAAAAGACATATTCATATGGCACCGGCAGATGCAAATGCAGCAGGTGTACATGATGGACAGACTGTTTCTGTAAAAGCGGATAATGAGAGAGGTACAATTTTCAATCACGTTCAGGTACGTGTGGATGATAGTTTTACTCTTGAAATGCATATTGATACAGATGAAGCCAATGCAGCAAGAATTGCAACAGGTGATACAGTCAGAATAATAAAATAAGATTTAAATAAACTGACACACTGATATTTACATCTGAAATATTGGTGTGTCAGTAAGCCATATATTGAGGCAAAATCGCAACAGGAGGATGTTATGCTCATAGGTAAAGTAAAAGGAAGTGTTGTTTCAACACGCAAATGTGAAAATTTAGTCGGCAACAAATTTATGATTGTGGATGTTTTGGAACATATGCAAGCGGGCGCAAAACAACTCATTGCGATTGATAAAATTGGTGCAGGTATTGGAGATTTTGTTTTAGTCGCCCAAGGAAGTGCAGCCAGAATAGGATCTGGTATGCCAGATACACCAGTAGATGCAGCAATTGTTGGAATTATTGATGATGGAACAGGACTGGAGT
The DNA here is from genome assembly GCA_029256845.1 of Ruminococcus sp. Classification (GTDB taxonomy): domain Bacteria; phylum Bacillota; class Clostridia; order Lachnospirales; family Lachnospiraceae; genus JAHHTM01. Next base: position 11,909 of record JARIEI010000037.1, on the reverse strand, counting down.
AGTGGTGGCATGGAAAGAAACGAATTGCGCAGTATCTTGCAGAACAATGGTGTAGTCTGCACTGGTGGTATGAGTCTTTCAGCAGCATCAAAGTTAGAAAGTCAGGTCAAAACTATCATATTAAATTGCGCACAGTATGAGCCATTATTAAAAATTCAGACACAGTTGCTAGCAGAATATGCTCAAGAAATATTAAGAACATTTTCAATGATAGGATCCATAATACATGCGGAAAAAGTAATACTTGCATTGTGTGAAAAGGATAAAGAGACTATAGAAATTGTGGAATCTGTTGCCATGGACTATCCAAATCTTACGGTTAAAATGTTTGACGGATGTTATCCGGCAGGAGATGAAGTTGTTTTAGCATATGAGGTGACTGGTCAGGTTATAGGACCAAATGAAAATGTATCAGATTTAGGGATTGCTATATTTAATGTAGAGACAATCTACAATGCTTATCAGGCAGTTTATTTACAGAAACCAGTGTCAGAAAAAATTGTAGCAATACGTGGTGAAGTAAATGAGCCAACGACAATAAAAGTACCTCTAGGAACACGAGTTGAAGAAATTATGAAATATGTAGGTGGAGTAACTTGCGAAAAACCGAATTATATCATAGGTGGACCGATGTGGGGAAGGATAGGAAATAGTGTTTCCACAATTACAAAATCGACAGATGTTGTACTGGTTTTACCAGAAGAGCATTGCGTTGTTCAAAAAAAGAAGGGAAAAACTTCTAATGAATTAAAACGTGCGGCCGCGAGTTGTTGCCAATGTATGAGATGTACAGATTTATGCCCTAGAAATCTTTTAGGACATCCAATCGAACCACATGCGTTTATACGAGCGGCTTCTTATCAAGATTATCACGACACAAACATTTATCTAAATACTATGTTTTGCTCAATGTGTGGGTTGTGTGAAATGTATGCTTGTGTTCAAGATTTATCGCCAAGAAGATTAATTGCAGAATACAAGATGGGATTACAAGAACGTGGTATCGAAAAACCTCAGATTTCAAGAGGCACAATAGATGATGATAGAAAATATCGAAAGATTAGCATGGAACGTCTTACAGCAAGGCTAAATTTGTTAAAGTATGATGTAGAGGATTCGCTCCAAGATAAAAGAATTCCAACAAAAAAAGTGAAGATTTTATTGCAACAACAAGCGGGAACTTCCTTACATCCAATTGTAAAAAATGGAGATGTTGTAAAAACAGGACAGATGATTGCATCCGAAATTAATGCAACAGGTGCCTGTGTCCATGCAAGTATTTGCGGTATTGTACGTGAAACAAATGAGAAATTTATTGTAATAGAAACTTTAGGAGGACGTGCAGATTATGAGTAAGGCAATTGGAATGGTAGAGTATAAAACTGTTTCAGCAGGTGTCGTTGCTGCAGATGCAATGGTGAAAGCTGCGGATGTTGAGATTCTACAAGCAAAAACTGTATGTCCGGGTAAATATATTGCTGTCATTGCAGGAGATTTATCGGCAGTTCGTGCAGCGGTAGATACAGCAAAAACTATGCATGGAAATCGATTTATTAATAGTTTTGTGCTGGGAAATCCGCATGAGTCCATCTTTCCAGCAATGCGTGGTGCATCAAAAGTAGATAAAATTGCTGCTCTTGGCATAATGGAAACCTTTGATGCTTCATCAATTATTGTTGCAGCAGATGAGGCGGCAAAAACGGCAGTTGTAGATTTGATCGAACTTCGAATAGCAAATGGGATGAGTGGAAAATCATATCTAATGCTTACTGGAGATGTTTCAGCAGTTGAGGCGGCAATTGAACGAGCGACAACGGCAGTGGCAGACAGTGGAACTTATTTAGACTCCTCTGTTATCGCACATCCGGACGAGCAAATACAGGCGACAATTTTATAGCGAATCTATATTTTTGATAAACTGGGAGGCTTTTGGATGCTTGCAATAGAACGACGAAATGAAATCCTAGAAAAACTACAGGCAGAACGCCGCGTAGTGGTAAGTGAGTTGAGTCAGTTTTATGACGTCTCTGAGGAAACAATCCGAAGAGATCTTGATAAATTAGTTAATGATGGATTTGCAATTAAAAGTTATGGTGGAGCAGTGATCAACGAGAATTTGAATATTGATCTACCATTTAATGTTAGAAAAAACCACAATGTAATTGGAAAACAACGGATTGCGGAATTGATTTGCGAGAGAATCAAAGATGGAGAAAGCATCATGTTGGATGCGAGTTCCACTGCAGTGTATGTATCTAAGGCATTGAAAGGGAAAAAGAATCTGACATTGATTACGAATTCTGTTGAAATTATCATCGAGCTGATTGATGTGCCCGATTGGAAGGTTTTATCTACAGGTGGCGCTGCAAGGGAGGGTACCCTCGCACTTGTGGGACCACAAACAGATAAAATGCTGAAAGATTATCATGTAGATAAAGCAATTATATCTTGCAAAGGTGTGGACATGCTTGCAGGAATAACAGATTCGGATGAAATACTTGCAAATAATAAAAGAACAATGTTAGAAGCTGCAAAGGAAAGAATACTTGTAGTAGATAGCACGAAGTTTGAAAAAATAGCATTTACTTCCATTGGAAAATTGGAAGATATTACATGCATAGTTACAGATAAAAAACCTGCATTAAAATGGCAGCAGGCGTTAACAGAAAAAGGGATAGAATGTATTTATCCTAAGTAGAGAGGGCACTATGAAGAGCTTTGAAATTAAAACCAAAATCTATTTTGGAGACCAAGCGCTTGATCGTTTGGCGGATATTCCATACAAAAAAGTATTGATCATTACAGATCCTTTTATGGCAGAATGTGAAAGTTTTCATTTGATTTTGGATCCTTTGATCAGAGGCAATATTGATTATGAAATTTTTAAAGATGTACAGCCAGACCCACCAATCGGTAAAATAAGTCAAGGTGTTAAAAAGATGTTGGAGTGTAAGCCAGAGGCGATTATCGCAGTAGGCGGTGGATCAGCAATCGATTCATCAAAGTCTATTCGTGAATTTGCACTTCGCATTGATCGCTATGCGGAAGTTGGATTAATTGCAATTCCAACTACAAGTGGTACTGGTTCAGAGGTTACGTCCTTTGCGGTTGTATCAGATCCAGAAGAACAAAAAAAATATCCACTTGTTTCTAAAGAACTTACACCAGATGAGGCGATTCTTGATGCGGAACTTGTAAAAAGTGTTCCACCTGCAATTACAGCAGATACAGGAATGGATGTGTTCACACATGCACTTGAAGCTTGTGTAAGTACAAATAGAAATGATTTTTCTACAGCACTGGCAGAAAAGGCAATTGAAATTTGTGGTGTATTCTTGCTTCGTGCATATTTAGATGGTAGTGATACACATGCACGACAGAAAATGCATTCAGCATCTTGTCTTGCGGGAATTGCATTTAACTCTGCATCTCTTGGAATCAATCATAGTATGGCACATCAACTTGGTGCAATGTTCCACATTCCACACGGACGTGCAAATGCAATGTTATTACCACACATTATTGAGTTCAATAGTGACATTAACAAACATAGTAAAAGTCGTGCGGAATATCTTCCAGCAGTAAAAAGATATGCAACAGTAGCTAGGATTCTAGGGTTAAGCAGTTATAATGAAATAATGACTGTTCGTTCCCTTGTAAACTGGGTACAATTTATGTTGAAAGAAATGGATATTCCACTTTCAATTTCGCAAATGGGAAATGTTACAGAGAAAGAATATTTTGACGTAATTGATCGCATGGCAGATGCAGCACTTGCAGATGCTTGTACACCAACAAATCCACGAGTTCCAACAAAAGATGATATTATTCAGATTTATAAAAACCTGTGGTAAAGATATGAACGAAGAAACAGCCCGTCCAGGAAAAATTACTTTCCAGGATGGGCTGATTGTTGTATAATAAAAGATATATCTTTTGTCGGGAGGATAAAATAGTGTATAAGGTACTGCTAGTTGATGATGAAATTCTTGTACGAGAAGCAATTAGTGAAAATATAAAATGGGAAGAGCTTGGATTCGAACTGGTCAATGTATGTGAGAATGGAAAGATTGCCATGGATTATCTAGAGGAAAATTCTGTAGATGTAGTATTGACAGATATATGCATGCCATATGCAGATGGAATGGATCTTAGTAGATATGTCTGTAATAACTGCCCTCAGACTGCTGTAATTATTTTCAGTGGGTACAGTGATTTTGAATATGCGAAGCAGGCAATACAATATAAGGTTGCTGAGTATATCTTAAAGCCTGTAACAGCAAGGGAGTTATCGGAAGTACTTCTAAGGATTAAAGAGAAACTAAATAGAGAGCGAAAAGAAGAACAAAAGTACGATAAATTTAAAAAAGCTTACCATACATACACAAAGAATGAATCTTTGATTATTTCAAAAACGCTATCGTGTTTGGTAAAGGGAACGCAAAGAATTGAAAAAAGTATGGAAGAACTAGCTGAATTTAATGTATCAATTGTAGGAGATCAATATCGAGTGGTTGCCGTAGATATTGATGTATACTCGGAACTATATGAAATAGATGATGAACTAAAAAAAGAAAGCGCATTGATGTCTTTTGTTGTTGAAAATATTTCAAATGAAATCATAAAGAATCATAGTGCAGGACTTGCATATCGAGATTCAGACAATCGCGTATGTATGTTGTTTTACGTAAGTAAGTTAAGAAATTTGTCGTCGGAAGCTTTGGAAATTTGTAGAGAAATACAAGAGACTGTATATGAGACGATGAAACTTAGTATTTCCATTGGAATGGGGAAAATTGTATCATCATTGGAACAATTATCTAAGTCTTATCAATCTGCTATTGAACTATTAAAGTATAGATATACAAAAGGAAGTGGCATACTTTTAGATGGAGAAGCGCAATTTTCAATTGCAAATACAACGGCACTAGAGCAAGAGTTTAAGAAGATAGCAGAGTCCTTAAAAGAACAGGATGAAGCCAAATTAGAAGAGGCACTTTCGAATGTAGAGCAATGGATGATCGCAGGGTATAATACAAGAAATGTTGTGGTGGCATATCTTCATCAGGCACTTCGAATCGTTTCAGATGCGGTACGAGAGGTAGATGATCAATATCAGTTAAAAGAAGAGAATCTTGCACAAATTACAGATGCAAAACGATTTGAACAAGCCATGACATTCTTTAAGGATCATTGTAAGCAAGCTATGAAAATTATAAGTGGAGCCGGAAAAACAACAAGTCAGCATCAAGCAGAGCTGGCAATGGAATATATAGAAGAGAATTACGGAGATCCAAACTTAAATTTGAATCAGATCTGTGAATATTTAAATATAAGTACAAGTAGATTCAGTAGCATATTCAAGGAAGCTACAGGAAAAACATTTGTTGAAATGTTGACATATGTTAGGATGGAACGTGCAAAGTCCCTTCTTAGAAAAACAAGCTTGAAAAATTATGAGATTGCAGAAAAAGTTGGATTTAGTGACCCACATTATTTTAGTATTGCATTTAAAAAGATGACAGGAAAAACGCCAAAAGAATATGCAAAAGGATAAGAAAAGATGAGAAAAGGCGAAAAAAAACGGACATTATTTGGACGATTTAAAACGATACAAGGGACAATGCTTGTTTCTTTTACTGTTCTTATGGTAATTGCGGTTGTCACGTTTATGATTATTGCCGTCCATTATACCAATAATTCTATCTATGAAAATTCTGTCAATTATACGACACAGATTGTACAACAAGTAAATTATGATATTGATTCTTATATGGAATTTTTAGAAAACATTTCCTACATAGTTTCAAGAAGTGGAGATGTGTCTAATTATTTGTTTAATGAGAAACAAAGTGAAGAGGAAAAAGAAAAAGAGAGAGATCGAATTATTGCACAATTTGAAACGATTATGGATAGTAGAAGTGATATTTATAATATAGCAGCAGTTGCAAAGAATGGACGTACAATTTTAAATGATGGGCAGGATCAATTTGCAGAGTACATTAACATCTACGATCAAGATTGGTATAAAGAAGCAATGGAAAAGAAAGGTGGAATGTCTATTTCCTCTTCGCACGTTCAAAATGCAATAGAAGATAGTTACAAATGGGTAATCACTCTTAGTAAGGCTCTTGTAAACTATAATACAGGACAAAACGAGGGTGTATTTTTTGTAGACTTAAATTATCGATCGATTAGTGAACTTTGTAGTAATAACAAGATCGGGAATAAAGGATATATTTTCATACTAGATGACAAAGGGAAAATCGTATACCATCCGAAACAACAATTATTGTACGGAGGATTGATTCACGAAAATATCTCAGAAATCATGCTAAGCAATGAAGAACATTTCGTTTCTGGTGATCGGTTATATACATTGTCCAAATCTCAGAAAACAGGTTGGACGGTCGTAGGCGTTGTGAATACAGAAGAACTATTTAAAAATAACAAAAAGGCAGAATCAATGTATTTAATTGTTTCGATTGTACTTTTGACAGGAGTTCTATTAATATCAAGTGTAATTTCAAAAGAAATCACAAAACCGATTCGACAATTAAGAGACTCAATGAGTATGGTAGAAGAAGGAGAATTTGAAAAAGCAAATGTAGCTATTACAACACAAAATGAAATTGGCAGTCTTGCAAATTCTTTTAATGTAATGACGGAGCGAATTCATACGTTGATGGAGCAAAATATATACGAACAATCTCAAAAAAGAAAGAATGAGATGAAAGCACTCCAAGCGCAAATTAATCCTCATTTCTTATACAACACATTGGATTCAATTATTTGGATGTCAGAAGCAGGAAGAAATGAAGAAGTTGTCTTAATGACTTCTGCATTAGCACGATTGTTACGACAAAGTATTAGCAATGACAAAGAGCAAGTTACAATTGCGGAAGAAGTAGACTATGTTAAAAGTTATCTAACAATTCAAAAAATGAGATACAAAGATAAGTTGGAATATTCAATTGATGTTTCGCCAGAAATTAGTAAAGTAAAGATTATAAAGTTTGCTTTACAACCATTAGTGGAAAATGCAATTTATCATGGATTAAAGTATAAGGAAACGAGAGGGAACCTTTTGATCAAAGGATATCGAGATGGAGATAAGGCTTGTATCGTAATTGAAGATGACGGTGCAGGAATTCCAGAAGACGTGAAGGCGCATATTTTCGAAGAAAGAAAAGTAGAAAAAGGACGAAAAGGTGTAGGGGCACCAAACGTGCAAAAGCGTCTCCAGCTTTATTACGGCACAGAATATGGTCTTACTTATAAAGATCGAGAAGGAGGAGGAACAGTGGTTGTTGTGACAGTTCCACTGCTAAATAGACCAGATGAGGAGCGATAAAATAAAAAAAACAATAACGACATTATCACTGGGAATTCTAATGATTGTTGTTGCAATTTATGCAGCAAGAGGGGTGCATGATCAAGAAGAGCCTCGAAAACAAGTAATATTTATTCCGAAAACATTAGATAAGACAAATGGATTTTGGACTTCATTAATAGAAGGCTCAAGACTTGGTGCAGAAGAATTTAATATGGATCTAGAAGTGGTAGGTGGTCTTTCTGAAGAAGAGGTGGATGAACAGATTTCTTATATTGAAAAGAGTATCGAAAAAAAACCAGATGTACTCCTAGTTGCACCTTGTAGTTATTCCGAAACAGCAAATGTGCTTAAAAAGGCGGTAAAACAAGGGATTCATTTAGTATTAATTGATTCGGTAATAGAATATGATGTGGCAACAGCTATCGTAGCAACTGACAATTATGCAGCTGGAGAAGAATTAGGAACTTATGCAAATTCGTTGTTAGAAGATGGAAAAGAAATTGGGATTGTAGCGCATGTAAAAGGAGCATCCACAGCCATTGAAAGAGAAGCAGGTATACGAAAAGGGCTAGGAGACAAGGCAAATATGATCACAGAAACAGTGTTTTGTGGTTCCTCTTACGAAAAAGCATATAGTCAAACAAAAAAGTTGATTGAAGAAAATTCTAAATTGGGTATGATCATTGGAACCAACGAATATGCATCAGTAGGAGCGGCAAGGGCTGTGAAGGAATTGGGATTGTCAAATAAAATAAAAGTGGTAGGATTTGATAATTCTATAGAAGAAATTAAACTGTTAGAGGAAGGGGTATTTCAGGGAATCGTAATACAAAAACCATTTAACATGGGATACTTAGGGATGAAACAAGCGAAGGATATTGTAGAAGGAAAAACAATCAAAAAAAATACTGATTCAGGTTGTAAATTAATTACAGCAGAAAACTTGTATGAAGAAGAAAATCAAAAATTGTTATATCCCTTTATCGAACAAGAATAAAAAAAGAAGAAAAAGGTTAAAAATTTATAAGAGTGTAAATTTTTAACCTTTTTTAGTAAGATATTCGATTTCATAAATGAAAAAAAATCGTTATACTATTAACTATGATGATGCTTAATCGTTCTCTGGTGAAGACACAGACGGATTAAGATAAGAACATAAGATGGCATTGATGTTTTTGGTAGTAACAGCGCTTAGGATGATATTTCCTTCTTTGCGATACCAAACATTTCCCATGTTCGTGTTGTTTCCGCTTTGGTAACCACTCTTTCCGTATTGATCTGTAAGAGTTTTAAAAAGTTCATCGTAGACTTTTTTTAGATCTTCTGGTGATTTGGCTGTATATTCCCAAGAGATGCAGGCAAGGTTTTCTTTGTCGTCATACATATATTTGATGGAGCCATCGTGGTTTAGATATTTGCCATCATATGCGTAAGTTGTTCCATTGTATATGGAATCGTAAGATTTTGATTCTTTGCCTTCTAATTCGACCATTTCATCGTAACTAGAATCCCATGTCAGCTTTGAAAAAGGAGCTGGAGCCGAGCTGGATTTTTTCCCGCAGGCAGTAAAGATTAGTGACAAAAAAGTGGTGAATAAGATAAGTTTTAATATAGAACGATGATGTTTCATGGTATCCTCCTTATAAATATGATTTGTCGTAAAATTTACGATTGAACAACGATATTATATAAAGTTTGGTCGAAAAAAGCAAGTTATAGTTATAAAAGAGAGGAAATGAAAATGAAGTATAGACATCAAGCAAGGAATCTGTTTGATGACTTGCAAATTATGAACGGAAAATGATATAATGAAAAGCAAACAAAGGAGGGGATTACATGGAAACATGTAGAAAAGGCCCAGAAGGGACGGCAGGTGCAGGATAGACTGTACAGCCGAAGAAAAATATTACGAAAGTCAGTATGGCTGAAGAAGTAGGAGGAAAAAAAGTGGGAAAGATTAAAGAAAATCCTTTTGTAAAAAAGGTGGGGTTTAACAGAATCGTGTTATTCTTCGTATTACTTCTCCTGTATGGTTTCTTCTGTGTTATGACAGGTGGAAATTTCCTTGGAGTAGGTAGAATCTTAAGTGCTCTTAACTATGCATATTTTCTTGGATTCTTATCATTGGGTGTTACTTTTGTAATTGCAACAGGCGGAATTGATTTCTCTATCGGACCAGTTATGTTCTGCTGTGCACTTATTTCAGGTTACAGCCTTGTATCACATGGTATATCAATGCCAGTAGCAATCATCATTAGTATTCTTGTGGGATTTGCTTTTGGTTTATTTAATGGTTATTTAGTTGCTTATTGGACAGTACCATCATTTATCACATCTATGGCAAGTATGAACATTGCAAAAGGTCTTGCATCTGTGTTTACTAAGACACAGTCTGTAAACTGGCCTCAAGCATCTGCAGATGGCGGATGGTACAGAATGATCATCAAAGTTGGTGATATTCCAGTAGGACTTTTTATTTTCCTTGCTGTAGCTGTAATTTGTGCGATTATCTTAAATAAAACAAAAATCGGACGTTACATTCTATGTCTTGGAAGCAATAAAGAAGCAGTTAGACTCTCAGGTGTTGATGTTAAGAAATGGGAAATGTTAGCATACATCATTTGTGGAACATTAGTTGGTATTGGAGCAATCTTCTATGTAGCAGCATATACAACTGTTCAACCTGGTTATGGAGATCAGTATAACAACGAAGCAATTGCCGGATGTGTAATGGGAGGAACTTCTATGGCAGGTGGTCTTGCTTCGATCAGCGGAACAGTAATGGGTGTATTTGTCATCGCTTTACTTCAGGAAGGAATTCTGGCTCTTGGACTTGACAAAAACTATCAGCTTATCGTAACAGGTATTATTGTTATTGTTGCAGTATTTGGTGATGTTTTATCAAGACGTAGAAAGAACTAATCGCAGTTTATAGAACAACTGTTATAGCAATGTAGAATTAGAAAGGCAAGGGTAATAGAATGGGCGAAGTTATATTAACGATGAAAGATATAGACAAGTCTTTCCCTGGTGTACACGCATTGGATCATGTAGATCTGGAAATCAGAAAAGGTGAAGTCCTTGCACTTATGGGAGAGAATGGTGCCGGTAAATCAACACTTATGAAAGTACTTACAGGTATTTACACAAAGGATTCTGGTACAATTACATATGAAGGAAAAGAAGTAGAGTTCCATAATACAAAAGAAGCACAAGATGCAGGTATTGTAATTGTGCATCAGGAACTTAACATGCTTGGACATCTTACAGTTGCACAGAACATCTTTATCGGACGTGAATTTAAAAAAGGCATCCGTATTGATGATGCAAAGATGAATGAAGAAGCAGCAAAATTATTTAAGAGAATGAATATTGATATTGATCCAAAGGAAACAATGTCACATCTTACAGTAGGTCGTCAGCAGATGTGTGAGATTGCAAAAGCAATTTCCCATGAAGCAAAAGTTATCATTTTTGATGAACCATCTGCAGCACTTACAGAAACTGAAATTGAAGAATTATTTAAGATTATTAACGACTTGAGAAGTAAAGGAATTGGTATTGTTTACATCTCACATCGTATGGATGAAATCAAAAAGATTACAGACCGTGTTACTGTCATGAGAGATGGTACATATGTTGGAACATTGATCACAAAAGATAGCACAAAAGATGATATTATCAATATGATGGTTGGTCGTGTTATTTACGAAGATCCTAAGACACATAGTACTGTTCCAAAGGATGCACCAGTTGTTCTTAAAGTTGAACACTTAAATGCAGGTAAGATGGTTCAGGATGTAAGCTTTGAACTTCGTAAAGGCGAGATTCTTGGTTTCTCAGGACTTATGGGTGCTGGACGTACGGAAACAGCTAGAGCATTGTTCGGGGCAGACCCTATAGAAAGTGGAGATATTTATATCAACGGAGAAAAAGTTGTAATTAAGAGTCCACAAGATGCTGTTAAATATGGTATTGGATATTTATCAGAAGATAGAAAGAGATACGGTTGTGTTGTACAGAAATCTGTTGCAGAAAATACAACACTTGCAACACTTGACAATTACACAAAAGGACTCTTCATTGATAAGAAGAAGGAAAAAGAAGTTGCAGATAAATATGTTGAGTCACTTGCAACAAAGACACCTACAGTTGATCAGTTAGTTGTCAACTTATCTGGTGGTAACCAGCAAAAAGTCGTTATCGCTAAATGGCTTACAAGAGACTGTGATATTTTGATCTTTGATGAGCCTACAAGAGGTATCGATGTTGGTGCGAAAAACGAAATTTATAAGTTGATGAATCAACTTGCAAAAGAAGGAAAAGCCATTATTATGATATCTTCTGAAATGACTGAGATTTTGCGTATGAGTGACAGAGTCGCAGTAATGTGCGAGGGTAAGAAAACAGGTGAGCTGGATATTTCCGAAGCTACACAGGAAAATATTATGAATCTGGCTACACGAGAGATTGAGTAGGAGGAAGATAAAATGGCAAACAAAAAAAATAATGTCGGAGTCAGAAAGGTGTCTACAATCGATAGACTCGGAGGACAGAAATTTATCGTTCTTCT
>JARIEI010000025.1 GCA_029256845.1 Ruminococcus sp. | reverse complement strand
TGCTATACTACAAAACTGTGTAAAGCCCACAAAAACCAAGGTCTTATCGGGCTTTCGGCGATTCCCGCCGTAAAATGAATCGTGTGTTCGTGACCTTCCACACGTAAAACAAAACTAAAGGAGAATTAAATAATGAAAAACTCAAGCAAAAACAAAGTGCTATTTATGGCACAGGCAGCCATGATTGCTGCCGTTTATGTAGTACTAACTGTCATGGGAGCCGCTCTCGCATTTGGTGAAGTACAGGTTCGATTTGCCGAGGCATTGACAATCCTTCCCGTATTCACACCTGCTGCAGTTCCAGGATTATTCATCGGCTGTCTATTAGGAAATATTTTAGGCGGTGCAATTGTTCCTGATATCATTTTAGGTTCCATTGCAACTTTGATCGGTGCACTTTTAACATGGGTGCTAAGAAATAAGAGCAAATACATTGCGATTCTTCCACCAATCTTGTCAAACGCATTGATTGTTCCATTTATTTTGAAATATGGTTACCAGTTACCATTTTCAATTCCATTTATGATGATGACAGTTGGAATCGGCGAAATCATTTCCTGTGGTGTACTTGGTTTGATTCTTTATGCTGTTCTTAACAAGTACAAATTCGTAATTTTTAAAACAGCAGTATAATATACAACAAAAGGGTGAGAACCAAATTTAGTTCTCACCCTTTTCCATTTAATCTAAATACCCAATATAAACATTTCCATGCGACTCCATCGTATCTTCCATTTCTGATACATAGATACTGTGTTCTTTTCCATCATCTGGATCGAGATAGTAAACGCTCTCTAAATCATATCCTGTAATCAATACCGCATGATCTTTTCCCATGATTGCAATCACTGGCCTTCCAAGATTTACAACATAGAAAATCTGATCCAATCTACTTCCTGTCAGATCTGTTTTTACCCCTTTAAACTTTTTCATGTACGCTTCTGCTGCTTCTAACGAGGTCTGATTTTCTTTTTTCTTGAAATCATCAATCGTTGTCTCACATGCCAAAAGTCTATTTCCTTTTTGCCATATGTAAGACTGTCGATCAGAAATTACAACTCCGGACTCTGCTTCTGCTTTTTGAATCGCTTCTCCTGCCTTCGGATAGATTCCTCGAAGAGTTCCTAGTGCATATACATAAAATTGCTCCTCTAATCCGGTTTCGTTTTGAGCTAATGTAATCACATCGTTCCCATGTTCTTGTTTTGGTCGAAGAATTTTTACGGTATTCTTTAACTTTCCTCGGTTGATTTTAATCATACTTTGGTTTCCTTTGTCCTCCGTATAATAAAGTCCAACCCGTTCCTCCACTTCAACTGGTTCATCGCTGCGGCTAATGTAATCTGGTTCTGTTTCAACATACTGAGAATCTGCTTTTTTTACACGAGAAAGGGTGACCTGATCATTGACAATCTCAACCCCTTTAATATAGATATTTTCCTCTTTGTATTGTTTTACTACATCTCCTTCTTTATTTACAATCCGGATCTCATACATTGGAAGAATCATATCTCCTGTTATGCCCTTAGACTGATCTTCCTCTTTTTGTAATCCGTAGATAAAATCCTCACCAATAAAACCGAGTGGCTTAATATGTTCTCCTTTTTCTGGTTTCACATCATAATTGGTGCCATTTTTAAGATTCATAACCTTGATTGTTTCTTCCTTCATATCATCCGAGTCACTTTCCAAATAGGCTAAGAGATGATTATCCTCAGAAATCGCATACTGTCCATCTTTCATATTTTCTACTAATATTTTCTGTTTACTTTTTTCAAGATCTGCTTGTAACAGTTGATGATTGGCCAAGATATACAAAAGAGAATTTTTATGATCGTAGTAAATCATATCTCCCAGTTCTTGTTTCGCCATCATAAAACTTTTATTGCTTGGAATGAACGCTTTTTCCTGAACGGTATTGTTTTTCGCATCGTAATAGTAGATATCTGCTCCTACCTCTCCTTCATGGCTTCCGCGATTCATATAGCCATACACAACAAAAACAAGGCTTCCATCCTGATTTTGATTAATGATCTGAACACTATGCTGTGCGTATTGTCCTCTCTTATCATGCCCTTCTCTGTTTGCGAAACTAAAAACAAGAGCAATCTTATTTTTAGCAACATCATAAGCCCACAAATCCCTACTTGTCACAAACGCAATCGAAGTTTCCTTTTTGTTTTCCACTACTTGAATATCTGGTGAAACATTTCCTAAATGAATGCCATCTTTAGCAAATGAAGTGGGATCTGCATCAAAAACCTGCTCTATTGTCCTATCAAAATTTTGAAGGTAGGCTCCCTCCTCAGAATAGCGAACACGATAAAATTCCCGCACATTAAAGAGATCTGCTTTCGATTTATCATTGACCACATTTACCTGATACGTTGCCAAAAGTGATGTGTATACAGAATTTGCTTCTTGTATACTCCATTCCACGGTTCCTGAAACTTCTGGTTTTAAATCTCTCCATGTAACATTAAAAAGGTCAGAAGATAAGGTTACATGCTGAAAAGAATGTGGATCTTGAGTTCCATCGACTGAAAGTTCTTTTGCAACTACATCATTATTGCTTTTCCCAAGAAAGGTACTCTCATGAAACGTTCTTGCATGTTCCAGACATTCCGTTACAGCAAGTCCCGTCGGCCTTATAATTCTTGTATAAAAATATACTGGTCCTTTTTTCAACTCTAGTCCAACCCTTAAAACAGCTTCCATTTCTGTTTTTTTCAGTGCTTTACTTAATTTTAATGTTGCATTTTCCTGCGTGAAATCTTTTACTTTTCCAGATGCATATACCTCTTTTCCATCCATGGAATATACATCATAAAAAATTTCAGAAATTTTATTTCCATCCGCTTCAATAAGCATTTGAAGGTTTCCGTTTTTCTCAATTGGTGTAATAGAATCTCGCATTGCTGCAACATTCATTTCATGCACATAACCTTGTAGATGGTTCAACTCCTCACCTTTTACTAAGAAAGAGACTCTAGGTAACGTAGGATCACCTAAGTCTACTCTTGCATCATCATTTCCTCGATTTGTAATCAAACTGCTGATTAAAATTGCTAGCAGAAAAATAGCTGTAAGAACCCCTGTTTTTATAATCCTCTTTTTTTTCATTAGTTTTCTCCCTCTTCCAACAGTTTCCCCAAAGTTGGATGGGCATGCAAAAACTTTGTACAGGTTTCAATATCTGCTTCTGCTTGTTTGTTTTTCTTTCCCGCTTTCACTGCACGCAATAGGATATTCTTTGGTGTGTGCTCCATATCAATAAATTCCAAAACTTGTGTCTCATATCCAGAAGCTTCCAAATATTTTGCTCGAAGGCCATCTGTTACAAGCGCTGCAAATCTTTCCTTTAAGAGTCCATACTCCATAAGTGGTTCAAGCTCCTCTGCATAGATCTGACCATTTAATTCATGTTGACAACACGGAACGGATAGAATAACTTGTGCATTCCACCCAATCGCTTTCGCAAGTGCATAATCGGTTGCGGTATTACAAGCATGCAATGTCACAACCATATCAACCTGACTTACTCCCTCATAATCTGCAATGTCTCCGACTAGAAAAGAAAGTTTTTTGTATCCGTATTTCTCAGCAAGTTCATTGCAATGTTCAATTACTTCTTTCTTTAAATCAAGACCATTCACTTTAATGTCATAGTTTTTTAGCTCATGTAAATAGTAATACACTGCAAATGTTAAATACGATTTCCCGCATCCAAAATCGAGAATGGTAAGTTCTCTACCTTTTTCAAGTTTTGGCAATATATCCTCAATAAACTCAAGAAATCGATTGATCTGTCGAAACTTATCAAAACGAGATCTTACAATCTTTCCTTCCGAAGTCATCACTCCCAAATCCTGCAAAAAAGGTACTTGCATCCCCTCTTGAAGAATATACTTCTTTGTTCGATTGTGTGTCATTTCCGTTGCTTTTTTGCCATCTTTGTTTTTCTTTTTTTGAATCGTCACTTTCCCTTTTTTGCTAACTAGAACTGTATAATTTTCTTGCTCTGTTGCAATTTGCAATTGTCGAAATTCTCCCATATACTTTAGTAGTTTCTCTATCGTTTCTTGCTTTTTAAGATTTTCATGAAAAGCTTGGGTCTTTGTGAAAGATTCTAATTGGTAGAAAAGTTGATCTTTCATTTGCACTGGACGTACTTTTATTTTAAGTACCCCCTCTTTTAAGCGCGGATTACTGATTACTGCCTGTATAAATTGTGTATTTAAAATCTGTTCTAATAATATTTTAATTTCATCCATTTTAATTGTAATACTCCTCTGTTCATAGATAAAACCGAATTTTCTTCGTCCCTGTATTATTGTAATGCAAAATAGATGCCTGTGCAAGATTTAAACAATGAAATAAGGACAGTACCTGTTGTAAGATACTGTCCTCCCTACTTTCTTTTACTTTACTTTTGGAAACTCAATGGTAACTTTAAATAGATCGCCATCTAAGTATAAATTAAAAGTTCCTCCTTGCATTTTTGTCAAACTTTTTGCTATGGAAAGTCCCAATCCACTTCCTTCGGAACCTCTGGAAATATCGCCACGAATAAAGCGTTCTGTCAGTTCATCTGCTGTAAAATTAAGTGGCTGCTTAGAAATATTTTTTAAAGAAAAAATCACCTTTTCTTCCTGCACATACAATTCAGAATAAACTCTTGTGCCAGGCATCGCATATTTTAATGCATTTGTATAAATATTTTCTAAGATTCTCCACATCCTTCGTCCATCTACATGGATGATAACCGGTTCTTCCGGAAGTTTTTGAATAATCTTCAAATTACTATTTTCAAATTTTTCCGAAAGTTCTCCTTCGGTTTGGTTGATCATCTCAACAAAATTCACATCCATATACTCCAATGTAATATTTCCACTGGATACTTTTGATGCCTCTACCACATCTTCTGTAAGTGTCTTAAGACGTAGTGATTTCTCACTTAAAATCTCCAAATAACCTTGAATTTTTGGATCTTCAAAATCTTCTCGTTTTAACAAATCTACATAATTAATAATCGAAGTAAGTGGTGTTTTAATATCATGAGACACATTCGTAATGAGATCCGTTTTTAATCGCTCACTCTTCATGGCATGATCCACCGCCTTATGTAGTCCCTGGGCAACATCATTCACTTTTTCTGCCAGTTCTTTATTCTCACCTTTCAACTTATCTGTGGGAATCTGATATTCCATATTTCCCTGAACCAGCTCTTCAATTCCGATTCCAATCTGCCTCTTCGCAATCGCATCTCTAATGACTAAATATGCAGAAACTATATCTAAAAGAATCATTCCGAATAGAACAAGTATAGATAAAAAATTCCCCACAGAAACAAAAAACCAGATTACCCAGTGAAATAATAGAAATACAGTTAATAAAATGGTTGCTTTTGAAACTTTAGATCTTTCTCTCCAAAATATTTTTAAATTTTCACACAGGTGGCATAGAACACTATTTTTCCATAAAACGTTTGCTTTGATCCGTTTAACAAGGCTAAAATAACCTACCAAAAAACAGGACGTTGTGAAAAAGATTAGAAATGCAGTCAATATATAATCAGATGGCTGATTATATGTATGTGCACTTCCCATTGTCATAGTTGTGATTCCCTGCACATATTCAAGCTGTCTTCCCCCAATGGCGTTTGCAATCGGATTTCCAAAGATCAAGGTAAAAATCCCATATGGAATTGCCCAAGCGAATAGAATCGAAAGTGCACCCAACTCCGTTTTCCATCGATCAAATGTGGAAAGAATGATTTTTCCGTCTTCATTCTTTTGTCCAATCTTTGTAGTCAGCCATACCATGCATAGTAACAATAAAATAAGATTTATAACTAGAGAAACAATGACACTTTTTAATCTCGGAACAAAATAATTATAATCCTGTTTATAGTTATAAAAAATATCCTGGATCGGATACGTTGTATCTATCGCCGCCGCAAAAACATAGTTCGATTTATTTCCTTTGTAATAAGATTGTATTGCATTTCTCCAGTCCTGCTTGTAAATCTTCATATTAGTATCTAAATCAGAGAGTTTTTCATCTACAATAAGATACTTTCCTTGTTTTGCTTTTAATTTTTTTAAGTTGGAAGTTACCTCATTAAAACTTTTATACGCACTGTTGTTGGTGTATACATATTTTTTATTTTTATCGATTAATAAATAGGTAAAATTTGTATTTCCCTCTTCCCACACATCATCCGAAGTTCTATATTTCTCAAGTTCTGTCTCTACTTGTGTAATGGCCTGCTTCAATGCATCGTACACTTCTGTTAACTTTCCATTTAATGCTGGAATATGATTGACAACCGACAAAATATTTTCTGCACCATCTGGTTTATATTTTTCTGTAAAAGTGTACGGAAACCTCCAAAAAGAATCGTAGATCATGTTGCCATTTTCATCTGTAATTGAAATCTTATAATCCGATGTAGTCGGCAAATAAGATTCTACATCTCCTAATAGTGCATCTACCGTCAAATTGGTATTATTTAAATGAAATTTGCCAGAACGAAACTGTTCTTTAAACTCGTTGAGATAGTAATAATAATACGTATTGTCTGGCCTTTGACACACGATAACTGTATCCTCTCTAAGATCTGGATCCGAATACAAATCTCCCCAGCTATCCATTTGATCGACCGTATATGCAAGTCCGTTTTTATTTTCTCCTGAAATATTCCCTTCTTGCACATATTCCATAACATCTACTAATTTATTTGGATTATACTTTCCTTCTGTTTCAAAATTATATTTAGATTGTATATTCTCCATCACGTTTCGAATTGCATAATGGAATAAATCTTGAAATGCAGTAGATTCCTCATACGATCTTCCAAAGTCGGTCTTAGAGGTTATGCTATTTACAAATTGAGGGCATTTATAAAGAAACAATATATCAAAACTAATCGCTAATACTAAAATATTAATAAATAAAATAAGTAACCACTTTAAAAGTTTACTTTTATTCCAGTTTTTTATACATATTCTATTATTTTCTTCCATAAAACTCCTTTATTGTTTTTCTATTTTATATCCAACACCCCATACAACTTTTAAATATCGAGGTTCCCTTGGATTGATCTCTATCTTTTCTCTAATATGTCGAATATGAACCGCAACTGTATTGTCTGCTCCGATTGCATCTTCATTCC
Organism: Ruminococcus sp.; assembly: GCA_029256845.1. GTDB lineage: Bacteria > Bacillota > Clostridia > Lachnospirales > Lachnospiraceae > JAHHTM01. The sequence goes on along the minus strand of JARIEI010000025.1, from coordinate 17,319 downwards.
AGATGGATTCATAAATCTGATCAATCGAAAAAACTTTTCCTTGATTTTTCGTTAACAATAATAAAATGTTATATTCGATTGGTGTTAGTTTTACAAACTCTCCGTCTACTGTTACTTCTTTTCTATCATCATTAATAGAAAGACCGCCTGTTTCATATATTTTTTCACTTGATACTCCAGAATTTCCTCCCAACTGGGTATATCTACGCAATTGAGATTTCACTCTTGCAATCAGTTCTAGTGGATTAAATGGCTTTGATACATAATCGTCAGCCCCTACATTTAATCCTAATATTTTATCTACATCCTCTGATTTCGCCGATAAAATAATAATTGGTATCCCATTATTTTCACGAATTTTTATTGTCGCATGAATCCCATCTAATTTTGGCATCATAATATCCAATATTAAAAGATGTACATTTTGCTGCTCCAAAATTTCTAACGCTTCTTCTCCATCATAAGCTTTTAATACACGATATCCTTCTTGGTTTAAATATATTTCAATTGCATCTACGATATCTTTGTCATCATCACATACTAAAATAGTATACATTTTCATCACCTCACTTATAGTATACATGATAGAGCATATTTTTTAAAACCTGACTTAGAAAATCTTATGATTTTCTTAATAAGTCTCTAACCTTTTTCAAAATCTTCCATATAATAGAATGACTTTAGTAAAAAAACAAAAAGGAGTCACCTTATGAACATGAAAGGTCTCGATGTAAGCGAATTTCAAGGGATCGTTGATTGGGACGAAGTAAAAGCTTCTGGATATCAATTTGTCATGATTCGCGCCGGATACGGCTCTGGAACTCTAGATAAACAATTCAGGCGAAATGCAGAAGAATGTAACAGAATTGGGCTTCCTTTTGGTGTTTATTGGTTCTGCTATGCTTTAAGTGCAGAAACTGCAAGGCAGGAAGCAGAAGCGTGCTTAAACGCTGTTGCTCCTTATCGATTGGATTTTCCAATCTGCTATGACATCGAACAGCCTACCATTAATTATGCACGTGAGAATGGTGTCACTGTTACAAGGCAATTGGCAACTCAGTTTGTAACATCTTTTTGCAATCGTATCGAGGAAGCTGGCTATTTTGCCATGTTCTATAGCAACCGAAACTTCCTTGACAACTACTTTGATTCAGAATTATCAAAGCGTTATGCTCTTTGGTATGCCTATTACAGTTCCTGTTTTGATGGAACAAACTGTGGCATGTGGCAGTTCTCTGACCGTGGACGAATTCCCGGAATCCGTGGAAATGTAGATCTTAATATTTCTTTTGTAGATTATCCATCTGTAATCTGCAATGCCGGACTTAATCATCTGAACGGTTGCTCTCCTACTCCACCAAAATACCAATTTTATACGATTCGTTCTGGAGATACTTTAAGTGAAATTGCACAGCGATTTGGAACGACTGTTCCGATTCTCCAACGACTAAACGGCATTACCGATCCAAATGTGATTTATGCTGGAAACACAATTCGTATTCCATTATAAATAATTTATAATTTCATAATATTTTTTCGATTTGTTTAATACTCTTGTCATACTTTGTGCACATTTATACTCTATACTATGAATCAGATAGTTGATAAAACAACTATCACCCCCCTCATAAAAAGTACAGCATCCTTTGAAGAGGATGCTACACTTTACTCTCATTCCTTTAGATAACTATAAAGACAACAAAAACCCCCGTAACCGATAGTACGGGGGTTTTTGCTGTTTCCATATCTTCCCTTGACCTCGCTACATTCTCTCAACTCTAATTGCTACTTTTTACACTCATGGCTGTGGAAGTTTCTTTCTCTGGCAAATATTAAGAAAATCATAATAATCTTCTTAATTCTTTAATGATTATAACATATTTTGGACACATTTTTGCTTTATACTGTGAAACAGATAGTTGAAAAACAACTATCTCCCCCCTCATAAAGTAACGACATCCTTTGGATGTTTCCAGGGATGTCACACTTTACTCTCATTCCTTTAAAAACTATAAAACCCTAAAAAGAAGCTGAATCATTCATGAATTTGAAATGTGACAGCTTCTTTTTGCAACTACAAAAAAAGAGAAGGAACTGATATAATATACCTTCTCTTTTTATCTTATTCTTTAGAATTTAACCACTCGGAAATATCCAAATAAATTTGCTGTCGGTCTGTCTCATTCAACAATTCATGTCGATCCCCAGAATACAAACGTAAACAAACGTCCTTCATTCCTGCTTTTCTATAACGTTCGTATACTTTTCGCACTCCAGTTCCAAAATTTCCAACCGGATCATCAAGTCCCGCCATGAAAATCATAGGAAGCTTTTTGGGAACGGCATAGACACTTTCTTTCTTCTGTAATTGAAGCAATCCACGAAACATATGATAATATGCATTTACTGTAAACACAAATGAACATAACGGATCTTCCACATATTGTGCAAGTTTCTGCAGATCACTCGTCACCCAGTCAGCTCTCGTTTTTGACGGCTGAAATTTTCTATTATATTGCCCAATTGCCATCTGATCTACCAACTTACTTCGATGATGCCATCCTCTGATTTTTGATGTTACCTTACATAACCACATCCCAGTATGAAGGACAAGAGGACTTTGATCTGCAACAACCCCCATAAGAATAACTCCACTTAATTCACTGCCATACAATTGGATATATTGCCGTGTCATAATCGACCCCATACTATGACCTAGTAAAAAATATGGTACATCTGGATATTTTTTCCGAGCTCTCTCGTGCAATGTCCGCATATCTCCCAGAACACATTGATTTCCATCTTTCTCTTCAAAATATCCATATTCTGATTTACTTTGGATGGATTTGCCATGACCTAAATGATCGTTTCCAACAACATAATACCCTTGCTTACAAAGATATTCTGCAAATTCTGAATATCGTTCTACATATTCAACCATTCCATGACACAGTTGTAATACTGCTTTTACTTCGCCCTCTGGTTTCCATTCAATTGTATGAATCTCTGTATTTCCATCTTTTGATGGAAAATAAAACTCATCTCTCATCTTATATGTTCCTTTATCTGTCTTCTAATTTTACATATTCCTTATAAGGTGCAAGCGGTTTATATGCAGGACGAATAATTTTGTCTACGTTCTTAAGTTCTTCTAGCCTGTGTGCACTCCATCCTACGATACGTGCAGTCGCAAAAATTGGTGTATAAAGTGCTGGTGGAAGATCAAGCATACTATATACAAGTCCACTATAAAAGTCTACATTTGCATTAACTCCTTTATACATCTTACGCTTTTGACTAATTACCTCTGGCGCCATATGTTCCACTTTTTCATAAAGTGCATATTCTTTTTCGAATCCTTTTTCAATTGCCAGCTGTTTTACAAATTTTTTAAATATTTCTGCTCTTGGGTCTGATACCGAGTAAATTGCATGACCCATACCATAAATTAACCCTTTTTTATCGAACGCTTTCTTCTCAAGCAAATCATTTAGATACTGTCTAATCTCCTCTTCATCTGTCCAATCTGTAAGTGTATGCTTCATATCCTCAAACATCTGTGTAACTTTCACATTGGCTCCACCATGCTTTGGCCCTTTTAAAGAAGCCATGGCTGCTGCAATTGTAGAATAAGTGTCCGTGCCTGAAGATGTAACAACGTGTGTAGTAAATGTAGAGTTGTTACCACCGCCATGATCCATATGGAGCACCAAGGCCATATCAAGGATCTTCGCTTCCAAAGCAGTGTATTTTCGATCCTCTCTAAGCATCATAAGAATATTTTCTGCAGTAGACAATTTAGGATCTGGAGCATAAATATAGAGATCTTGACCTCTTCTATAATTATAAGCATGATATCCATAAATCATGAGCATCGGGAATTGGCTAATCAAATTCAGACACTGTCTTAAAACATTTGGTATCGATGTGTCATCTGCCTTCTCATCATAAGTATACAAATTTAAAATGCAACGAGAAATCATATTCATCATATCGTTGCTCGTGGCCTTCATAATGACATCTCTGACAAAATTCGGTGGTAATGTTCTTCTTTCACTAATCATACTTTGAAATTCTTGAAGTTGCTCTTTTGTTGGAAGCTCCCCAAATAAGAGCAAATATGCTGTCTCTTCAAAGCCTGGATGATCTGCATCAAGAAATCCTTTTACAAGATCTTTTATATTATAGCCTCTGTAGTAAAGATTTCCTTCGCATGGTACTTCCTCTCCATTTACAATCTTTTTTGCACATACATCAGAGATATTTGTAAGTCCTGCAAGAACGCCTTTTCCGTTTAAATCTCGGAGCCCTCTTTTTACTTCATATTTTGTGTACAATTCTTTATCGATTGAATTATTTTTGCAACACAATTCTGCAAGTTCTTCTATTTTTGGCGTATTTTCAAATATAATGTTGTCGATGTCCTTTAGTACTTTTGTCATAAACATCACCCTTTCTTTTGTCTGTGTATAACAGCCTTTCTTTCAATTATACTAGAAAATCTCTCTTGATACAATTAAATGTCTATGAAATCTTTATGAATCTGAAGAAAACTTGTTTTTTTTCCTACACTTTGATACAATCAAACAATGTAATATTGAAATTTACACACAAAAATGAAAAGAGGCGTTGCATTATGTTTAGATTTATTTGTATTGCCATATTTCTTGTGATTTACCTAATTTTGTCTATTCCCATATTTTTTGTTGAATGGATCATTGGTAAATTCAATAAAAGGGCAAAAGACTACAGCTCCTTACGCATTGTTCAATGGGGGTTCAAGGTCATTCTTTGGATTACAGGAGTAGAAGTAACCGTTATAGGGGAAGAGAAAATCCCAGATGAACCTGTACTTTATATTGGAAACCATCGAAGTTTCTTTGATATTCTTCTAACCTATTCCCGATGTAAAAATTTAACTGGTTATGTTGCAAAAAAAGAAATGGAAAAAGTCCCATCTCTTTCGACCTGGATGAAAAATCTTTATTGTCTATTTTTAGATCGTGAAAATCCAAAAGAAGGATTGAAAACAATTTTAAAAGCAATCGAATACGTAAAACAAGGAATCTCTATCTGTATTTTCCCGGAAGGCACTAGAAACAAAGGAGAGGAGTTAAGTATGCTCCCGTTTAAAGAAGGTGCTTTTAAGATTGCGACAAAAACAGGATGTCCAATTGTTCCAATTTCAATGAATAATACGGCTGCAATCTTCGAAAATCAACTGCCACGTATCAAGAAGGTTTCTGTAATTTTAGAATACGGAGATCCTATTTACCCAGATCAGTTAGATGCAGAAAAAAAGAAGCGAATTGGCGCCTATGTTCAGAACATTATTCAAGAAACAATCCATAAAAATGCAGCAATGCTCAAGTGATAAAAAATAAATGCGAAGGCTTTTGGGCTTTCGCATTTATTTGTTTATTATTCTTTAAATTTATGGCTAAAATAATTTGTAAGATCAGCAAATTCTTCCAGTGTTAAGGCTTCTCCTCGGACACTTGCTCCTTTTCCTAGGCTGGCAATTGCCTCTTCAATCTGCTCTTTTGAAAAGTTCAATTCTGGCGAATTTTTCAAACCATTTGCAAGCGTTTTTCTTCTCTGGTTAAAAGAAGCCCGAATAATTCGAAACATTAATTTTTCATCCTGCACCTGTACTGGTGTATGCTCATAACGATCCAAACGAATGACAGCTGATCCAACTTTTGGACGTGGCATAAAACAATTTGGTGGAACATTGGCAACAATATATGGCTTTGCATAATATTGAACTGCAAGCGACAATGCACCATAATCTTTTGTTCCTGGTCCGACCTGCATACGATCTGCCACTTCTTTTTGTACCATAACGGTAATGCTCTTTAGTGGAACATGATTTTCAAACAACCCCATAATAATCGGCGTAGTAATATAGTACGGTAAATTGGCAACAACCTTGATTGGTTTTCCTCCATTTTCTTTTTCTGCTAGTTCTGCCAAATCTACTTTTAAAACATCTTCATTGATCACTCGTACATTTTCATAAGCACTTAAAGTATCCTCCAAAATAGGAATTAAATTTTTATCAATCTCAACTGCAATCACTTTTCCGGCTGCTTGTGCTAAGTACTGCGTCATAGTACCAATTCCCGGCCCAATCTCCAATACCATATCTTCTTTTGTAATATCTGCTGATCGGATAATCTTATCCAACACATGTGTGTCGATCAAAAAATTCTGCCCAAACTTTTTCTGAAAATTAAACTGATACTTTTGTAATACTTCAATTGTATTTTGTGGATTTCCCAATGTTGGTTCTTTCATATGTCCCTCCTTCTTCTATATACGATATAATCTTCTTGCATTTTCCTGTGTTTGACGAATGACTTCATCTGCAGAAATATTTTTTATCTTTGCAATTTCCTCAGCAACATAAATAAGATTCAATGAAGAATTTCTTTTTCCTCTATTTGGTACTGGTGATAAATACGGACAGTCCGTTTCCAATACTAGATGCTCAAGTGAAATTTCTTCCACTACTTCTTTTAATTTTTTTGCATTTTTAAACGTAACTACTCCGCCAATTCCAAGGTAAAATCCCATATCTACGTATTCTCTAGCCTGTTCTACCGAATAAGAATAACAATGAATCACACCTGATAATCCTCTTCCATGTGTATTCATAATCTCCATTGTATCTGCAGCTGCCTCTCTGCTATGAATAATTACTGGAAGATCCAGCTGTCTTGCAAGATCAAGTTGACGAACAAACCATTTCTTCTGCATATCATGATTCTCTTTATCCCAATAATAATCCAATCCAATTTCACCAACTGCAACAAATTTTTCTTCCTTTAAGAGTTCTTTTAACCTTGCAAACTGCTCTTCGCAAAGTTCTCCTACATAATCAGGATGAACTCCTGCCGCCCCATAAATAAATGGATATGCTTTGACCAGCTGCCTGATTGCCGTCCACGATTGTAAATCTGCAGCAACATTTACAATGGTTCCAACTCCTCCCTCTTGCATAGAAGAAAGTAAACAATCTCTATCTTCTTCAAACTGCTCGTCATCATAATGTGCATGTGTATCAAATATCATAGTTTCGAATCCTTTCCATACTCCTAGTGTAGAGATTATACCACAAAGCATAACTTCACGAAAGTATCAATCCTAGTGCTCTTATTCCATTGTTTATTTTGCATAATTTTTCTATTTTTCGGACATATGCTCTAGTTGTTTTGTAGGTTTTTTGGTATGATAACTGTACAATAGTTTTATTGCTAAAATAAAGCTAAAATTTTACAAGGAGGATCAATACGTATGAAGAATTTCATGAAACGAACCAGTGCACTTCTTCTTGCAATGATTTTGACGATGACTTACATTCCATCCGTCTACGCAGAAGAAGCCACACTCGCTCCGGATACTACCGTCACGGAATCCACGGAAGTAAAACCGGAACTTTCTGAACAAACGGAGACGAAACCGGAACTTTCCGACCAAACCGATAAAAAACCGGAAGTTTCCGTTCAACCCGAAACCAATCCAGAACTTCCAGATCAGCTAGAGACGAAGCCAGAAAATACTGAGCAAGCAGCTCCTGCACCTGGAACTACGGTGGACACATCTCAGAAAGAAAATGCTTCTGAGAAAAAGGAAGAACCATCTGCACCATCAGCAGAAAACAAAGAGACAAAGCTGGATACTATTAAAGTATTTGAAACAACTGATATTCATGGACATATCACCGATATCTCTAGTTATAACGAAAGCACATTCGAATATCGAATGGCTTATTTCGGCGGCATTGTAAACAAAGCAAGAGCCAACGGTGAGAACGTATTACTACTGGACGGCGGAGACACTTATCAGGGAACTCCTCATTCAAACAAATCCTTTGGAGCACCTCTTTTAGCTGCTTTGGATTGTATGAAATACGATGCCATCGCTCTTGGTAATCACGAGTTTGATTGGGATGTCACAAAATATGCTACTGACAGCAAAGGGACTCTGGCTCCTTACAGTATCGGTTCCCATCATGGAGATCCTGATATTCCAGTCTTAATGAGTAATCTTTACGACTTAAGTGGAAATCGCGTAAACTTTACACAAGACTATACTGTTGTACAAAAAGGAAACTATAAAGTTGGTATTATCGGTTGGAGTGATGATTATTCTGCTGACATCAAAGCAGATAAAATTGCACCTTATAAAATCGATACAGATAAAACAAAACTAAATGCTCTCATTGAAAAAGTACACAAAGAAGCAGATGTGATTGTAATTTTAACACACTCTGATCCTGTTTCAATTGCAGAAAGCGTAGACCCAAAATTAGTAGATCTCGTGGCTGGTGGACATACTCACAGAGCAGTAAACGGCGTTGCTAAAAATGGGGTTCCATATATGCAGGGAAATTGTAACCTTTATGGTTATTCAGAAGCAACTATTCAGATTAATCCTAACACAAAGGAAGTAAAAGTTTCTGAGCCAACTTACGTTGAAATTTCCGCATATAAACAAGATCACTCTCATCTATACGAATCCAATGCTAAAAACATGGATCCGGAAGTACTGTCGATTAGTAAAGAGGCATGGGAAGCGATCAAAGGCGAGATGACCGAAGTACTAGGAAGTATTCGCACTTCTCTTACAAGGAAGTCGCCAATCAACAACGAGACCACGGCAACAACAGCTGGTAACTGGATTACAGATCTTATGCTCGATATTACAAAAGAGCATCACACCATTGCTGCCTTTGCAAATCGCGGTGGAATACGTACCGATCTTTCCATTCCGGAAGGAAGTACTTCAAGGGAAATTTCAGTCGCTGATATTTACACAATCTCACCATTTGGTAATCACATTCTCACCTATTCTGTTACAGGAAAACAACTAGCTAAACAATTAGAAACCGCTTTAATTGGACTCAATCCTTCTATTGGTTGGGACGGTGGATACCAAGCTTCTAATTTTGGTGATCAATTCTCTGGAATCAAAGCGACTTATATTCCTGTGGAAGGCGGAATTAAAGTTCTTAGTATTGTTACCGATGATGGACAATGGATCGATATCAACGATGATAAAACCACCTATAATGTTTGTGTAAATGAGTACTCTGCAACTTTAGATGGTTCCGTATTTAAAGGTCTGACACCTCTTGTACCAATGGAAAATGCACCAGTTGACAACCTTGCAACAATTGATGTTTTACACAACAAGAAGGAAGCCAATGGAAATAAAGTTCCAGAACTTTCTGTCAATACGAAACCAAATACTGTTTCTGCAGCTACAAGAATAAAGGAAATCAATGACACACTTGCTTCACTAGAAAAAAGTGGTGTAAAACCATCTGACAGACCAATGTTACTTTCTTTGAAAAAAGAATTAACGACGCTCGAAGCATCCAATGCACTACCGAAAGATTTAAGTCAAGAAGTCACAAAGGGACTCAAAAAAATCACAACACTTGTAAAAACATTACCAGAAGAAATTATTGTATTACACACAAATGACGTTCACGGTGCAATTCATGGTTATGAAAAAGTAGCTGCACTGAAAAAACAATTAGAAGCAGAAGGAAAATTTGTTGTTTTAGTTGATGCCGGAGATTTTGCACAAGGAGATCCAACCGTAAATACTACACAAGGTTTAAATGCAATCGAAATGATGAATCTTGCTGGTTATGATGTTGGTGCACTTGGTAATCATGAATTCGATTTTGGTTATGAAAACTTAAAGAAATTGAACCAACATGCTGCCTTCCCTCTTCTCGCCGCAAATGTGTTATACAAAAATCAACTTGCATTTAAAGATCACTTTATTGTAACTTCTAACAGTGGAACAAAAATAGGATTTTTCGGAATGGATACACCGGAAACTGCTACAAAAGCGCATCCAGCAAAAATCAAAGATGTAACATTCCTTGGCACAAAAGATCCGAATGAAATGTTTGCTTGCGCACAAAAACAGGTGGACACTCTAAAGAAAGAGGGTTGTGACATTATTATTTGCCTAGGACATCTTGGTACAGACAAAGAATCTGCTGGACATGGCTCCATCGATTTATTGAAAAACGTAAAAGGAATTGATCTTTTAATTGACGGACACTCTCATTCTACGTTAGACGAAGTATTAGAGGCAACTGGCGGAACGGGTAAAGTTGAAAACGCTTATCTAACCTCTACTGGAACAAAACTTAAAAATATTGGAAAAGTTACCATTACCGACAAAAAAGTTCAAAAAGTAGAATCCATTGTAACCGATGAACTTACTATTGAATCTGATCCAGCATGTAAAGCAAAGGCTGATGAAATTCAAGCAACCATCGACAAAGAATACGGAACAGTAATTGGTAAAACTGAGATCGATTTAGACGGTTCAAAAGAACATGTCCGTACTCAAGAAACCAATCTTGGTAATCTTATTACAGATGCTATGGTTTGGGCTTGTAATAAAGAAAACATTCCAGTGGATGCAGCAATAACAAATGGTGGAGGAATCCGTGCCTCAATCGCAGCTGGCAATATTACAAAGAAAGATATTAATACAGTACTTCCATTTGGAAATGAACTTAGCATCGTGGAAATAACTGGTTCTGAACTATTAGAAGCACTTGAAGTAGCAACTTCCGTTGTGCCTGAACCACTGGGTGGCTTTCCTCATGTGGCAGGAATTCGCTTTACCGTAAATACATCCGCTAAATTTGACAAAGGAGCGCAATATCCTGGTTCTACTTACCATAAGCCAAACTCTATAAAACGCGTAACCATACAGTCTATAAACGGAAAACCATTCAATGAAAAAGAAGTATACCACATTGCGACAAATGACTTCTTAGCTAGTGGCGGGGATGTTTATCATGTATTTAAAGTTGCGACAAAAAATACCAACCTTGGTACAGCATTAGACGAAGTAGTAATGTCTTATGTATCTGAAGAATTAAACGGAGTCGTTACAGCTGAAAAATATGGTAGTCCTCACGGAAACATTACCATTACAGACAAAACTCCAGATGTAAAACCAACTCCAAAACCTGACACGAAGCCAAACCCTAACGGAAATTCGAATACGAATTCAGGTGCAAATTCAAATACGAAACCTGGAATAAAACCTGCAATAAAACCTACAAAGAAACCTTCCACACCAAAAACAGGAGATACAACTCCAATCTTCTTGTGGATGTCTATGTTACTTCTTTCCGCAGGAGCCGGCTATACTACTTATAAGAAAAAAAGCAAATAAACACACATAAACAAAATAGAAGGAGCGTCATCGCTCCTTCTATTTTGCCTATTTTTATCCTTTATAGTAATTAATGAGACAACCTTTTAAAATAATCTCTCTTTCTACATCTGTCAATTCTCCCAGTCTAAATTCCACTTTGACTAGATTCTCTTTTACAACATAGGCAGGAATCATCTCCCACTTTTCTTTAATTGCTCTTTTCACATTTGGAATAAAAATATAATCCCCATTCTGATATGAAAGATGTTCGTGATCTTCACTTGTGAGCAATGGTAACATTCCCCAGTTAATAAGATTTGAACGATAACGCTTTGTAGCATATTCGTTGGCAATATTTGCCCATCCGCCAAGTACTTTCTGGCAAGATGCAGCCTGCTCACGAGCAGATCCATCTCCTGGTTTCACAGCAAAAATGGTACTTCCAATCCCCAAATTACCAAGATTTACCTCTGGATTGGTCTTCTGAATCATCTGAATGATTGGCATAACTTCTTCCATAGCCTCTGCTTGATTTTTTAAATCTGATTTTGCTTCTTGCGCTTTTTTTACCTCTTTCGCCCGTGAAACATACTCTGGATCTTTTCTTGATAACGCAAATTCTGCAAGACCAAGCGGATTAGATCGATAAGAAGAAGTTTCTCCAGATGGAATCAACTCATCTGTTGTTGTAACTGGATCATGAATTTCTGAAACGATTTTTAAAAGAAGATGATCTGTCAAAGCTGGCATAGCCGGCCAATCCTTAATATTCGGTCCAAACTGAATCTTTGTATCTGGCTGGGCAATGCCTTTACTGTCAAATACTCGATTCGCATAAATGTTTTGATCAAAGAAATATTTCTGCCCTTTGTACTCCACATCCAAATCTGTTGCTGCAGTAAGATAACCTTTATTCGCCGCTGTTGCTGCAATAGAGCGTGCATCCATAAGTGCAACCGATGCGATTTGTCCACTCTGTAACTTTGATCCTTCTCTATTTGGGAAATTTCTTGTCGTATGTCTAATCGAAAATTCATTATTAGCCGGTGTATCACCAGCTCCAAAACAAGGTCCACAAAACGCAGTCTTTACAACACTTCCCGCTGCCATAAGATCTGCTACTACTCCATTTTTTACAAGTTCCAAATAAATCGGTGTACTAGCTGGATATACACTAAATGTGAAAGCATCATTTCCTATATTTCTACCCCGCATAATATCTGCAGCCGCACAAATGTTTTCAAATCCACCACCAGCACATCCTGCAATAATTCCTTGTTCTACATAAAGCTTTCCATTTCGAATCTTATCTTGAAGAGAGTACTCTACTGCACCATCTAAACTTACCATTGCCTTTTTTTCTACATCATGTAAAATATCCGTCAAATTTGCATTTACTTGTTCAATAGTATAAACATTACTTGGATGAAATGGCATTGCAATCATCGGTTTAATCTTACTTAAATCAACATATACCATACCATCATAATATGTAACTTCCCCTGGTTTTAGTTCTTTGTAATCTTGCTCTCTTCCATGAATCTGATAAAATTCGCGAATCTTATCATCCGTTTTCCAAATAGAACTAAGACACGTAGTCTCCGTTGTCATAACATCGATACCGATACGAAAATCAGCACTTAATTTGTCAACTCCTGGACCTACAAACTCCATAACTTTATTGTTGACATACCCATTTGCAAATGTTGCTCCAATAATTGCAAGAGCGACATCCTGCGGTCCGACTCCCTTGGCAGGCTCTCCATCTAGGTAGATTGCAATAACTTCTGGTCTCTTGATATCATACGTCTTATTTAACAACTGTTTTACAAGTTCTGGTCCGCCTTCTCCCATAGCCATCGTTCCAAGTGCGCCATAACGTGTATGACTGTCTGATCCAAGGATCATTGCACCACCACAGGCAAGCATTTCTCTGGCATATTGATGAATCACCGCTTGATGTGGTGGAACATAAACACCACCATATTTTTTTGCACAGGAAAGACCAAACATATGGTCATCTTCATTGATTGTTCCACCTACTGCACAAAGGCTATTGTGACAATTTGTTAAGACATAGGGAATTGGAAACTTCTCAAGTCCAGAAGCCCTTGCTGTCTGAATAATGCCCACAAATGTAATATCGTGAGATGTAAGTTTATCAAATTTAATCTGAAGATGCTCCATATCTTCTACTGTATTATGTGCTTCCAAAATACCATATGCAATGGTATGTTTCGATGCTTCTTCTTTTGAAATCGAAACGGGAAGGTTGTTTTCTTCTTCAATAATCTGCACCCCATTTAAAAGATAAACACCTTTGTCATATAACTTTATCATATATAGATACCTCCCTATTTATTTTCACTATTATTGTTTATCATTTTAGCATGATAAAAAGTATCTGTAAATATCGGGCAGGAGGGAAACTTCGTTAATTTAGTTCCATCCATTTTTGTGCTCCTTGCTGCACAAAGAAAAACACCCCTGTACAATCTTGCACAGAGGTGTCGAATTTTATTATTTTGATTCACGTAATATTTTTACAACTTCTAAATCAGTCTCACCGATGGAGATAATATCTTCTTTTTGGATTAAGATTGGTCGCTGCACTCTCTTTCCATTTAAATATGTATGATTCTTAGATCCTTCATCTCTTAGATAAAGACTATTCTTTTCACACTCGATGGAACAATGAATTTTTGAAATTTTCTTATCACCAGAAATGGTTAAAAATTTCTCAAAAGCTGCATCTTGTGTAGTACGGCCAATTCCGATCGAATTTGTGAAAATGAAATCATAGGTATCTCCTGTGGAAACATTTTCAAAAATAATTTTCCATCTTCGCTGCTTTTTCTCTTCTGGAATAGGTGCTTCCTCTCTTTGTGGACGTCTTGGACGCTCTTTAGGAACTTCTTGAACCTTTCGTTCTGGCTCTCTTGGACGAGTTTTCTTTACAGTACGATCTTTTGTACCTCTATCGTCATTTGCCTGATATTTTTCTCTTTTGTATTCTTTTTGCTCTTTCACAATTGATATGATTGTAAGTACTGTCGTTACTAAAATCAATACAAGCAGGAATACTAAAACTATCCAATATAACATATTCGTTCACTCCTTCTCGAATTGATATTACTATATTTTTACCAGTGTAGCAAGTAAAAACCACCTTTTTCTACAGGTTTTTACATTTTCAGCAATGTTTTACAAAGAAAAACAGGAGCGCTTCTAGGCTCCTGTTCCATAAGACATTTTTCTTATAATCTCTTCAATAACGCTTCTCTTTCCACTTCATATCCTGGTTTTCCAAGAAGTGCAAACATATTTTTCTTATAACTTTCAACGCCTGGCTGATTAAATGGATTAACACCAAGTAAGTATCCGCTGATTCCGCATGCAAATTCAAAGAAATAGAATAATTGTCCAAGGTAGAATTCGTTCTGCTCTGGAATCTTAACCATAAAGTTTGGAACGTTTCCATCTGTATGGGCCAAGATTGTACCATTCATAGCACTCTTATTAATAAAATCAACTGTCTTCCCTGACAGATAATTTAGTCCATCTAAATCTACTGGCTCTTCTTTCATTACAATTTCCTCAGCAGACTTTTCTACATTTAAAACAGTTTCAAACATGATTCTACTTCCATCTTGAATAAACTGTCCCATAGAATGGAGATCTGTTGTCAAATCTACAGATGCCGGAAGAATGCCTCTTTGATCTTTTCCTTCGCTTTCTCCATATAATTGTTTCCACCATTCAGATACGTAATGAAGACTTGGTTCATAATTGGCTACAATCTCAACAACCTTTCCTTTGCGAAGAAGGATGTTTCTTGCTGCGGCATATTGTAGAGATGCATTCTGAGAAAATTCATTTTCTAATGCTTCTTTTCTTCCAAATGCTGCTCCCTCCATAAGTTTCTTAATATCTGCCCCACTAACTGCAATTGGAAGAAGCCCAACCGCTGTGAGTACAGAAAAACGGCCTCCCACGTCATCTGGCACAATAAAGGTCTCATATCCTTCTTCTGTTGCAAGCTTTTTAAGCGCCCCTTTTTCTTTGTCAGTTGTGGCATAGATTCTCTTTGCTGCTGCTTCTTTTCCGTACTTGTTCTCCAAAATTTCTTTGAACACGCGGAATGCGATTGCAGGTTCTGTTGTTGTGCCTGATTTTGAGATCATATTGATGGAGAAGTCTCTATCGCCAATTACATCCATCAAATCTTTTATATACTTACTGCTAATACTATTTCCTACAAAGTAAATCTCTGGAGATTTTCTTACATCTTTAGAAACAATATTGGCAAATGAATGTCCCAAGAACTCGATTGCTGCTCTTGCTCCGAGGTAAGATCCACCAATTCCAATTACAAGAAGAACTTCGGAATCTTTGCGAATCTTTTCTGCCGCTTTTTCAATTCGTGCAAATTCTTCTTTGTCGTAATCCACTGGAAGATCAATCCATCCTAAGAAATCATTTCCTGCTCCCGTTTTAGAAACAAGTGTTTCCTTAGCCTGAGCGACCAATTCACCCATGTAATCCATCTCGTGTTCCTGAATAAAATTTGTTGCTTTTGAATAATCAAATGAAACTTTATTTTCCATTCTTTACCCTTCCTTTCTAAAGCTATTCTTCCAGTCAATTTTATCAAATATGTCGCTTTTTATCAAGCTAAAAACTCTTCTAATATCTGACGGATCGTTTCTTCTCTTAGTCTGTTTTCTTCTTGAATATTTAGCTGCGATTTTTCTGGCTCTGCCGAGGTGTTTGCAAAACTTTCTCCTTTCTCGGCTTTTCTTGGCTTTCCCTCGATATTAATTGATAATTCTGGTTCTATCTGTTTTTCTGTTTGAGTTGCTTTCAGTGTGTTTGGCTGTATCACGTCAATTTCCTCTAACTGCCTTGCATTTTTATTTCGTCTTGCACATGTATTTTCTATGTAGTCAATGACATAGTTTTTTATAATCTTCAACTGATATTCTTCATCGGATAATCGGCTGATCATAACAAGTCCAAGCATTTGTGCTCCACCATATGCTAAATATTGATAAATTGTTTCGCAAAATCCATGTTCTATAAAATGAGAAATTGCTCCTAACATTGCCAGTATCGCAGTAAACCATACTGTTTGTCCTTCTAAATGTTGCCATGTATGAATCCGAAATAAAAAGGGCCGATATTCGCAAAAATATTTTTCCACAAATACTTTCGGATTTTCCACTTTGTCATGAATCATGCATGCATGTTCATGTTTGGAACGAATTAGTTTTAATAGTTTGTGATTTGTTCTTGAAATTTCTCGTGCTGCCTTTGTCATTTGTGAAAGAATAATTTGGTTTACAATTTTCGCCAGTACTCCTAAAACTCCCACTCCTGCCATTAAATAAAACAGTACATTCGTATTGGCTGCTACATTGTTTAACATCTTAATTCCTCCTCACTGTTGATACTCTTTTCTATGAGGCTTATTATACCTTATAATCCTCTTTATTTCCTCATAAATCGTTCAACAAGTTTCGTCTTGAATCCCTTGTTCTCTGCAAAAGCTGACTAGATTTTTTGTTTTCTTTTTGCTATAATTTTTTTGAATTTTAAGTAGGAGGACTGAGCATATGCAATATATACCACAAGGTGTCTGTTCTAGAAAGATTGAATTTGATATAGAACATAATAAAGTGACAAATGTTTCTTTTACTGGAGGGTGTGATGGAAATTTAAAAGGAATCTCCCGTTTAGTGGAAGGAATGGATGTAGAAGACGTCATCTCTAGACTTGCCGGGATTAAATGTGGACGGAAACATACATCCTGTCCAGATCAACTCGCTCAAGCATTGAAAAAAGCAATCGGAAAATAACCCCGATTGCTTTTTCAGTAGTAATAAAGATTTGTATAAATTTTTCAAGACTCTTTTGCGTACTTTAAAGAGCCAGAGCAAAAGCGAAATCACTGCATGTGAGCTGGCATTCTCGATCGTACGGTCTCTTTCTATTATATTTTTTATAATTTCATTTCCGTAAGATGCAGTAGGCTTCGCCTCTGCTCTGGCTCTTTAAAATGGATGACACAACTTCTTTCAAAATCTACTACAACTTAATCAATCCAAATACCAT
>JARIEI010000103.1 GCA_029256845.1 Ruminococcus sp. | reverse complement strand
AGCTACGGTTATTCTATTGTAAAACTAATTTTAGAACTTAATAAATAAGCAAAGAAAGCGCGAAATGTGTTAAGATTCCATGAACATTCTTGACAAAAGAAGAAGAGAAAGTTATTATTAAGAAGTTAATTAAGAATGAAAATAATATAAAAAGGTTAGGATGAAGAGGAGTACATAAGGACAACTGTCAGAGAGAATTGCCCGAGGCTGTAAGGCAATTTCAGCATGGAATTATGGAAGGTAGCTTCGGAACTAGGCTCCAGAATATAAAAAGTAAGGAGTCTCGGAGTTGTTCCCGTTATAGAACATAAGAGAGATTCGACAATGAAGTTGGATGCAAAATAAGGTGGTACCGCGTGAAATACGCCCTTTACAGAGATTGTAAAGGGTTTTTTATTTATAGAAAACATTTCTACAAAATAAAAGCGTTTTGCGAACGAAAAGGAGGAAAATATGAGTAAAGAACTGGCAAAGACTTACAATCCCAAAGAAATTGAAGATAAGATGTATGAAAGATGGTGTGAAAATAAATATTTTCATGCAGAAGTAGACAGAAGTAAAAAACCGTTTACAACTGTAATGCCACCACCGAATATTACTGGAAAATTGCACATGGGACATGCGCTTGACAACACACTTCAGGACATTTTAATCCGTTACAAAAGAATGGAAGGATATAATGCACTTTGGATTCCAGGAACAGATCATGCTGCTATTTCTACGGAAGTAAAGGTTACAAATCAATTAAAAGAAGAAGGCATCGATAAGAAAGAATTAGGAAGAGAAGGATTCCTTGAACGTACATGGCAATGGAAAGAAGAGTATGCAGGAACAATTGAAAATCAGTTAAAAAAACTTGGTATTTCATGCGATTGGGATCGAGAAAGATTTACAATGGATGAAGGTTGTTCAAAAGCAGTTGAAGAAGTATTTATAAGTCTTTATGAAAAAGGTTATATCTACAAAGGATCTAGAATCATTAACTGGTGTCCAGTATGTAAAACTTCATTATCAGATGCAGAAGTAGAGCACGAAGAGCAAGATGGTAATTTTTGGCATATCAAATATCCAATCGTAGGAACAGAGCGTTTCCTTGAAATTGCTACGACACGTCCAGAAACCTTACTTGGAGACTCTGCGATTGCAGTCCATCCAGATGATGAAAGATACAAAGATATCGTAGGAAAAAATGTAATTCTTCCACTTGTTGAAAGACAGATACCGATTGTTGCAGATTATTATGTAGATAAGGAATTTGGAACAGGAGCAGTTAAAATCACACCTGCCCATGATCCAAATGACTTTGAAGTTGGAAAACGTCACGATCTTCCAGAAATCAACATCATGAATGATGATGCAACGATTAATGAAAAAGGTGGAAAATACGCAGGTATGGATCGCTATGAAGCGAGAAAAGCCATTGTTGCGGATTTAGAAGCACAAGGATATCTTGTAAAAGTTGTTCCACATTCTCATAATGTAGGTACGCATGATCGTTGCGGTACAACCGTAGAGCCATTGATCAAACAGCAGTGGTTTGTAAAAATGGACGAACTTGCAAAACCTGCAATTGAAGCATTAAAATCTGGAGAACTAAAGTTTGTTCCAGAACGTTTTGACAAGATCTACCTTCACTGGCTTGAAAATATCAAAGACTGGTGTATTTCTAGACAGATTTGGTGGGGCCATAGAATTCCTGCATATTATTGCGATGAATGTGGAGAATTTGTTGTGGCAAGAGAAATGCCAAAGACTTGCCCACATTGCGGATGTACACATTTCACACAAGATGAGGATACTCTAGATACATGGTTTAGTTCTGCACTTTGGCCATTCTCCACACTTGGCTGGCCAGAGAAAACAGAAGATTTGGATTATTTCTATCCAACAGACGTTCTTGTTACAGGATATGATATCATCTTCTTCTGGGTAATTCGTATGGTATTTTCCGGATATGCGCATACAGGAAAATCACCATTCCATACAGTATTGATTCATGGACTTGTAAGAGATTCTCAAGGGCGCAAAATGAGTAAATCACTCGGAAATGGGATTGATCCACTTGAAATTATCGATCAGTATGGGGCAGACGCATTAAGATTGACACTTGTAACAGGAAATGCTCCAGGAAATGATATGCGTTTCTACAACGAAAGAGTAGAGTCAAGTAGAAATTTTGCAAATAAAGTATGGAATGCATCTCGATTTATTCTCATGAATATTGAAAATGAGAAGCTTACACAACCAGAACTTTCAGAACTTGAAGTGGCTGATAAATGGATTATCTCAAAGGTAAATACACTTATCAAAGACGTAACAGAAAATATGGATAAATTTGAACTTGGTATTGCAGTTCAAAAGGTATACGATTTCATTTGGGATGAGTTCTGTGATTGGTACATTGAGGTGGCAAAATTTAGAATTTACCACAAAGAGGAAAATCCAAAAGCAGCCAATCGTGCTCTTTGGACATTGAAACATGTATTAGGACAAGGACTTAAGATGCTTCATCCATTTATGCCATTTGTTACAGAAGAAATTTACAATGCACTTGTTCCAGAAGAAGAGTCGCTTATGATGTCAAGTTGGCCAGTATATAAAGAAGAATTCCATTTTGTAGAAGAAGAAAATGTCATGGATCATATGAAAGAAGTTATCCGTGGAATTCGTAATATCCGTGCAGAGATGAATGTTGCGAACAATCGTAAAACAAAAGTATTTATCGTAACAGAAAAAGAAGAATTAAGAGCTGGATTTAAAGTGTTAACAGATTCCGTATTACCGCTTATGAGTGCAACAGAACTTCTTGTTAGTGATAACAAAGAAGGAATCGCAGATAATGCAGTTTCAATTGTAGTTCCAGATGCAACGGTATATCTTCCACTAGAAGATCTTGTAGATTTTGAGCAAGAAAAAGAACGACTTAGAAAAGAGGAAGAAAAATTAACAAAGGAAATTGCAAGAGCAAAAGGAATGCTTTCCAATGAAAGATTTGTTAGCAAAGCACCAGAAGCAAAAGTACAGGAAGAAAAAGATAAATTAGAGAAATATACTCAGATGCTTAAAAAGGTTCAAGAAAGAATGGCAGGTCTTAATTAATGAGATTAATCAAGTTAAAAAAACCAGATTTTAAAGGATTTTTTAATAGAGTAAAGAACTTAAATAAAGAGGAAATAAAAGCGCGAAGAGCAGAACAAAAGTTAAAAAGAGAGCAGAAGATAAAGGAGCGTCAAAACAGCAAGTTTGCAAAAAAGATGCAACCGGTTTATAAAATCATGAACCAGTTCTCTCTTGTGTTCCAATACTTGCTTGCGTGTGTACTAAATTTTATTATTGAAGTGATATCTAGACATTCCCTTGTAGATGCATGGGTGTATATGGTAAGAACACCAAGAGTATTCTTGTTCAATGCATTTTTGATTTTTGCAACGTTTTCAATCGTATATTTAGTTAGAAGGCGTGTGTTTACAAGGATATTATTAAGTGTATTTTGGATCTTTCTTGGAGGATGTAATGGATATCTTTTGATGAAGCGTGTAACACCATTTAATGCACAAGATTTAAAAGTTTTGTCTGATGCCATATCATTGACAAGAAATTACTTTACGATTCCAGAATTAATTCTACTAATTACAGGGATTACATTTCTTATTTTATGGATCATGTATATGTGGAAAAGAGGGGGACAATTTTCTGGAAAACTAAGAAGACCACTGGCTCTTTGTGGTGTTGTAGCAAGTATTGGTGCCTATATGTGGTTGACAGATTTGGCAATTGAAGAAAGAGTTGTGTCTAATTATTTTGGAAATATTGCGTTTGCGTATGAAGACTATGGATTTCCATATTGTTTTACGGCAAGTGTTTTCAATACTGGAATTGCACAACCGGTAGGATATGGAAAAGAAGCCATGAAAAATATATCGAAAGATGGAGAAATTGCTACTACGAAGACTTCTAGAAAAGAAGAGGAATTGCCAAATATTATTTTTGTACAGTTGGAAACATATTTTGATCCAACGGAAATTGAATGGTTGAAATTTTCACAAGATCCAATACCGAATTTAAGAGAAATGTCAAAGCATTTTTCTAGTGGATATTTTAAAGTTCCATCGGTAGGGGCTGGTACAGCAAATACAGAATTTGAAGTTTTAACAGGCATGAATATGCGATTTTTCGGTCCAGGAGAATATCCATACAAGACATATGCGAAGACAAAAGTGTTAGAAAGTGCAGCAACAGCGTTGACAAAATTAGGATATGGTGCGCAAGCATTGCATAATAATGGTGGAAACTTCTATAGTCGTTCTCAAGTATTTAATCACATGGGATTTGACCATTATACAAGTAAAGAGTTTATGAATATTCTTCAAACCACTCCAAAAGGTTGGGCGACGGATGATATTTTGATTCCACATATCTTACAGTCTATGGACACAACAAAGGGGCAAGATTTTGTTTTCGCAATCAGTGTGCAAGGACATGGGGATTATCCAACGGAAAAAGTGTTAGAAAACCCAGAGATTGTTGTAAGTGGTGTAGAAGATGAAGGGAAACGAAATGCTTGGGAATATTATGTAAACCAAGTACATGAGATGGACAAAGTCGCAGGTGAATTGGTAAGAAAAATTGAAGAACGAGGCGAACCATCTGTAGTTGTATTTTACGGAGACCATCTTCCAACTATGAATTTGGAAGCGAAAGATCTAAAGAGTAAATACTTATACAATACAAACTATGTAATTTGGGATAATATCGGATTAGAAAAGAAGGATAGGAATATCCCGGCATATCAGATTATGGCAGAAGTGTTTGATCGTCTTGATATCCATTCCGGAAGTATCTTTAATTATCATCAGCAAAGAAGAAAATCAAAAGATTATCTGCGAGATTTAGAAATGCTTCAGTATGATATTTTGTATGGAAAACAGTATGTATATGAAAAGAGTGGAAAACCAATTGAAACAGGTCACATGCTCATGGGAGTACAAGATACAATTGTGAAAGATTTGATCACACAGTTAGATGGAACTTATAGCATTTATGGTGAAAACTTTACAAAACAAAGTAAGGTTTACATTAATGGTGAAAAGCAAAAAAGCACATTCTTAAATAATACGAGATTAGAATTAAAAGAATCGGATATTAAAGAAGGAGATATTATCCAAGTGAATCAGGTAGGATCTAGTAATACTATTTTCCGAAATTCAAAAGAGTATGAATATAAAGAAGGAAAATTAGTGGAACTTCCACCGGCCCAAGATGCAATTGAGCCGGGAAGAAATGCGTTTGTTGATCCAGAAACAGGAGAACCAAAGTGACATATAAAGAAGCAGTAGATTATATTAGTACAATTCCAAAGTTCACATCAAAAAATAAACCGTCACATACAGAAAAGTTTTTGGAGTTTTTGGGAAACCCACAGATGAAATTAAAAGTACTTCATGTGGCAGGAACAAACGGGAAAGGATCTGTATGTATTTATCTTAATAGTATGCTTCTTTCACAGAAAAAAAGCGTGGGGCTGTTTACATCGCCCCACCTTATTAAAATGAATGAAAGAATTGCTATAAATGGAAAGCAAATTTCCGATAAAGAATTTGCAGATGTATTTAATGTTGTATACAAAGTTGTAAAAGAAATGGAAAAAGATGGGATGTCACATCCTACATTTTTTGAGTTTCTTTTTGGAATGGCACTTGTATGTTTTCAAAGAAATCATGTGGAATATGCAATACTAGAAACTGGATTGGGAGGAAGATTGGATGCAACCAATGTGATTCCGAATCCTGTGGTTTCTATTATTACATCAATTGGAATGGATCATATGGAGATTTTAGGGAATGATATCAGATCTATAGCCAGAGAAAAAGCAGGAATTATTAAAGAAAATATACCAGTTATTTATGCCGATTCCCAAGAGGAAAGCAACTATATTATAGAAGAAATGGCACATGAAAAAGGAGCGCCATGTAAAAAAATAGGGAAAGATGCGTATGAAATTCAAGGAATAAAAGATAAACATATTGCATTTTCCTGCACAAATGCGTATTATGGAACTACAGCATGGAGTTTGTATAATACCGCGATATATCAACCGCACAATGCGGTCCTTGCGATGGAAGCTATGCGATTGATCATGGACGACCAGGCAGATATTGAAGCGTGGAGAAGTGCACTTTGTGAAGTTCAGTGGCAAGGAAGAATGGAAGAAGTACTTCCAGACGTTTACATTGATGGTGCACATAACAGTTCGGCAATTCAAGCGTTTTTAGAAACAGTATCCTTGGATGAGAAAAAGAACGGAATTCTTTTTTCAGCAGTTCAGGATAAGGATTATGAACGTATGATTGCATGTCTGTGTAAAAGTAAAAATACAGAGTTCTATGTTGTGACACAGATTGATGATAAAAGAGCAGCAGATTTAGAAGTGCTGCTTCAGATTTTTAGAAAATATACAGATAAGCCCGTATATAAGGAAGCAGATCCTAAGCTTGCGTTAGAGAAAGTACTCTCCATGAAAGAAGATAGGAAAGTATATTGCTTGGGGTCGTTGTACCTTGCGGGAATGATGAAAAGGAGGCTGCATGATGCTGGATTTTGAACAGGAACTAAAAAAATTCAAACCAAGTCTTGAAGTGGAAGATATAGAAGATGCAGTTTATCAGGAAGATATGTCAGATATGACTGATTTGATAAAAGAAATTATCAATCACACAAAGTAAAAGAAAGACAGTGGTGAATCCAGATGGAATATACGGAAAAGATCATCCGCCAGTCGCAGTACTGGTATAATGATGGCTTAAAGAAAGCACAGATCAAAGATATATCAGGAGCGATTCTTTCCCTGCGACGTAGTCTTAAATATAACCATAAAAATATTGAAGCTAGAAATCTTTTGGGATTGGTTTATTATGAACGAGGAGAAGTGGCGGAAGGACTTGTTGAATGGATTATCAGTAAAAATTTAGGTACAAGCGATAATATAGCAGGATATTTTATCAAAGAAGTACAAAAGTCAGCGGAGCAGTTAGAGGCAATCAACGAGGCCGTAAAGTGTTATAATCAAAGTCTAACATTTTGCAGACAAGGATCCGAGGACATGGCTATTTTGCAACTTAAAAAAGCTTTGGATGTACATCCATCTTTTTTGAAGGCTTATCAGCTTCTTGCACTAATTTATATACACAAAGGACAATGCTCAAAGGCAAGACCATTGATCAAAGAAGCAAGAAAATTAGATACAACAAATGTTCAAACATTACGTCTCATGCATGAGTTATCCGTTAAGCATGAACAAAAAAACAGAAGTAAAGAAGAAAAAGGATCGGAGGTTGTAGAATACAATCTCGGAAATGACACAATTATTCAGCCGAAATACACAGGTGTAAAAAAAGTTTCTGTGAAATCAGCGTTTTTAAATTTGATTTTTGGCGTTGTAGCCGGCGCCTTAATTGTTTGGTTTTTAATTGTGCCAGCAGTACAGACATTCAAGAATGATCGTAGCAACAAGCAAATGATAGGATATGGTGAGCAGATTAATTCACTAAAGTCGCAAATTAGCGCTCAGACAAGAGCATTAGATCAGTATAGAAAAAATGAAAAAGATGTTGTGGAAAATTTAGAAACAGCAGCCGGTACAGCAGAAAGTTATGAAAAACTTATGACTGCCAATGATCAGTGGAAAGCAGGAAATTATGCCGCTGAAAATTTAGCCCAGGTTCTTTTGGGAATTAAGAAAGATAGCCTTCAAGATACAGGAAAGACGTTATATGATCGAATAGCATCAGATGTGTTCCCAGTGGCATCTTCTACACTTTATAGTAGTGGAAATGAATCTTATGATGCCGCAAATTATGATACAGCAATCCGCAACTATAACTTGACTGTTAAAATGTATGAAGACTATGATAATGGCGGTGCACTTTTGAATCTTGGATTGGCTCTTTTAAAAAGTGGAGATAAAGAGCAGGCAACAACCAAATTTAAACGAGTGATTGAGCTATATCCCAATACAGATAAAGCGAAACAAGCGCAGGCGGGGCTTGATTTTATATCCAGCGGGAAAGGAGCTATAGAAGATTTAAAACGTGCAGGAGAAGTTATTCAGTCTCAAGAGAGCTGGACACAGAATGATGAAAACTACGATGAAGAAGGAATGTATACAGAAGAAGGGGTACAGACCACAGAATACGAAGACGGTAATTACAACAGCAGTATAGAAGAATAAGTTTGGAGTATTTCCGAACAAGAATACGAAAGACAAGGATATGTATGAAGAGATGCATATCCTTTTTTTATAATATAATAGAATGAAACAAGATGTGGAGGTAAAGTATGCAGTATCAAGTTCAGGAAAACTGCCTTACTATCTTTCTACCAAAAGAAGTAGACCATCATAATGCAGAGGAAATCAGGAGAAGCACCGATATTGTTATTGATAAAAATCATATAAAATATATTATTTTTGATTTTCTTGAAACAAAGTTTATGGATAGTTCTGGCATAGGGGTTATTATGGGACGTTATAAAAATATCAAACTTATCGGAGGAGAAGTATGGGCAGTACATACAAATACTAGGATGAAGAAAATCTTGAAAATGTCAGGTGTTACAAAATTAATTCAAATATATGAGGAGGACGAGTTATGAAAAATACAAATGAAATGGAAATTATTTTCGACAGTTGTTCGGAAAATGAAGGGTTTGCAAGAGTAGCGGTCGCTGCTTTTATGACACAACTAAACCCAACAGTAGAAGAAGTAGCAGATGTAAAAACAGCCGTATCTGAGGCAGTTACAAACGCAATAATACATGGATATGAAAACGAAATTCATAAAATTCAAATTCATTGTAAAGTTGAGGGAAATATCATTACTGTAGAAGTAATAGATCAAGGAGTTGGAATTCAAAATATACAAGAGGCTATGGCCCCTATGTATACTACAAAACCGCAGTTGGAACGATCGGGAATGGGCTTTTCGTTTATGGAAGCATTTATGGATCAATTACAAGTGTTTTCAAAACCAGGAAAGGGAACGAAAGTTTGGATGCAAAAAACCATTGGCAAAGGAAGAGAGGTATGGACCACACAATCGCTTTAATTCAAAAATCACACAAAGGGGATAAAAAAGCGAGAGAACAATTAGTAGAAGAAAATGTTGGACTTATTTGGTGCGTGGTAAAGAGATTTTATGGAAGAGGAACGGATCCAGAAGATTTGTTTCAAATTGGAAGTATAGGTCTTTTGAAGGCTATTGATAAATTTGACGAATCCTTCGATGTGAAATTTTCAACTTATGCAGTGCCAATGATTTCAGGGGAAATCAAGCGATTTTTGCGAGATGACGGAATGTTAAAGGTCAGTAGGTCATTAAAAGAACTTTCATTGAAGATATTTCGTTCTAGAGAGACGTTTCTTGCAACAAATCATAAAGAGCCTACGTTAGAAGAACTGTCAAGTGTAATTGGTGTAGATAAAGAAGAAATTGTACAAGCTTTAGAAGCGGGGGTAGAAGTGGAATCATTGAATACTCCAGTGTATCAACAGGAGGGAAAACCTATTTTTCTTGTGGATAAAGTGGAAGAAAAAGAAGAATATGTGGAAAAAGTAGTAGACAAAATGTTCTTAGAACAACTTTTAGAAACGCTAGACCAAGAAGAACGAAAACTAATCTATCTACGATATTTTGCAGAAGAAACGCAAAGTAGTGTAGGAAAGAAGCTTGGAATTTCTCAGGTACAAGTTTCACGAATGGAAAAAAAGATACTATTACATCTAAGAAATTTGGGAACGAGTGGAATAAAAAAATAAAAAAAACAAATAATATCCTTGATCAACTTAGAAAAGGTGGGAAGGTTATGAAGAAAAAAAGTTACTATTGGTGTATTCTTTTATTTGTACTTGTCGTACTGTTTATAGGGTCGATCATTTGTTATGTAAAAAGTGGTGAAAAGTCAAAGGAGGAAACCGGGTACCTGATAAAACAAGTGGAGGAGGAACAATATGTCAGCTGAACAGGATACGGTTTATATAAAAGGAGAGCGAAATATAGTCGTACAGAATCAAATCGTAACATTAGGAGACCTTTTAGAAATTGAATGTAGTAACAATATGATTGCTACGAAATTAAAAACACAAAAGCTTATGAAAATCTCAAGTAAACCACAGACAAAAGTAGTTGTTTCTGTTTTAAAAGTGATTCGCCAAATACATCAGATGTATCCTAAAATCGAGGTTCAAAATTTAGGGGAAACGGATTTTATCGTAACTTATGAAGGGCAAAAAGAAGCAAGCAACCTAATTTACGTATGCAAGACATTGTTTGTTTCTTTGGTAACCTTTGTAGGGGCGGCGTTTTCAATTATGGCATTTCACAATGATATATCAATTACTAAATTATTTGGACATATTTATACGTTGTTAACAGGAAAAATCTCATCAGGATTTACAATGTTGGAAATTTCCTATTCTATTGGTCTAATGATTGGAATCTTAATCTTTTTTAATCATTTTGGTAAAAAAAATGCATCGAAGGATCCAACACCGATGGAAGTTCAAATGCGTTTATATGAAAATGATATTCAAACGACAGTAGTAGAAAATGCGTCCAGAAAAGGGAGGGAAATGAATGTGGATACAAAAGATTCTACTTCTGTTTCTTGGTATTAGTAGTGGATTTGCTGCAGCAGGCGGATTATTTGCGTTTATTGTAGAATTAGGTGTCGTTGCAGATTTTGCGGATCGAACCCATACTGGAAAAAATATAAAATTATATGAAGACTGTGTTGCAATCGGTGGAATTATAGGAACGATATTCTCTTTATTTCCAATTCGATTTCACATAGGAGTTCTTGGATTAATAATGTTAGGGTTATCTTCTGGAATATTTGTAGGATGCTGGGCAATGGCCTTGGCAGAAATATTAAATGTATATCCGATTTTTTCGAGAAGATTAAAGTTTGTAAGATATGTAGGTGTTGTGATTGTTAGTATCGCATTGGGAAAAGGGATTGGTGCATTTTTGATTTTGTCTCTAAAGTGGTAAAAAAAATGGTTTCAGATTGAAAAATCTGGAACCACTTTTAATTAGAAGAACAGAAAAAACCAGTAAACAAGTCCAAGGACCCAAGAAGTAAAAATTCCATATAAGATCACAGGTCCGGCAATGGTAAAAATTTTACAACCAATTCCAAAAACCTGTCCTTCTTTTTTATATTCAATCGCTGGTGCAGCAACTGAGTTTGCAAATCCTGTAATTGGAACGAGAACACCAGCTCCACCCCATTTTGCAAGTGTGGGATACAAATTAATTCCTGTAAGAATTACACTAAGCAAAATGAGCAACAAAGAGGTCCATGCAGAACAAGCATCTTTAGGTAGATTAAGCGATTGACAAATGTGGAAAATAATTTGACCAATCAAACAAATACTTCCCCCTATTGCAAAAGCCTTACTCATATTTAGGTAAACATTATGCACAGGGGTTTTTTCCTTGACGTAAGCTTCATATTCTTTTTCTTGTTTTATTTTTGTGATTTGATCCATGAGAAAACTCCTTTACTGAAAAGAATTATAAATAGTATATACACAAATAATTTATATATTCATAATTGAAAAAAATAAAACGGATTGCTAAAATGAAGTAAGTAAAAAACAAAGCAAAAGAAAAGGAGAAATTGCTATATGGAAATAGAGGAAAAAAAAGAAAAGAAGGCTGTGGATTATCCGGAAGTTTTTTTGGAACAAATGGAATCCTTTATGCAACTGATGATGAAATACCGATGTGCATTGATGGAAGTAGAGACAAAACTTCATGTTTTAAATGAAGAATTTGCTATGCAGCATAATAGAAATCCGTTTGAAGCCATTAAATCTCGAATTAAAACACCGGCAAGTATTATCGAAAAATTAAAAAGAAAAGGATATGATTTTACAATAGAGAGTATAGAGGAAAATTTGTTTGACATTGCAGGAATACGGGTGATTTGTTCGTTCCAAGATGATATCTATTCCATCGCAAAAATGTTGACTTCACAGGACGATATTATTTTATTACAAGAAAAAGATTATATTAAAAATCCAAAACCAAATGGTTATCGAAGTCTTCATCTTATTTTGGATATTCCTATTTTCCTTGCAAAAGAAAAAAAACATATGAAAGTTGAAGTTCAATTCCGAACCATTGCGATGGACTTTTGGGCAAGCTTGGAACATAAGTTAAAATACAAAAAGAATATTGAAAATCCAGAGTCTGTAATGATTGAATTAAAAGAATGTGCAGATGTGATTTGTGCGACAGATCAAAAGATGCAGAGCATACGTGATACGATAGAAAAAAGCATGACTTAAATTGGATATATTGAATTTTTACTTGAAATATCACATAAAAAAACACATTTTAGTCGAAAAAAGTGTAAAATCATACAGTTTTTCATTTTAACGTGATAAAATAGTTGATTTTTCCTTTGATATTTAGTATAGTTTAATACATAAATTTAAGGGAGGTTTATATTATGAAGAAGATTACAAAGAAGGTCAGCCTTTTGCTTGCCGGATGTCTTTTGGCAGGCTCAGTGCTTACTGCATGTGGCGGATCCAAAGACAAAGGTCCTTCTGGAACGTTAGTACTTGGAGAAGCAGAGTTTAACGGATTGTTTAACCCATTTTTTACATCATCTGCATATGATAAAGATGTGTATAGTAAAGTGGTTGAAAGTTTGATTAACAACGATCGTTCAGGAGAACCAATTGATGGTGTCTGTAAATATGAAACACCAGAAGTCATTAAAAAAGAAGATGGAACAACACAGACTGTTTATAAGTTTACAATTAACGATGATGTGAAATTCTCTGATGGAAGCGAACCTACAGCAGATGATATTATTTTTGCATTGAAAGTTTATTGTGATCCAAGTTACGATGGAAAATCTTCCACTTCAACACTTCCAATCGTTGGAGTGAAAGAATATCGCTATGACGATCCAAATTATGCAGCAGCACTTGCTGAGATTGATGATAAGGTAGCAGCATTTGATCCAGCACAGGCTCCTGAAGATGTGGTAAAAGCAGCAGCACAAAGCCTTGTAGAGGAGCATGGAATTGAACTTTCACAGGCTATGCCAGGTGGAGAATTCTACGAATCCGATACAGTTGGATTGTTACCAGAGTTCTATAGAAAATCCCTTGAGAAAGCATACATTGACAAAAATATGGCAGCAGGTGGAAACAAAGTTCCAGATATTGCAGGTGTAGAAAAAGTCGATGAGAAAACTGTAAAAATTACACTTGATGGTGTAGACCCAACTGCTATTTGGGAATTAGGTGGACTTCCACTTGTTCCAGCAAAATACTACGGTGGTGAATTCAAAAAAGGTGACCTTAGCAAAGTAAAAGAAAAGAATGGAGAACCAATGGGAACAGGTCCATTCGTATTTAAATCATATGAAAACAACGTTGTTACACTTGAGGCAAATACACATTACCACAAAGGTACACCAAAAATTGGAAAATTAAAATTCCAGGTTGTGGATGAAAGTACAAAACTTGAAAACGTAAAACTTGGAAACTGTGATATTTCTGACCCAACTGCTTCTAAAGAAATGGTAGAAAAAGTAGATGCAGAAGGAATGCACAAAGAATTGATTGAAAATCTTGGTTACGGATACATTGGTATTAGTGCTGAGAGAGTAGAAAAAGAAGTTCGTAAAGGTCTTATGTGCCTGATGAACAGAGAGCCAGCCATTGAAGCATACTACGGAGATTTGGCAACTGTAATTGAGCGTCCAATGTCTATTGTTTCTTGGGCTTATCCAGAAGGAGCAAAACCATACTACAATTACAGCAAAGATGAAGCTTTAGAGCACTTCAAAAAAGCAGGTTACACACAAGAAGGTGGAAAACTTGTAAAAAATGGCAAACAGCTTAGCGTAGAAATTTACGTTGGAGATCTTGCAACACATCCATCTGGTCCTATTATTACACAGATGAAAGCAGATCTTGAGTCTCTTGGTGGAGAACTTGTAATTCAAGACGTTGCACCAGACGTATTATTCGATAAGATGAATACATATACAGCAGATATGTGGGTTGCTGCATGGCAAGCAACAATCGATCCAGATATGTACCAACTTTACAATTCTGAATCAAATGATAACCCATACCGCATTAAAAATGCAGAACTTGATAAACTTATGATGGAAGCTCGTACAACACTTGATATTGAAGAGCGTAAACCATTGTACCACAAAGCGTTAGATATTATTATGGATGAAGCTGTTGAAATGCCAGTATACCAGAGAAAGAACTTATACATCTTTAATCCAAAAAATATCGATGTGGAGACACTTGCAAAAGATCAGACTCCATTCTATAAATGGGATGTAGAAATTGAAAAACTTCAGATGGTTAAATAATTCGTAATAATTGAAAAGAAGTAATGCATGAATATTGCCGTCGGATTTGGTACACTTATGTCTGTATCCGACGGCAGTATTTGCTATTTATAAATACTATATCACACAAAATCTAGAGTCATTGTTATTCTAGAAGGGAATGAAAAATATTCATTCTATAACTATGAAAATTTTGTAATTTCGAGAGAAATTATGTTTTATGAATATATACCAGTTGGAAGTATATGAAAGGTAGAACTTAACTATGAAACAATATGTTATTCGAAGATTACTGATTGGCATATTCGTCTTATTTGGTGTTTCAGTGATACTGTATTCCTTAGTAAGACTTATGCCAGGTGATTATGTTCAAAATGCAACCGCCGGAAATCCAAAGATTACCGAAGAGATGCGTGAAAATATGCGCCGTGTTTACGGATTGGATACGGGAATTGTTGAAGGATATGTAAAATGGATGGGTAAGGCAGTTACAGGAGATTTTGGAAATTCTTTTGTATATGACAAGCCTGTTGTGGATGTTATTACAAGCAAGATGTGGAATTCTTTTGCACTTTCTGCGATGGCATTTGTCATTCAGATTTTGCTCGCAATTCCACTAGGAATTATTTCTGCAACAAAGCAGTATTCAAAACTTGATTATACCCTTACAACATTTGCTATGTTGGGAATATCGATGCCATCCTTTTTCCTTGCTGCAATCTTACAGAGATTCTTTGCAATCGGATTGAAATGGTTCCCACTTTCTGGAATGGTAACAGCCAGAGAAGATTTTGAAGGATTTCGTCATCTTCTCGATGTAAGTTGGCATTATGTATTGCCAGTAGTTGTTTTGGCAGTAATTAGTACCGGAGCGTTGATGCGTTATACAAGAACAAATATGCTTGAGGTATTAAATGCAGATTATATTCGTACAGCCAGAGCAAAAGGGCTTTCAGAGCACAAAGTTATTTATACACATGCATTTAGAAATACGTTGATTCCGATCGTTACATTAGTTGGGGGAATGCTTCCAAGTTTATTCTCAGGATCCATGATCACAGAAACAATCTTTGCAATTGACGGTATTGGAAATACAGCATACAATTGTCTGAAACAAGGAGATATTCCTCTTGTTATGGGATTTAATATGTTCCTTGCAATACTGACACTTTTGGGTACACTGATTTCCGATATACTCTATGCAGTAGTCGATCCACGTGTACGATACAATTAAAGATAATATAAGTGAGAAAGGAAATCCAAAATGAAGAATGTAAAAGCGGATCCACTTAAGTTCAAAGAATCAGAGCTTAAGGAGGATACTAGTTTTGAAGGAAATGCGGCAATCTTGTCTCCAACAAGACTGATCTTAAAACGTTTTTTCCGAAATAAGCTTGCAATTGCAGGTTTGGTGATTTTAGGTATAATCTTATTATTTTCTATTTTTGGACCAATGATTTCTCCATATGGGGAATATGAGATGTTCTATACACATAATGGAAAAGAAGTAAGTAACACATCTGGTTATGACTTAACACAAGCTGGGGTAGCTCTTATGAATAAGGCCCCAATGTCAAAAGCACATTGGCTTGGTACAGATAAAGATGGGTTTGACATTATGACACGTCTTATGTATGGTGGAAGAATTTCACTTATGATTGGAATCGTTGTTGTAGGAATCGAACTTTTAATTGGAGTTGTGCTTGGAGGTATTTCAGGATACTTTGGAAAGAAAATCGATATGGTGATCATGCGTATTGTAGACGTGGTATTTTGTATCCCTACAATGCCAATCCTTATGATTTTAGGTTCTATTCTTGTAACACTTAAAGCACCACAGCAACTCAAGATTATCTTTTTGATGTTCTCTGTTGGTCTTCTTGGATGGGCAGGAGTAACGCGTCTAGTAAGAGGTCAGATTCTTACACTTCGTGAGCAAGAATTTATGACAGCAACAGAAGCAATTGGTCTTAGCACAGGACGTAAAATTTTTAAACATTTGATTCCAAATGTTATGCCACAATTGATTGTGTTTACAACCCTTGGAATTGGTGATGTTATTTTGCTTGAGAGTGCGCTTAGCTTTTTAGGTATGGGTGTTCCATATCCGTATGCTTCCTGGGGAAAAATCGTAAACCTTGTAAATGATCCGATTATTATGACAGATTATTTAAATATGTGGGTTCCAGCAGGACTTCTCATATTAATTACAGTACTCGCATTTAACTTCGTAGGTGATGGTTTGCGAGATGCGTTTGACCCTAAGATGAAAAGATAGTTTTCATTAGAGATTTAACGATCCAAGAGAAAGGTAAGGATTCTATCGTGAGTAGAAATGAAGAAAAAAGAATGGAAGCGAAGGAAAATAAAGCACGTTTAAAAGAGATTAAACGTGTCAATAGAGCGGCCAACAAAGCTTATCGCGACCAGAAAAAATTATATAATAGCAAAAATACAGATCCATCTATGTATAAAGCTGAAATGAAAAACAAAGAAAACCTCCTAGAAATAGATGGATTGAAAACATGGTTTTACACGGACACTGGTGTTGTAAAAGCAGTAGATGGTGTAACGATTAATATTCCAGAAGGTAAGACCGTTGGTATTGTTGGTGAATCAGGATGTGGAAAGAGCGTTACATCCATGTCAACAATGAGGTTAGTACAAGGTCCAGCAGGACAGATTGTAGATGGAGCAATCCGTTTTCACAAAGTAGATGGGGAAGTGGTTGATCTTACGAAACTTCCTACTTCTGAAATGTGCAAGGTGCGAGGAAAAGAGATTGCAATGATTTTCCAAGAACCAATGACAAGTTTAAATCCAGTATTTACGATTGGATATCAATTAGATGAAGCCATTAGTCTTCATAAACCTGAGATGGACAAGAAAGATGTTCGTGTGCAGAGCATAAAAATGTTAGAAACAGTAGGAATTGCTAGGGCAGAAGGTGTGTATGATAGTTATCCACATGAACTTTCAGGTGGTATGCGCCAGAGAGTTATGATTGCTATGGCACTTTGCTGTGAGCCAAAGTTGATTATTGCAGATGAGCCAACAACGGCTCTTGACGTTACAATTCAGGCTCAAATTCTTGATTTGATGCGTAGTATTAAAGATAAAATTAACGCAAGTATCATGTTAATTACACATGATCTTGGTGTAGTTGCAGAAATGGCAGATTACGTTGTTGTTATGTACGCAGGTCGTGTAATTGAGGAAGGAACAGCGACTGAGATTTATAAAGATCCACGTCATCCATATACAATTGGACTTTTAAATAGTAAACCTGTGATCGGTAAAAAAGTTGAAAAACTTTATTCTATTCCAGGTCAAGTTCCAAACCCAGTAAATATGCCAGATTATTGTTATTTTAAAAGCCGTTGCGACAGATGTACAGATAAGTGTGATGGAAAATACCCTGAGATGATTCAAGTAAGTCCAACACATCGTGTATCTTGCTGGCTATATGAAGGAGGAAACGAAACATCATGTCAAAAGTAATTTTAGATGTACAGCATCTTAAAAAATACTTTCCGATCAAGTCAGGACTTATGCAGTCTACCAAAGGATATGTAAAAGCAGTTGATGACGTTTCCTTTAAACTTGAAGAGGGAAAGACTCTTGGAATTGTTGGAGAATCCGGATGTGGTAAAACAACAACAGGACGAACCATTTTAAGACTACTCGAAGCGACAGAAGGAACAGCAATGTTCGATGGTCAGGATATCTTTAAATTAAGCAAAAAAGAAATGAGAGCATTAAGACCAAAACTTCAGATGATCTTTCAAGATCCATACAGTTCATTAAGTCCACGTATGCCGATTGGTGAAATCATCGGTGAGGGTGTTCGTGCACATGGAATTGTAGATCCAAAAGATTATACAGACTATGTAAAAGGAATCATGGAAATTTGCGGACTTCGTCGCTATCAGATTGATCGTTATCCACATGAATTTTCAGGCGGACAACGTCAGCGTATTGGAATTGCACGAGCGCTTGCTTTGAATCCACGCTTAATTGTGTGTGATGAGCCAGTATCTGCTCTTGATGTTTCCATTCAGGCTCAGATTATTAACCTTATGGAAGAACTTCAAGCAGAACATAATTTATCCTATTTATTTATCTCTCATGATCTTTCGGTTGTAGAGCATATTTCTGATGATGTAGGAGTTATGTATTTGGGAAGTATGGTGGAAATGGGAAGCAAGGAAGAAATCTTTAAAAATCCAATTCATCCGTATACAAAGGCTTTATTTAGTGCAGTGCCTATTCCAGATCCAGAAGTAAAAATGAATCGTGTAATTCTGTCAGGAGATATCCCATCTCCAGCAAATCCACCAAAAGGATGTAAGTTCCATACAAGATGTAAATATTGCATGGATCGTTGTAAGACAGAAGCACCAAAGTATCGTGACATAGGAAATGGACATTTTGTTGCCTGTCACCTTTGCGATCAGTAAACATAAACGGCTACTTGTAACAACAGGTAGTCGTTTTTTAGTACAAAAGAGTTTCTTAAGGTTTCTTTTTTAGAAAAAATATGATACGCTTAATAAACATAAGAAAGAGATTAAAGGAAAGAAAAATATGAGAAAACAAGAAAAATCGGATAAACAGCAATTTCAAGATGACAATCACGTTATTGCAGACATGGATCATTTAGATGGAATGAGAATGTTTTCGTTTGGAAGCAGAGAGACAAAGGGAAGCCATCACAAAAAAGAAAGCAGAGAGGGAAGTATTCCACCAGAAAAAGCTGAACTTACAAAAGAAGAGATGAAAGCACTGCGTAGAGCTGCATTTGCATTTAGCGCTAAAATTGCAGGAGTTGCATTTATTATATTATTTGCCGCGTATTTTCTCTTGTGGATCATATTGAAACTTATGTAAAATTTATATAGAAGAAGGAGAGACAATATGAAATTTCAGGATATGCCATATAAAAGACCAGATAAAGAACGTTTATTTGCAACGATAACAGAACTGACAGAAAGATTTGAAAAAGCATCTACGGTAGAAGAGCAGATGGATGTAATTGAAAAGATTGACCAAGAAAATAAGACATTTGATACAATGGCAACTTTGGCCAATATTAGAAATACGATTGACACAAGAGATGCATTTTATGAGACAGAGCGCCAGTTCTTTGATGAGGTTTCTCCACTTTTATCTGAAAAAATGGATGCATTTAAACGAGTGCTTGTAAATTCTAAATTTAGAAGTTCCTTGGAAGAGAAATATGGAAAAACGTGGTTTATCAATACAGAAATAGCATTAAAAGCGTTTGCACCAGAGCTTGTTCCACTTATGCAGGAAGAAAATCAACTCACTGCGCAGTATCAAAAGTTATATGCATCTGCACAAATTCCGTTTGAAGGAGAAATCTGTACAATTGCGAAACTAACACTTTATAAACAGTCTGAAGATCGACAGATTCGTAAAAGAGCATATGAAGCAGAAGGACAGTTTTTTGATGAACATCAAGAAGAGTTTGATGAAATTTATGATAAATTAATCAAAAATCGAACAAAGCAAGCAAAAATGCTTGGATTTAATAATTATGTAGAACTTGGTTATCTAAGAAATACAAGGAATTGTTATGGACCAGCAGAAGTAGAAAATTTCCGACGTCAAATTGTAGAAGATGTAGTTCCAGTTGTGATGGAAATTAAAAAAACACAAGCAAAACGTATTGGAATTGAAGAGTTCAAATTTTATGATGATGCATTTGTATTTCCAGATGGAAATGCAATGCCACATGGTACACCAGAACAGATTATGGCTGCGGGAAAAGAGATGTATACGGCACTTTCAAAGGAAACAGCAGAATTTATTCAGAAAATGTACGATATGGATCTTTTCGACGTGATTGCAAAAGATGGAAAGGCTCCAGGCGGATATTGCACATATATTAGCGATTATAATTGTCCATTTGTTTTTTCAAATTTTAACGGTACCGCAGGTGATGTGGATGTACTTACACATGAAGTTGGACATGCATTTGGCTGTGCACAGGCAGCGAAGAATGTACCTGTAAGTGATGTACTATGGCCAACAAGTGATGGGGCAGAAGTGCAATCTATGTCTATGGAATTCCTAACAGCACCATATCATCATTTATTCTTTGAAGAAGAAACAGAAAAATATGAATTATATCATGCAGAAGATTCAGTGACATTTTTGCCTTATGGTTGTGAAGTAGATCATTTCCAACATTTGGTATATGAAAATCCAGATTGGACGCCAGAGGAAAGAAATCAGGCGTGGGCACGTCTTGAAAAAATCTATCGTCCATATGTGGATCATGAAGGAATGCCATTTTATGGTCGTGGAGCTGGATGGCAGCGCCAGCTTCATATTTATCAATACCCATTTTATTATATTGATTACTGCCTTGCGCAGATTATTGCACTTCAAATATGGTCTCTTTCTCTAAAAGATTGGGATGAGGCATGGAAAACTTATTTGAAATTTGTACGTCAAGGTGGAATGGAAACGTTTGTCGATCTTGTAAAATCAGTTGGTCTTCGTTCCCCATTTGATGATGGAAGCTTAAAAGAAGTATGCCAGACAACAGAGAAATGGTTACATGAAAAATGGGGAAACAAATGTTAGAAATTGGGTACAAAGGAGAAGATAAGTTGAAAAAAATTGTTAAAGTTGTTCTTTGTATGTTTTTAGCTTTGGTACTAACCACAAATTTTGACCTGCAAAATGTATTAGCAAAAGAAGCACCTTCTAGAACAGAGTCGGTGCAAGAAAAGTCTAAGAAAGAAGTTCAGGAAAAAACAAAGGGACAAGAATATGCACAGGAGCTTGCACAGATGCCTTTAAGTGGAAAAAGTCCATTAGTATATGCTGGATTAATTGCGATATCAGTGATAGCATTAGGTGTGCTAATTTCCGTTGCGAAGTCATCAAAAAAGAACAATACATTTAAATAGGGAGAAAGAGAATGGAATTTTTAGAATTAGCGAAGGAGCGCTATTCCTGTAGAGAGTTTACGAGTCAGGCAGTAGAAAAAGAAAAATTAGATCAAATTATTGAAGCAGCATTATGCGCACCAACTGCGGTAAATAAGCAACCTTATAAGTTGTGGATTATGCAGTCAGAAAAGGCAAAAGAAACGATAAAAAGCATTACAAGATTTCATTTTGATGCGGATCAATTTCTTGTGCTTGGATGTCAAGAAGAAGAAGCTTGGACAAGAAAATATGACCAAAGAAATTTTGCTGATGTAGATGGTGCTATTGTCGGGACACAGATTATGCTAGAAGTACAGGAGTTAGGTCTAGGAACGACTTGGGTTGGACATTTTAATGCACCAAAATTGAAAGAACTTTATCCACAAATGGCAACCTATGACTTGATTGCTATTTTTCCGATCGGATACCCTGCAAAAGATGCAAGTCCTGCACCACAACATGCAATCCGTAAATCGAAAGAAGAAGCTACGGAAATTTTATAGCAGAAAAGGATAAAAATTATTATAGAGGTAAGTAAAATGGAAATGAAAAGTGAGCGTGCTGCGAACAAATATTTGGAAGGATATAATTGTTCACAGGCAGTGTTTTGTACATTTTGTGAAGAACTTGGAATGAAAGAAGAAGATGCATTTAAAATAGCAGAAGGATTTGGGTCTGGTATGGGTGCCCTAGGAGATACTTGTGGTGCTGTTACAGGGATGTTTATGACGATTAGTTATGCGAATAGTAACAGTGATGGTGAAGATCTAAAAGCGACTAGAAAAGACACCTATGCAAAAATCAGAAAATCAGCACAATTGTTTCAGGAGGAACATTGTTCATTATACTGTAGGGAATTGCTAAAAGAAAAACGAGGAAATAAAACAGAAGGTTGCGCAAAATGTGTGAAAGATGCGGCGCGAATTGTAGAAAAATTTTTGAACGAAGAAGTATAAAGTAAATAAAAATTATCCCTAATAAAAGTGGCATTGTCTATTTTTATTAGGGATTTTTTTGCATAAAATATGAAAAAATCACCCATACTATATGAAAAATAAGTAACAGAAATGAGCGAGAAAAGGAGAGAAGATGGAATTTGCAAAAGGAAGTCAAAGCGTCTATTTTGAACATTCACCTTATATTGTAAGTAGTGGGTGTGTGGTAGGAAGTAAAGAATCACAAGGTCCTTTATCCAAATGGTTTGATAAAACAAATAAAGATGACTTGTTTGGTGCAAATACATGGGAAGAGGCAGAAAGTAATATGCAAAAAGAAGCATGTGTTATTGCACTATCAAAGGCAAATTTGGCACCACAAGATATTCGTTATTTGTTCGGCGGGGATTTATTACGACAAGGGATTGCAACATCCTTAGGAGTAGAAGCACTTCAGATTCCAATGTTTGGACTGTATGGCGCTTGTTCTACTTCGGGAGAAGCATTAGCATTAAGTGCAATGAGTGTAGCGGCTGGATATGGAGAGTGTACCCTCGCAGTAACATCTAGCCATTTTGGCAGTGCGGAAAAAGAATTTCGTTTTCCGTTGGGATATGCGAATCAAAGACCTCTTGCTTCTCAATGGACGGTAACAGGCAGTGGAGCATTTATTGTAGGAACAAGAAAAAGTCATGTGAGAATTAGTGGAGTTACTGTTGGAAAAATTGTAGATTATGGATTAAAAGATTCTCAAAATATGGGAGCATGCATGGCGCCTGCAGCAGCAGATACAATTTACTGGAATTTTAAAGATTTTGAACGAAGTGTAGAAGATTACGATGCAATCATAACGGGAGATTTAGGATATATTGGTCATCGGATTTTAATCGATCTTTTGGCTGAAAAAGGTATTGACATTCGAGAAAAACATAAAGACTGTGGAATGATGATTTTTGATCAGCAAACACAAGATACTAACGCTGGGGGAAGTGGATGTGGCTGCGCGGCGGTAACACTTGCAGGCTACCTTTTACCCAAAATTCAAAAAGGAGAATGGAAACGAATTTTATTTGTGCCAACCGGGGCACTAATGTCTACAGTAAGTTACAACGAAGGTGCCAG
Source organism: Ruminococcus sp. (assembly GCA_029256845.1). Taxonomy (GTDB): domain Bacteria; phylum Bacillota; class Clostridia; order Lachnospirales; family Lachnospiraceae; genus JAHHTM01. The sequence continues at coordinate 8,401 of JARIEI010000103.1, read as the reverse complement.
TGTTCCTGGAATTGCGCATGGAATAGTATTAGAACATTGTTGAAAGAAAAGGAGAAGAAGGAAAAATGGAATATATAAAAGCATTTTTGGTCGGAGGATTGATCTGCGCAATAGTTCAATGTTTACTTGATCGAACAAAATTAATGCCAGGAAGAGTAATGGTTTTATTGGTATGTACCGGAGCAATTCTTGGGTTTTGTAATTTGTATGAACCGATTTTAAAATTTGCAGGAGCAGGAGCGAGTGTTCCACTATTAGGATTTGGAAATGTATTGTGGCAAGGTGTGAAAAAGGCAGTTGATGAAAATGGATTTTTAGGAATTTTCATGGGCGGTTTTACAGCGAGTGCGGTCGGAATTAGCGCGGCCCTTATATTTGGATATTTAGCATCTTTTATCTTTGAACCAAAGATGAAAAAATAAAAAGAGAGGAAATATACATGGAAGAGACGTTCCAATATATTTCCTCTTATTTTAAAGTTTAGAGATACAACTTATTCCGCAAACGCCTGGACCTGTGTGGGTAGCTATACTTAACGAAAGTTTTGAGTGATAAATTTCAAAATCGGGGAAATAAGCTTGTACCACTTCTAGCCAGCTTTTCCCTAGATCTTTCGAGCCAGAATAAGCAGTGCATAAAGATACATCTTTTCCTTTAAATTGGTGAGTAAGATCGTATTCTACAGCCTTTAACATTTCTTTCCACGCATTTTTTTGTCCTCGTGTTTTTTTATAAGGTGCGAGAATACCAGCTTTATAACTAAGCACAGGTTTCATGTGAAAGAGAGAACCAATTGCTGCTACAGCGGGTGTAATGCGACCTCCTTTTTTGAGATAGGTAAGAGAGTCTAGTGACAAATAAATATTTGCATCTGCACGGCAAGCCTCCAATTTGTTTTTAATTTCAACGGCAGAAAGTCCTTGAGAACGTAATTTTAAAGCATCATAAATGGATTGCCGTAAGGTGACTGTAATTCTTAAATTATCGACAACAATGACACGATTATTATACTCTTTTGCAAGCATACATGCACTTGCCATAGACCCACTTAATGTAGACGTCATAGGAATATGAAGAACGGTTTCGTGAGTTTTTAGTAAGGATTCCCAAAGTTCAATCAAAGAACCTAAAGAAGGCTGTGAAGTTGTAATGTTGTTACCCGCTTGTTGTTTTTTAAAAAAATCCTCTTGTGAAAGATCAATATTTTCATAGTAAGTATGCCCATCGATAATAAAGGGCATAGGAACGAGTGAAATACCAAGATAAGATGCTTCTTCGTTAGAAATACCGCTATTAGTATCTGTAACTATTGCTATATTTTTTTTACACATTGTATTCCTCCTAAATTAGAACAATGTTCTATTTTCGAAAGTATACTATCATTTTTTCCCTTGTTGGTCAAGAAGAAAATGTGTATAATACATAAGAGAAAAAGGAAAAGAAGGAAATTTAAGTGGAAAAACGTGAATATAAATGTACAGCGGCGACAAAAGAAGCTTTGTTAGATGCGATTCTTCATTTATCCAAGGAAAAAGAATATGAAAAAATTACAATACGAGAAATTTGCTCCTATGCAAAGATTTCAATTGGATCCTTTTATCACCATTTTCATTCAAAAGAAGATCTTGCAGTTGAGGCATACTATCAAGTGGATCGTTTGATTGATGAAGATTTTAAAGAATTGTGTAAACAAAAAAATCCAGAAGAAAAGCTACATATTATTCTGAAAAGTTATATTGAATATGTTGCAAAAGAAATCGGAATTTTAGTTAATACATATTATAAGTTGATTATGGAAGAAACTTCTATTTCAGCATTTGAACCAGAAAGACTTTATTACAGAACACTTTTTGAAATCTTGCAAGAATGTTCTAGGAAAGGATTTATTAATAACAAACTTGATCCAACGGAAACTACGCAATATTGTCTTCGTTTTTTGCGAGGATTAATTTTTGATTGGAGTATCCATGGGGGAGCTTACGATCTTTTAGAACGGTTTGAATCTGACTACAAATATCTTTTAAATGGATTAAAATAATAGGCGTATGACTTGAAAAGAATAATCCAGATGTGCTACCATATGTATAACAGACAAATGATAAAGGTGGGTGATAGTATGTTGATTGAAGTAGATTTTAATAGTGAGGAAGCAATCTACATGCAACTTAGAAATCAGATTATTATGGGAATTGCAACGTCTATGCTCCATGAAGGAGAATCCCTCCCATCTGTTAGGCAGATGGCAGAGATGATCGGAGTTAATATGCATACAGTTAATAAAGCATATACTGTTTTAAAACAAGAAGGGGTTATTCAATTAGATAGAAGGAAAGGTGCGGTCATCCAACTAGACATTGATAAGATAAGAGCCTTAGAAGAGATGAAGGAAAAATTACAAATTCTACTTGCAACGGGATGTTGTAAGCAGATTTCAAGAGAAGAAGTACATAATCTTGTAGATGAGATTTTTGAAGAGTATATATAAAGCATAAAAGAAAATTCATAGAGTGATCAGGAGGAATATATGCTGAATAATTACACAAAACAGGCAGAACGTGTTATGAAATATGCGGGAACCATAGCAAAAAGAATGAAGCATCCATACATAGGAACAGAACACCTTCTTCTTGCACTTCGAAAAGAGTATATGGGCGTGGCAGGTCAGATTCTTGCGGAAAATGGAGTGGAAGAGGAACAGATTCAAAATCTAATAGAGGAACTAGTTGCACCATCTGTAGAGGAACGGTTGGTAGAGACACCAAAGCAAAGTCCTAGGTTTCTTACACTTATAGAAAATAGTGCTGTGGAAGCGGAACGTTTGGAATTAAATTCCATCGGAACGGAGCATTTATTGCTTGCCATGCTTCATGATGTAGATTGTGTTGCAACTAGAATTTTGATTACGTTAAATATTAATATAAAAAAAGTTATTGCAGATATTGTTCATGCATCAGGGATGGATTATAAAGAGTATCAAGAAGCAATAAAGGAGAGTGCACATAGTAAAACACGTGCCTTGGAACAATATTGTACCAATCTTACAGAGCAAGCAAAATCAGGTAATATGGATCCGGTCGTTGGCAGGGAAGAAGAAATTATCCGTTTGATGCAGATTTTAAGTAGACGAACCAAGAATAACCCATGTCTTGTTGGAGAGCCAGGCGTTGGAAAGACGGCAATTATTGAAGGATTAGCACAAAGGATTGTAAGCGGTGTTGTTCCGACTAATATGAAGGAAAAGAAAATCTACAGTTTGGATTTAGCATTACTAATTGCAGGTTCAAAGTATCGGGGCGAATTTGAGGAACGGATGAAAGGATTAATGGAAGAAGTAAAGCAAGAAGGGGATATTATTCTCTTTTTGGATGAACTTCATACCATTATTGGAGCTGGAGGAGCAGAAGGGGCAATCGACGCATCTAGTATTTTAAAACCAGCGTTAGCACGTGGTGAAATTCAAATCATTGGCGCTACAACAATTGTGGAATACCGAAAGCACATCGAAAAAGATGCTGCATTTGAGCGAAGGTTTCAGCCAATCACAGTAGAAGAGCCTACAGAAGAACAATGTGTGTGTATTTTAGAAGGAATTGTACCTCAATATGAGAAACACCACAAAGTAGAGATCACACACCAAGCTCTTTTATCGGCGGTGAAGTTATCAAAGCGTTATATAACGGATAGAAATTTGCCAGACAAGGCGATTGACGTTTTGGATGAAGCGTGTTCAAAAGCGCGTATAAACGGATATAAAACACCTGAAAATTTAAAAAAATTAGAGGCAGACTGGAAAAAAGTAATGCAAGACAAAGAGGAATCTATTCGTAATAATGATTACCAGAAAGCTTCAAAACTGCATGAGGAACAAAAAATAATAGAAAAGAAGCAAGTAGAACTTCGAAAGAGATTTCAAAGAAAATCAGCGGTAAAATATCCTGAAATCGGAGAGAATGAAATTGCAGAAGTTGTTTCTGCTTGGACAAAAATTCCAGTTCAAAAACTTGCAGAAAATGAAACGGAACGCTTAAAAAAATTAGAGCAGATTTTACGGAAAAGAGTAATAGGGCAAGAAGAAGCAATTGCTGCAGTTTCTCGTGCTGTGAAACGAGGAAGGGTTGGCTTAAAAGATCCGAAAAGACCAATTGGTTCATTCTTATTTCTAGGACCGACAGGAGTTGGAAAGACAGAATTGTCAAAAGCTTTGGCAGAAGCATTGTTTGGGAATGAAGAAGCGATGATTCGAGTTGACATGTCTGAATATATGGAAAAACATTCGGTTTCAAAAATGATCGGGTCACCACCAGGATATGTGGGGCATGAAGAAGGAGGGCAATTGAGTGATCAAGTACGTACTCATCCATATTCTGTGCTTCTGTTTGATGAGATAGAAAAAGCTCATCCGGATATCTTTAATATCTTACTACAAGTGCTAGATGACGGACATATTACGGACTCCCAAGGTAGAAAAGTAGATTTTTGTAATACAGTTATTATTATGACATCTAATGCAGGTGCAAAATCAATTATAGATCCGAAAAAATTAGGGTTTTCAACAAAAGAGACACCAGCAGACGATTATAAACGAATGAAACAAAATGTTATGGATGAAGTAAAACAGACATTTCGACCAGAATTTCTCAACAGAATTGATGAAATGATCGTATTCCATGCATTGAATGAAACCAATATGAAGCAGATTGTTACAATTCTATGCAATATCTTTACGAAACGTGTGAAAGAGCAGATGAATATTACGCTCACATTACGAGATTCTGCAAAAAAATATATTGTTGAAAAAGGAACGGATGCCAAGTATGGAGCAAGACCGTTAAGGAGAGCTTTGCAAAAAGAATTAGAAGATAAGCTTGCAGAAGCTATATTAAACGGAGAAGTCAAAGAAGGTGACGTGATTGAAGCTGGAATATCTAAAAAAGAAATTAAATTTTATACAAAGAACATAAACCAGTAGAAAATAAGTAGGAAGTATTATATAATGAAACTACATCAAATTTGGATAAAATAATCTGAAATACGTAGGAGGATCATACAATGGCAATCGTGAAAGAATTATTACGTGCAGAACAAGATGGAACACTTAGCTTTGGAGATTATTCATTAAATTCAAAAACAAAACTTGACAATTTTGAGTTTGATGGTGATATTTATAAAGTCAAGACATTTAGTGAAATTACAAAATTAGAAAAGAATGGAATGTTTGTATATGAGTCTGTTCCAGGCAGTGCGGTGGAGAATTTTAAGGAGACAGATACAAAAGTAGAATTTAAAGTATCTGCTCCAGAAGATGTACAGTTTACATTAGAGCTTGAGCCAGAAAAAGAATATGAAGTACGTTTAGATGGAGTATCAGCAGGACGTATGACTACAAATTTAAGTGGAAAATTGAGTGTGAGTGTAGAACTTGGATCAGAAGATTGTGTGGTAGTAGAAGTAGAGAAATGCTAAGATGCTCTTTATACAAAAATAATAAAAAGTAAAGAAAGAGGCGGCTATATCCGTCTCTTTTTCATTGATGCAATGGGCGAATATTCTATTGAAAACTTATTAGAAGAATGGGGATAACTATGGCAAAAAATAAAAAGAATGTGTATTACTGTCAAAACTGTGGATACGAGTCGGCAAAATGGCAAGGGCAATGTCCGGCATGTAAAGAATGGAATACTTTTGTTGAAGAACCAGTTTCAGTAACTAGAAGCAGTATGGTCAGTGGTAGGAGTACTTCAGACATTGTTTCCTTATCTCAAGTAGAGGCAGATGACCATACGAGGATTCAAACAGAGATAAAAGAGCTTGATCGTGTGTTAGGTGGGGGGATTGTGCCTGGATCACTGGTACTCGTAGGTGGAGATCCTGGAATAGGAAAATCTACATTGTTGCTACAAGTTTGTCAGAATTTATCAAAGAAAGAAACTGTACTTTACATATCAGGTGAAGAGTCTTTGTCGCAGATTAAGTTGCGTGCAAATCGTATGGGAACATTTACAGACCAGTTAAAACTTTTTTGCGAAACAAATTTGGAGACCATTCGTACCGTGATCGAAAAGCAACGTCCGAAATTTGTGGTAATAGATTCCATTCAAACTATGTTTAGTGAGGGGGTATCTTCTGCACCAGGAAGTGTATCACAAGTTCGAGAATCTACGAATGTTTTTATGCAACTAGCAAAAGGGTTAGGAATTTCAATCTTTATAGTTGGACATGTTACAAAAGAAGGAACGGTAGCAGGGCCTCGGGTACTAGAACATATGGTAGATACAGTACTTTATTTTGAAGGAGATCGACATGCATCTTATCGGCTTTTGCGAGGTGTAAAAAATCGTTTTGGATCTACAAATGAAATTGGTGTATTTGAAATGCGACAAACAGGGCTTGTAGAAGTTGAGAATCCTTCTGAGTATATGCTAAGTGGAAAACCAGAAAATGCATCTGGGTCAGTAGTAGCATGTTCGATGGAAGGAACAAGACCAATTTTAATTGAAATCCAAGCATTGGTATGTAAAAGTGGGTTTGGAATGCCAAGAAGGACGGCAGCAGGTACTGATTATAATCGAGTGAATTTATTGATGGCCGTATTAGAAAAGAGAATTGGTCTCCCACTTTCAGAATATGATGCCTACGTTAACATTGCAGGAGGAATTAAAATGAATGAACCTGCAATTGATCTTGGAATTGTAGTTGCAATTATTTCTAGTTATAAGAACCGTGCAGTAGACGAAAAAACAGTTGTTTTTGGAGAAGTTGGATTAAGTGGTGAAATCCGTGCAGTAAGTATGCCAGAGCAGCGTGTATCGGAAGCAAAAAAATTAGGGTTTGAATCATGTATCATCCCACAAGTATCTATGGATATGGTAAAAGGGGTGAAGGGGATTAAAATATATGGTGTAAGAACCATTAATGATGTAATGAATCTGATGTAAAAAAATAAGGTGACTGTTAAACAGCCGCCTTATTTTTTTCTTTTTTTGATTTTTGCATTGTGAAACCACGTCCTCGTACTTCATTCACATGGTTAATGACAATGAATGCTTCAGGATCTATGTTCATCACAAGAGAATTTAATTTGTTAAGTTCACGATTTGAAATAATTGACAAAATGACAGGTTGATCAATTCCAAGGAAACCTGTGTTGGCACGAATCAATGTAGAGCCACGGTCAAGTTCATTTTGAATAGCAAGATTAATTTCTTTATAATAACGACTAATAATTTTAACTTGTGTCTGTGTAGTACCCATGAGAAGCACTTTATCCAAAATAATAGAATAGGTCATAACAAGAACAATACCATAAATTACATTTTCAACATCGGAGAAAAACATCTGTAAAAGTAAGATGATGGAGTCGAAAAGATAAAGTGTTTTAGAAACGGGGAGACCAAATTTCTTGTTTAATATAAGAGGAGGGATGTCCATACCTCCGGTAGAAGCGCCAGAGCGAATCACAAGTCCGATTGAAAATCCAACCATAACCCCGCCGCAGATGGTAGCAAGCATTTTATCATCAGTTACATGGGAAAGTGCGGGAATGTTTTCGAAAACGCCAAGGATAACAGGGTAGAAAAAGGTGCTGACTAAAGTTGTCATAGCAAAACGTTTTCCCAAAATGATCATTCCTAAGAGAAACATAGAAACATTAAAAATAAGAACAAACAAAGAAATAGGAATATGTAAGTAATGGTGGAAAGATAGAGCCAGACCAGGAGTGCCACCAGTAATTATGCCAGAGGGAACAACAAACATAGTGATTGCCAAAGCATTAATTGTATTCCCTAAAAGAACAAAAAATAAAGTTTTTAATTTTGACTCGTTCATAAAAGCTCCTTTTAGATAATAATATAAGAATTGTTATTTTGTACTATAGTAAAGGAATAAAGCGAACAGGACAGATAACCAAGTTATCTGTCCTGTTTAAATCTTAGATTTATGTAATTATGAAATGTATATAAATTATTCATAGCTTATTTTCCTCACGAGAAATAGAGTATCATACTTTCTATAGAAAGTAAAGAATCGAAAAGAATTTTACGTAAATCAATTGTGCGGTATCTAATATACATAGAAAAAAATGGAACATAACATGTAAATTGTGTAAATTGTATAAATAAAATAAAAAACAAGAAAATTATTGACAATTCAGAAATGACGTGGTAAGATAGGTTCTGTTGTGAACGAGACATCAAACATTCATCATCATAGGATGCGGAAGCGATCAACTGTGAGATGATAGATGAAAAACACAACAAAGAAAAATGAAAAAAGTTCTTGACAAACAAAACTCGATATGATATATTAAATGAGTTGCTGTTGAGAACAGAAACAAACAAAGAACCTTGATAATTAAACAATAGACAACAGATCCTTGAAAATTTCTTTAAGAGATTATTTT
>JARIEI010000043.1 GCA_029256845.1 Ruminococcus sp. | reverse complement strand
GATGCGAAATGAAAGACAAGTTTAAGGCTAACTTTTTGATTGTACTTCCAGCGGCAATTATTACAATTCTGTTATTTCTTTTTATTACAAGAAACTTGGAAGTTCAAATTGGAAATGATCTTCCATATAATTTGTGGAAAGTAATACCATATGTAGTGGTACTTGTGGGTGCATTAGCTGGAATTAATGTGTTCTTGGTGTTGATTGCAGGAACAATTATCTCTTTGTGTGTTGGAGTGATTACGGGAAGTATTGCGTTAGGAGAAATTTTCAATGTGGTTGGAAATGGGGTAACATCAATGTACGATATTACTGTTATTTCCATTATTGTGGCATGTATTGTATCGCTTGTAAAAGAGTATGGCGGAATTACATTTATTTTGGAAATTATCAAGAAAAGAATCAAAGGGAAACGCGGGGGAGAATTTGGAATTGCTGTGCTTTCTTTATTAGTTGATTTATGTACGGCAAATAACACGGTTGCAATTGTTATGGCAGGCCCAATTGCAAAGGAGATCAGTGATGAATTTGAAATATCACCAAAACGTTCTGCTTCGTTACTTGATATTTTTACATCCGTTGGACAAGGAATGATCCCATATGGTGCGCAGTTACTTTCTGCGGCCAGTTTAACAGGATTGACTCCGTTTATGATTATGCCATATCTATTTTATCCAATGTTAATGGCTATAAGCGGACTTATTTATATCTTTTTTCGGAAGGAAAAACGTGAAGTTGAATAAAAAATAGACATATGTTATAATTTCTAGCAGAAATCAAAAAGAGGTGATAGCATGAATTTAATGTATAAAAGTACGCGAAATGCGTCTCGAAAGGTAACTGCCTCAGAAGCTATTTTAAAAGGTCTTGCGGAGGATGGAGGACTGTTTGTTCCAGAAGTTATCCCGCAATTGGATGTTTCTATGGAAGAATTAAAAGAAAAGTCATACCAGGAAACAGCATATATTGTAATGAAACAATTTTTTACAGATTTTACAGAAGAGGAATTAAAGAACTGTATTAAGCTTGCGTATGATAAGAAGTTTGATACAGAAGAAATTGCTCCTATTGTAAAAGTTGGAAAGACGTACCATTTGGAATTGTTTCATGGAGCCACCATTGCGTTTAAAGATATGGCACTGTCTATACTTCCGCATCTTCTGACCACCTCTGCAAAGAAACATCATGTAACCAAAGATATTGTGATTTTAACAGCTACATCAGGAGATACAGGAAAAGCTGCAATGGCAGGTTTTCAAGATGTGAAAGGAACGAGGATTATTGTATTTTATCCAAAAGGTGGAGTCAGTCCCGTACAGGAACGTCAGATGGTTACGCAAAAGGGAAAAAATACGGCTGTTGTTGCGTTACACGGTAATTTTGATGATGCGCAAAGTGGAGTAAAGACGTTGTTTGAAGATCTGGAACTACAAGAAAAATTAGCACAATCAGGGTATCAGTTTTCATCTGCAAATTCCATTAACATTGGAAGACTAATCCCTCAGGTTGTGTACTATGTATATGCCTATGCAAAGCTTTTGAATCAGCAGCAGATTGTTAATGGAGAGAAAATTAACGTCACAGTTCCAACAGGAAATTTTGGTAATATCCTTGCGGCATATTATGCAAAAGAAATGGGAGTTCCGATTCATAAATTGATCTGTGCATCCAATGACAATAAAGTGCTTTATGATTTCTTTGAGACGGGAATTTATGATAAAAATCGTGCATTTATATTGACTACATCACCGTCTATGGATATTTTGGTCTCTAGTAATTTAGAACGTCTGATTCATATTATTTCAGGACAGGATGCGATAAAAACAAGGGAGCTTATGGGACAATTAAAACAACGAGGTGTCTATGAAATTACATCAGCTATGAAGGAGAAACTTTCTGATTTTATAGGAGGTTATGCGACAGAGAAGGATACTGCTAAGATGATATATGATACATATCGTGAAGTGGGATATGTTATGGATCCTCATACAGCGGTAGCAGCTTATGTGTGTCAGAAGTGTCAAGAAGAACAAGAAAATTCTACGAAAGATCTTGTTGTATCAACAGCAAGTCCTTACAAGTTTTTAAAAAGCGTAATGACAGCGATTGATGAAAAGTATTGCCAAATGGATGAATTTGATTTGATAGAGGAATTAAATAAGATCTCAGATATTCCAATTCCAAAGGCAATTTCAGAAATAAAAGATGCAAAAGTTCTCCATAAAAGAGAATGTGATGTAAAGGATATGAAAAAAACAGTGCTTAATATTTTAGAAATAGAGGGATAAATTATGGATAATACATTTGGAATTTTTAGTCTTTTATTTTTGGGATGTGGTATTTATGCAATATATGCGTGGGCAAAAATGAAAAAAGATGGTCATATTAACGAGACACTTCTTCTTGGTAAAAACTATTTTGAATATGCATGTAAAGATAAAGAAGCATTTTTAAATAAAGCACTTCCAGCAGTGCTTACGTTTGGAGTTGTATCTGTGGTTTATGGAATTATTGATTTTGTTCACTATTATGTGATACCAATTCAAACATTAGATTTTATTGCGATGGCAGCATTTTTTGTATGTATCGTTTGGTTTATGGTTTATACTACAAAATTGAAACGTGAATTTTTTTAGAAAGTTTACAGAAAGTTTAGAAAAAAAACGATTGGTGAAAGTTTTAACAAAAGAGAAGTGAAAAAATTCATAATTTACTCATATTGCCTTAAAAATGCATAATAAAAAGAATAAAATGCAAGTTCACTTTGTCGAACTTGCATTTTATTTGGCTAACAGTAAAAAAACATGGAAAAATGTATAAGAAATGAATGAAATGCGATTAAGTCTTTCAGTGAAAGTATTGACTTTTATAAGCAAATATGAGACAATAAATACAAATTTGGACTTAAGGAGGATGTTAAAACCATGTCAACAAAAGCTTATTATCCAATTGACGAAATTGGTAAAGGAAAACCAGGATTTTCAAAAACAAGATCTATTATTGAATCAGCATTTTATGGGAACAATGTTGTCCCAGTTAACACATTAAAGGAAGCGTACAACCTTGCAAAGAATTCACCAGGAACAATCGTTACAGATATGCCTGTATACAGAGGAGAAGAGTTTGGTCTTGATAAAGATGCAAAAGTTCTTCTTTTCAATGATGGTGCAATTACAGGTCGTTATGCAGCAGCTCGTCGTATTGCTGGTGAGCCAGGAGTAGATTGCGAAAAATTAGATAAAGTTGCAATGGATGCTATTTACAGCGCAAGATATAAAAAAATGTATCATGCAACAGCATACGCAGGACTTGATCCAGAATTTATGGTTAAAGTACATCTTCTTATTCCAGAAGGCGAAGAAAATATTATGTATTCATGGATGCTCAATTTCCAGTATATGTCAGATGAATATGTAAAGATGTACAAGAACTCTAAACCAGTTGGAGATGGTAAAGAGCCTGACATTTACATTTTCTCAGACCCACAGTGGACACCAGTTGCACATCCAGGTGTTGATTACAGCTGCTTAAGTGACCCACAGACATTATGCTACTTCAACACAGAGACAAACTGTGCATGCATCCTTGGTATGAGATACTTTGGTGAGCACAAAAAAGGTACTCTTACAATGGTTTGGGCAATTGCAAACCGTAATGGATATGCATCATGCCATGGTGGACAGAAAGAATACTTACTTCCAGATGGAAGAAAATACGTTGCATCTGTTTATGGACTTTCTGGATCAGGAAAATCTACACTTACACATGCAAAACATGGTGGAAAATACGAAATCAAAGTACTTCATGATGATGCTTTCGTTATCAACACAGATACTTGTGCATCTATCGCAATCGAGCCAACTTACTTTGATAAAACACAGGATTATCCAACAGGATGCCCAGATAATAAATACCTTTTAACAGCTCAGAACTGTGCAGCTACATTAGATGAAGATGGAAAAGTTCAGCTTGTTACAGAGGATATCCGTAATGGTAATGGTCGTGCAATCAAATCTAAATTATGGTCACCAAACCGTGTAGATAAGATTGATGCACCAGTTAATGCTATTTTCTGGATCATGAAAGACCCTACAATTCCACCAGTAGTAAAATTAAAAGGTGCTGCACTTGCATCTGTTATGGGTGCTACTCTTGCAACAAAGAGATCTTCAGCAGAAAGACTTGCTCCTGGAGTAGATCCTAACAAACTTGTTGTTGTACCATACGCTAACCCATTTAGAACATACCCACTTGTAAATGACTATGAGAAATTTAAGAAATTAGTAGAAGAGAAGAATGTAGATTGCTACATTGTTAACACAGGTGATTTCATGGGTAAAAAAGTTCAGCCAAAAGATACACTTGGTATCTTAGAAGCAATTGTTGAAGAAAAAGCTGAATTCCACAAATGGGGACCATTCTCAGATATCGAAATTCTTGATTGGGAAGGATTTATTCCAGATATGAACGATGATTCCTATGTATCTCAGTTAAAAGCTCGTATGAATGACCGTTTAGAAGAAATCAAAGAGTTTGGTGTTAAGAAAGAAGGATATGACAAACTTCCAGACGAAGCTCTTGAAGCAATTCAAAAAGTTGTTAATGAATTAAACTAATTATACTTAAAACTGTATAAAAAGATAAAAAAGGGCTGTCACTTTAGCGAATACAATTTCGTGAAGTGGCAGCTTCTTTTTTACTGATATTTTTGAATAACTTCGACTCCAATTTTTTCAACCAGATTTTCATCAAATGACATGGTTGAAATTTCTGAATCATGATATAAGATATTTTCCTGGGGATTTAGTGGATATTTCCCCCAAATAGCACTACAAGGTACATACCACTTATCACCATCAGAATAGTTCAGGAAAAGCATATATTCATTTTCAACCTGCATTTTTTGATATCCTGCAACATGATATGTTGTGTTTTCTTTTTCATCATAAGCCTCATTTTCAAAGATCGGAAGAATATTTCCTATTTTTATATGTTGATCACTTTCATCTTTATAAACTTTCAAAACTTCTACGTTTCCTATCGTGCCAACAAAATAGACATTACCTTGTTCGTTCCGCCATATGATCGGTTCTTCTTCGTTTACTTTTTTTACTTTCACAATAAGAGCAACATTTTCTTCGATAGACTGTAAAGATTGATATTCGTCGATTTTAGCTTCAACCATTACATGTTTATAGTTTTTTACTACTTTTTTTCATTTTTATGCATTCCATAATATAACCCAGCAATACTGAAAAATACAACAACAAGACTCGCAATCATGATAAGTTTTTTTTCAATACATTAATTAAAAACCGAAAAATATTTCAGTCTTTTTTTGATATTTGAACTAGTTGAGTTTGTAATTATTAATATTAGGTTGTATTTTTCTGTGGAATTTTTGTATGGAAGATAGGGGATAAAAATATATTACTGCTTTTGGAATTCTGAAAGAAAAGGAAGGCTGATTAAAAAAATAGAAATACTCTGCGAAATGCACCAGTACTAAAAGGGACTTGTTTCCGCAGAATATTTCCGTTTTTTATGGGGAAAATCATGGAACGTTTGAATGTTACATGAAAATCTCAGCTTGTTTTGATGAATCGCATACTTTGTTTAATTTTTTATGTAACATGCGAAGTTTAAAGTCACTAACAGAACGAGCGCCTTGTTTACAGTTACGTACGCATTTCATGCAACTGATACATTTCTTTTTATCCAATTTTTTTGGATTGTCCGTGTGAATCGCTCCGGTTGGACATAGTTTCGCGCAATTTTTACATTCTGTACAAAGAGTAACATCTACCTTAGGAGTTAAGGAAGCTTTCCCAACTTTACGATAAGGATTATTTCCAGGAACTGCTAAATCAAAAGTCTCAAAAGAATCTTCTTGTTTTATACGACGATTTAGCTGAACGCCATAGTCAGCAATCACTTTTAAGTCTGCTTTGTTTGGTCGGCTCATACCAATCGTACGTACAAGAGAATGTTCTGTTGGGAAGGCGGCTGCTCCAATTACTTTGAAGCCGCGATTTTGTACTTCTGTTTTTAATTCCAGAAGTGCATCTTCGTATGCACGACATCCGTATGTAGCAATTAACGCACATGGAGTGTTGTTTCCTTGTAGTGTTTCAAAGTATTCTAAAAAGGTAGCAGGAACACGGCCGCTATAGACAGGAATACCAAATAATACAAAATCATCTTCTTTAAAATTAAGAGAAGGTTTTTTCTCTTTGTGAATTGAAAGATCATAGGAAACAGATTTTAAATCAATCCCTTTTGCCACTTCCATGATTACTCGTCTTGTGGTTCCAGTAGGGCTGAAATAGACTAATTTTAATTCATTCATTTTCATAGTTCAATGCTCCTTTTGTATAAAAGTTTTTCCACAGAAATTAGTTCTATATTCCTGGAAAAATGTATAAAGATAACTATATCACATATTTATTTAAATTGCACGGATTAAAGGGGAAAAATGAAAATAGTAAAAAAAAGTTGTTTTTGTTGTAATATTAAAGCAAATAGGTTATAATACGTGTAGGAAAACCTGAGGTGTGCGATCATCCTGCTATTTTGAACCTACATTTACTTTAAACGGGATTCTTATATTTCTGTAATATGCCAGGCCTCCGAATGAGCAGTGGAAGGCAGAAAAGCAGATGCGGTTGCCCACCTAGCTACGGCTAGGAGTCAAAATACAGGACCGGCATTTTGGGGAACTTACTAAAGATAAAGGCAGCTGTCAGCGTACGGCTGTCTTTTTCATTCGAGGTATACTTTAAATGGAGAAACAAAATGAAAGCCAGATTGAAAAATTTACAAAACAAAATTGACCGATATATGCAAATTGTAAATTCGCATAGTACAGGTGCATATGCAGCACAAGCAGCATATTTTTTTATGCTATCATTGATCCCCATTATTTTATTGCTTATGACATTGGTGCAGTATACACCTGTTACACAAGAAGATGTCATTAGTGCGGTAAGACAGGTGTTCCCGTCTACAGTGGAGGGGTTTATTATTTC
>JARIEI010000141.1 GCA_029256845.1 Ruminococcus sp. | reverse complement strand
GTGGTGACACGACTTTTAAAGCAGTTTCAAAAAGATGGAATGGTAAAAGTCTCTAGGGGGACAATTGAGATCTTAGATGTGAAAAAGTTAGGAAAAGTTTAGAGACATTGTGGATAACTATTTTTTCTGGTTGAAAATCCTTATGTTGTGTGATATTATCACAGAAAATGAGGAAAGATATGATATAATAAGTACATCAAAGAAATTTATGTATTGAACAATTATGATCAGATTAAAGGAGAAGGTATTATGTCAGTATTAAAAGTTACAACAGAAAGTTTTGACCAAGAAGTTATGAATGCAGATAAAACAGTTCTTGTAGATTTTTATGCAGATTGGTGTGGTCCATGTAAGATGATGGGACCTGTGATGGAAGAAATCGCAAATGAAAGAGAAGATGTTAAAGTTGTTAAGGTCAATGTTGATGATGATATGGATCTTGCACAGAAATTTGGTGTTATGAGTATTCCTACATTTATCGTATTTAAAAACGGTCAGATGGCTGGAAGAAAAATGGGAGCAAACCAAAAGAGTGATATGCTTGCAATGTTAGACTAAGAATGTTTCTTTCGACATTTTTTATCCTACTATACACATAAATTTAAGAGGGAATCACTATCCTGTAGTGGTTCTCTTTTTTTGTTTGTGCTACACTATAAAGAACGATAGAAAAATAGATAAGTGCAGGAGGCAGTATGGGATTACAATTTATTTTTGGAAATGCAGGATCGGGAAAATCTCATTATTTATATCAATATGTAATTGAAGAGTCTATAAAAGTTTCTGACAAAAATTTTATTGTGCTCGTTCCAGAGCAGTTTACCATGCAAACACAAAAAGACTTTTGTACAATGCATCCAAGACATGGGATTATGAATATTGACGTACTTAGTTTTGGAAGACTGGCACATAGGATTTTTGAAGAATTTGGTGGAACGAAAAAAGTGGTTCTAGATGATGAAGGAAAAAATCTGATTCTTAGAAAAATAGCCGGGAAGTACGAAAATGAATTTACAGTGTTGAAAGGAAATTTAAAAAAACAAGGGTATATTAGTGAAATAAAATCGGTGATTTCAGAATTTACACAGTATGGAATTGGCTTCGAGGAACTAGATCAATTTTTGCACACGTTAGATCCGAAAAGTAACTTATACTATAAATTAAAAGATATAGAAAAAGTTTATGAGGGATTTAAAGATTATTTAGCAGATCGTTATATTACAAATGAAGAAATTTTAGATCTTTTACAAGACTTTGTTCCACAGTCTAAGATTTTAAAAGAGAGTATTGTGGTGTTGGATGGATTTACTGGTTTTACACCCGTACAAGTAAAATTATTAGGAAAGTTGATGCAAGTTTGTGATAAAGTCATGGTTACTGTTTTAATGGACGAAGCAGAAGATCCGTACCATTATCAACATCCGTACCAGCTGTTTGCACTTAGTAAACAAATGGTTTCTAGTCTTGTAAAATGTGCGCAAGAGCACCATGTAGAGATAGAAGAGGAAATAAAATTGTATAGTCGTCCAACGAAAAGGTTTCAGAAAAATGAGCCATTGGATTTTTTGGAAGCACAACTCTTTCGTCCGGTGCGAAAATTATATACAAAAGAGCAACAATCTATTGAAGTTCATGTTGCTAGAAATCCAAAAGCAGAAGCAAACTATGTGGCAAGCCAGATTCGCAAGTTAGTGCGGGAAAGAGGATATCACTATCGGGATATCGCTATTATTGCCAGTGATCTTAGTGTTTATGAAGATTGGGTGGAAAAAGCACTGGCTCAATATGAAATACCAGTATTTACAGATTATAAAAAGAGCATATTGCTAAATGCTTTTGTGGAGTACATTCGAAGTCTGCTTGCTATGGCGGATCAAAACTTTTCTTATGAGAGTGTGTTTCGCTATTTGCGCACGGGGATGACTGGATTTACCCCACAGGAAGTTGATCTTGTAGAAAATTACGTGCTAGCTTGTGGATTGAAAGGATATAAGGCTTGGCAGGCAGGATGGACGAAAGAGACAAGGGAAGTAAAGGAAGAAGAATTAGAAAGAGTAAATAATTTAAGAGTTCGATTTATTGAGCAATTAGATGATCTGATGTTTGTTTTGAAACAAAGATATAAAACTGTGAAAGATGTAACGGTTTCATTGTATGAATTTTTGGTTAAGCAACAGTGTCAGTTAAACTTAAAAGAATTGGAACTTCAATTTCAAGAGAGAGGGGAACTCGCACTTTCAAAGGAGTATGCACAGATTTATCGTATTGTAATTGAGCTGTTCGATAAGCTGGTCGATCTTCTTGGGGAAGAACGTATTTCTTTAGCAGAATATTGTGAACTTTTAGATGCAGGACTTGAAGAGGCAAAAGTGGGAGTGATTCCACCAAGTTTGGATCAAATTGTTGTGGGAGATTTACAAAGAAGTCGTCTAACGGATATTCAGGTTCTATTTTTTATGGGGGTGAATGATACGTTACTTCCAGGTAATTTAGGACAAGGAGGAATTTTGTCTGAAAGTGATCGAGAAAAATTTGAGAAAAGCAAAATTACATTATCTCCTGGGAGTAAAGAAAAAACATATATTCAGAAATTCTATTTATATATGAATCTTACCAAGCCAAAGGAAAGTCTATTTCTTTCTTATGCTAAGGGATCGTCTGATGGAAAAAGTTTGCGACCAGCTTATTTGATACAAGAATTAAAAAAAATGTTTCCGAAACTGACGGTGAAAGATGAAGACAAACGAGTGTTAAGAGATCAGGAACTGACCATGGCAGGCGTAAGGGAATATGTGATCAAAGGAATGCAAAAGAAGGATCAGGGAATAACAAATGAATGGAAGGAACTGTATGCTTGTTATGCAAGAGATCATAAAGAGGAACAAAAGAAGATTTTAGACGCCACATTTTATAAAAAAGAAAGAGAAGAACTTACAAAAGAACAGGTGGAAATATTGTATCAAGATATGTCCAGGTTTAGTGTAACAAGACTGGAGCAGTTTGCGTCCTGTGCATTTGCCCATTTTTTAAATTATGGACTTGCACTTTCTAGTCGTGAGGAATATGAATTTGCACCAGTAGATCTAGGGAATATCGTGCACCGTGCGATGGAACTTTATGCACAAAAGTTAAAGGAATATGAGCTATCTTGGGTGATAGAAGATGAGAATCTTCGTGGCCAAATTGTAGCGGAATGTGTGGAAATGAGTATGGAGTCTTATGGGAGTCATGTACTTTTTAGCTCCGCACGGAACCAATATCTTATCACAAGAATAAAAAATCTAGTCAATCGTTCTGTTTGGGCGGTTGCAAAGCAAATGGAAAAGGGAGATTTTCAACCAGTTGGATATGAAGTGAATTTTCGAAGTGGTAAAATAGACCGTATCGATACTTGTGAAGATGAAGAACAAGTTTATGTAAAAATAGTAGATTACAAAACAGGAATGAAACAATTTGATTTGAATTCTTTTTACCATGGATTGCAGATGCAACTTCTTATATATTTAAATGCTGCCCTTGAGATTGAAAAAAAACGTGCATTTGGAAAACAGGTGGTTCCAGCGGGGATGTTTTATTATCGAATGCAAGATCCCCTTGTGGATAAAACAAAGGATGTGGAAAAAGCCATTTTAAAAGAGCTGCGTTTAGATGGTCTTGTAAATGCAGATTCTAAGGTAATAGAACATTTGGAACATGATTTGCAGGGCACTTCTTATTATCTCCCAATTGGAATAAAAAAAGATGGAAGTTTAAGCGCAAATTCAAAAGCTGTGCAACCAGACGAATTTGCAGAAATTCTACAATTTGCAAAGATCAAAGAAAATCAACTCAAGGAAGGGGTTTCATCTGGAGAACTAACAGCACATCCTTACGAAATTGCGGGTGCGACAGCTTGTGATTATTGTCCTTATCATGATATTTGCGGGTTTGATTCTTTGTTAGACGGATGTGATTATAAAAAGATTCGGAAGTATAGTACGGAAGAGATTTTAGAAAAAATAAAAGAAGATCTGAAAAAGGAGCAGAAAAAATGGGAGTAAACTGGACGGCAGAGCAGCAAAAGGTAATTGATCTTAGAAATCGAAATATTTTAGTATCTGCTGCAGCAGGATCAGGAAAGACTGCTGTGCTTGTAGAACGAATTATCACAATGCTTACACAAAAAGAGAATCCGATAGACGTGGATCGATTATTAATCGTAACCTTTACAGAAGCTGCAGCAGCTGAAATGAAAGAAAGAATTGCAAATGCAATTGAAAAGGCATTAGAAGAAGAACCAGAAAATCTTCATTTACAAAGACAGGCAACACTCATCCACAGTGCCTTGATTACAACAATCCACAGTTTTTGTTTGTCTGTGATCAGAGATAATTTTCATGTATTAGATATTGATCCGGGATTTCGAATTGCAGAAGAAGGCGAGTTGAAATTATTGAAACAAGATGTACTAGAAGAATTGTTAGAAAACTGCTATGAGCAAGCCGATCCAACGTTTTTTGAGTTTGTAGAGAAGTTTGGAACTGGGAGAAATGACAAAAAAATAGAAGAACGAATTCTTCAACTTTATGAATATACAAGGGGATATCCGCAGCCAGATAAATGGTTAGAACAATGTCAAGAAATGTATCAAGAAGAATCTTGTACATTTCAGTGGGATGCGTACATTGTTACGATTGCAAAAGAACGAATCCAAGAGTTACAACAATCTGCTCATGAGGCATTACATTTGTGCGAGGAAGCTGATGGACCTTATATGTATGGAGAAATGTGCGAGAAGGATGCGCAGCTTCTTGAAACGTTAGAGAAGTGTGATACCTATGAAAAGATGTATCAATCTATTCAAACGATTTCTTGGGCGCGCCTATCGACAAAAAAAGATGAAACAGTAAGTGATGAGAAAAAAATACAAGTAAAGGCATTAAGAGAGGTTATTAAAAAGCGTATAAAAGAACTTGGTGAGAAATATTTTTATGCACCAAAGGAGGAGTTACAAAAAGATATGAAGATAGCTTCTTCAAGTGTGTCCATGTTATGTAAACTAGTGAGCGATTTTGAACAACAATATCAAGAGAAAAAACAAAAGAAAAATCTAATTGATTTTTCGGATATGGAACATTATGCATTAAAAATACTTACAACGGAAGAAAATGGACAATTGGTTCCTTCAAATGTAGCAAAGGAATATCAAGACAAATTTGTGGAAGTCATGATTGATGAGTATCAGGATAGTAATTTAATCCAAGAAGCAATTTTAACAAGTGTATCGACAGTTTGGCAGAATAACTATAATATTTTTATGGTTGGGGATGTAAAACAAAGTATTTATCGATTTCGATTGTCAAGACCTGAACTTTTTATGGAAAAATATGACACCTATAGTCAAGAAGATAGCCAAAAACAAAGAATTGATCTACATAAAAATTTTCGTAGCACAGAAGAAGTGCTTGATAGTGTGAATTTTATTTTTCAATCGATCATGAGGAAAGAAGTTGGAGGCGTATCTTATGATGATCAGGCGGCATTGTACAAAGGGGCAGATTATGAAACGCAGTTAGATGAGTATGGAGTGTCAATGAATCGAGCAGAATTAATTCTTGTAGATCCTTCTAAAGAAGAAGGAGAAGAGGAAGAAGAATTTGAGGAAACTACCATACAAATGGAGGCTCGAGTTGTCGCCAAACGTATCAAAGAACTGCGAAAAAGTGGGAGAGTTTTGGAGAAAGAAACGGGAACATATCGGACGCCTAAGTATCAAGATATTGTGATTCTTACAAGAAGTAAAAAAGGATGGGCAGATACATTTGCGGAAGTTCTTATGGAAGAAGGAATTCCGGCATATGCGGGTGGAACAGAGGGATACTTTGAAACATATGAAATCAGTGTTTTGTTAGATTATCTTAAAATTTTAGATAATTTTCGACAAGAAATGCCACTAACTGCAGTGTTGACCTCTCCTTTTGTTGGAATTTCCGCAAAGCAATTGGCTCAAATAAAAATAAGATTTCCAGATTATGGGTTTTATAAAGCAATTCTTTGCTATGCAACGGAAGATGGAGGGGACTTAAAATTACAGAGCCAGTTACAAGATTTTCTAAATACCTATTCATATTTCCGAAAAAAAGTTCCATTTACAGCAATTCATGATCTTTTATGGGAAATTCTTGAGAAAACAGGGTATAAACAGTTCATATGCGCGATGCCAGGTGGAGTACAAAGAGAAGCAAACATAGAAATGCTTTTAGAAAAAGCGGCAACTTTTGAAAAGACAAGTTACAAAGGCTTGTTTAATTTTGTACGTTATATTGAGCAATTAAAGAAATACGATGTAGATTATGGGGAAGCGAATATAGAAGATGAACAGTCAGATATAGTACGGATCATGACAATCCACAAAAGTAAGGGATTGGAGTTCCCAATCGTGTTTGTATCAGGAATGGGGAAAAAATTTAATGTACGTGATATATCTAGTGAAATTGTTCTTCATTCTCAATTTGGAATCGGAATCAATGCGATTGATTTAACGACTCGAACGAAAACACCTACCATTATCAAGAAAATTATTCAAGACAAATTGGCAGTAGAAAGTCTAGGAGAAGAGTTAAGAGTGCTATATGTTGCTCTGACAAGAGCAAAAGAGAAACTAATTATGACAGGATTGCTTTGTGAAGCTGCAAAACAAATAGAGCAACAACAGGCGCTAGGGGGAAATTCAAAGAAAGAAAAACTTCCGATCTATACGATTATGTCTGCAAAATGCTATTTAGATTGGATTTTACCAATTCTTCCACAGATTACAAAAGAAATTCCTATTGAGGTGAAGATAGAAACTGGAAAAACGCTTTCTTCTATGGAAAAAGAAGAATGTTTAAAAACGCTTTTAGAACGAGAGATGTTGGAAAAATTTGATGTGAATCAGGTGTATGAAACCGAAATGCATCAACAGTTAAAGGAACAACTTTCGTATACTTACCCATTTAATTTGGAACAAACACGAAAAATGAAATTTACCGTTTCTGAGTTGAAAAAACAGTCATATTTGGAAGAAACACTACAAGATCAAAATGGCGAACTACTGTATCAAGAACCAGAGATCGTTCCATTGTTACCAGAATTTCTCGGAGAAGAAAAAAAGATGGATGGAGGATTTCGGGGTACAGCTTATCATAAACTTTTAGAACTTTTAGATTTTACAAAGGATTACGATAGAGAATCATTAGAAGCAAAAATGCGACAATATGTAAAATCGGGAATGTTTTCCAAAGAAATGAGGGACTGTATTCAGCCAAAAGATATTTTAAAATTTTTACAAAGTAATATCGCCAAACGAATGAAGCAAGCATCTTGTAGAAAACAGTTAAAAAAAGAGCAGCCATTTGTGCTAGGGGTAGATATGAAAGAGGTTTATCCGGAAGATTCTACAAATGAAACGGCGTTAATTCAAGGAATTATTGATGTTTATTTTGAAGAAGATGATGGATTGGTGTTGCTGGATTATAAAACAGATTTTGTAAATTCGCCAGAAGAATTAAAAGAAAAGTATCATGGGCAACTTACTTATTACGCAAAAGCATTGGAAACACTGTTAGGAAAAAATGTAAAACAAAAGATTATTTATTCATTTCGCTTGCACAAAGAGATTCTTTTGTAGTTTCTGTATAAGAAAAAGAAATGTGGTAATAATCCAAGCAAGAACAGGAAAGGTAGGGATTATTATGACAAAAAAGAAAGAGTCAATGGTAGATTTGCAAAAGTTAGAACCAGAAGAAAAAATAAAATATGAAATTGCGGATGAATTGGGGCTACTTGACAAAGTTTTAAATAATGGATGGAAGTCATTGTCCTCAAAAGAAACAGGAAAAATAGGTGGGATGATCACAAAACGAAAACGAAAGGAAACAAAATAATTGACTTTTACCTCTTCTTTTGCTAAAATAATAAAACTGGAGAAAAAGAACAGGTGAATTAGATGAGTGAAAAAATCAATATCTTTGATGTGGAGTTGGATAGTTTTACAGCGAAGAAAGCGATGCGTCAGGCAGTGGAATATTTGGAAAGCGACTCGATCAGTCTAGTAGAGATTGTTACTTTGGATATGCTTTTACAAGAAAAAGAAAACAAAGCATGGAAAGAACAGACTGCAAAATTCGATATGATACTTCCAGGGGAAGAAGGGATTCTTCAGGCGGCTAAGATTACAGATGTTAGACTTTTAAAAGACGTGTCTGGGAAAATTTTTCTGAAAATGTTTTTTAGATTTCTGCAAAAAAATCATAAGAAAGTTATTTTACTTTCTCAAGACATTGATCTATCGCAGAGACTTGAACAAGCAGTGAAGCAAAATCACAAAGGAATGATTGTAGTTGGGACTTGCCAGCTGGATGAACATCAGTCTCAGGAAGAGCTTGTAAATGAAATTAATGGCATGGAAGCAGAGTGTATTTTGTCGTTTCT
Source organism: Ruminococcus sp. (assembly GCA_029256845.1). Taxonomy (GTDB): domain Bacteria; phylum Bacillota; class Clostridia; order Lachnospirales; family Lachnospiraceae; genus JAHHTM01. The sequence continues at coordinate 7,226 of JARIEI010000141.1, read as the reverse complement.
TCCAGCGCCTCTACAGGAAAATTTCATTATAAACAATAAAGCACTATTAAATGTGAAATTATGGCTTGGATGTGGAAGCACTTTGGCAGAACGTTACATTGAAAATGGAACAGGTGGGATTCGCTATTATTTTATGAAAAAGAGATTTCTTCATCTTGCTGGAAAGCATATAAGAAACAATCTTCAAGATAAAAGAGAAGATTCTTAAAATATAAATTGTGAACTATGTCTAATATAAAAATATTAAATATTCATTAAAAATTCGAGGAAATGCATAAAAAAAATGGATTTCCTCTTTCTTTTTTTGTTGTTATGCCTTAATATAAACATATATGTGTGCATATATAAAATTTGAACTAAATTTCTTTGTGGAATATGCACATGAGCATACATATGAGTGGAGGAGAGAAAATGATATCAAATCAGGTATTACAAAACACCATAGAAGGATTAAAAAGTATTTCACGTATTGAGTTCTGCGTGTTGGACACAGAAGGCAAGGCTCTTGCAAGCACTTTTGAAGATTCTAGAAAATACGAAAGTGCGGTTGTATTGTTTGTAGAATCTCCTGCCGACAGTCAGGTGATTCAAGGATGTCAGTTTTTTAAGATATTTGATGAACAGCAGCTGGAGTATGTATTGCTTGCTACAGGTAATAGTGAAGAAATTTACATGGTAGGAAAGATGGCAGCCTTCCAGATTCAAAGTTTGTTAGTTGCTTATAAAGAGCGTTTTGACAAAGATAATTTTATTAAAAATTTGTTACTCGATAATCTTCTTTTGGTTGATATTTACAATCGTGCACAGAAATTACATATTGACACAGAGGCAAAACGTGTTATCTTTATTATTGAAACATTGTGCGAGAAAGATAGTGTTGCACTAGATCGTGTGAGAAATTTACTAGGGGGCAAGTCGAAGGATTTTGTCACAGCAGTAGATGAGAAGAATATCATTGTATTAAAAGAACTAGGACCAAAAGATGGAAGTCGAGAATTAGATAAGATGGCAACAGAGATGTTGGAATTAATTAAGGCTGAACATCCAGAAGAGTCCGTTCATATTGCATATGGTACAGTGGTTAATGATATTAAAGAAGTTTCAAGATCTTATAAAGAAGCAAAACTTGCATTGGATGTTGGAAAAATCTTCTTTAAAGAGAAAGATGTAGTGGCATATAGCACGCTTGGAATTGGAAGATTGATCTATCAATTACCGATTCCGCTTTGCAAGATGTTTATAAAAGAGATTTTTGAGGGAAAATCTCCAGACGATTTTGATGAAGAGACATTGACGACCATTAATAAATTTTTTGAGAATAGTTTGAATGTTTCTGAAACATCAAGACAACTATACATTCATAGGAATACTCTGGTATACCGTTTGGACAAGCTACAAAAGAGTACAGGTTTGGATCTTCGTATATTTGAGGATGCAATTACATTTAAGATTGCACTTATGGTAGTTGAATATATGAAATATATGGAGACCACAGATTATTGATACTTGAAATAGGGTGATACCAAAGGAGCATGAATAATTAGGAGGAACATATGATAGAATTAAAAAACGTAACGAAGGAATACTCAAAAGGGATCTCTGCATTAAATGGAGTATCCGTAAAGATTGAGCAAGGGGAGTTCGTTTTCATAGTGGGAGATAGTGGATCAGGAAAATCAACATTAATTCGTTTGATTATGAAGGAACTAAGTCCGACAGATGGAACCATTATTGTAAATGGACAGAACCTCAATCGAATGAGACACCGCCATATTGCAAAATATCGTAGAGGAATTGGCGTAGTGTTCCAGGATTTCCGACTTCTAAAGGATAGAAATATTTATGAAAATATAGCCTTTGCACTACGTGTTACGGAAACACCATCACGCATTATTAAGAGAAAAGTGCCAGCGGCTCTTTCGTTGGTAGGGCTTGCGCAGAAATATAAGGCCTATCCAAAAGAACTCTCCGGTGGAGAACAGCAAAGGGTGGCAATTGCAAGAGCAATTGTAAATGAACCAGCGATTCTTCTTGCGGATGAGCCAACAGGTAACCTTGATCCAACAAATTCATGGGAGATTATGAGTCTTCTAAAAGAGGCAAACGAGAGAGGAACTACAGTTGTTGTTGTTACTCATAATCAAGAAATCGTTAATGAAATGAATGAGCGTGTGATCACGATGAAACAAGGCGTTATTGTCAGCGATGAAAAAAAAGGTGGGTATTTCGATGAGAATTAGTACTTTAGGATACGTAGGAAAACAAGGAATTAAGAATATCGGAAGAAATAAGATGTTTTCATTTGCATCAGTAGCAACTATGTCAGCTTGTATCTTCTTATTCGGATTATTCTTTTCCATTATAGTTAACTTTCAGCACATTATAAAATCGGCAGAGGAAGGAGTTGCGGTTACAGTCTTTTTTGATGCAGGACTTCCACAAGAAACAAAAGATAATATAGGTGCGCAGCTTAAAAAAAGAGAAGAAGTAGGAAAGGTTGTTTTTGTTTCCGCAGATGAAGCATGGGAACAGTATAAAAAACAATACTTTGCAGACAATCCAGATGCTGCACAAGGGTTCAAAAACGACAATCCTTTGGCAGAATCAGATCATTATGAAGTATATATGAAAACAGAAAATAAAGACAAAGCAAGTCTGTCAGTTCGAAGCAAATCCCTTGCGTTGACACAAAAAGATCTTGTAAAATACGCAAAAGATTTAGAGGGAGTTCGTGATGTTAGAAAGTCTGATGTTGTTGCAAAAGCATTATCAAGTGTAAATACGCTTGTAGGGTATGTTTCTGTTGCGATTATTTTGATTTTATTTGGAGTTTCTATCTTTTTAATCAGTAATACAGTAACAATGGGTATTACTGTACGTAAAGAAGAAATTGCGATTATGAAATACATTGGGGCTAAGGATTTTGTTGTTCGTTCCCCATTTATCATTGAAAGTATTTTAATGGGAATTGTAGGAGCGATTATTCCACTGGCACTTTTGTATGCACTTTATGGGAAAGCAGTATCATATGTACTGACTCATTTTACAATATTAAATAATATTATTGATTTTCTTCCAGTATCAGAAGTTTACCGATGGCTATTGCCAACAGGACTTATCCTGGGAGTTGGTATGGGATTCTTTGGAAGTTTCTTTACAGTTCGAAAACACTTAAAAGTGTAAGAATCGTCCCAGGAAAGTCATTCGAAATAGCGAATGGCTGTTTCCTGGGATTTTTTATATTAAAAAATGCGTATAAGAAGAGGAATAAGATGGAAAAGAAAAAAAGAAGTTTTAGAAGTGGATTGCTCTATGGAAGTGTAATGATGTTGCTTATCATTTTTATAGGGAGCGGGATTTATGAGTCGATATCAACTCATTTTCAACAATCCAATGAACTAACACAAATAGTGAATGACAAAGAAATGAAACAAAAGTTAAAACTTTTAGGGCAGTTGATCGACGAACAGTATTTGTATTCCGATCAAGTGACAAAGGAACAAGTGGAAGATGGAATTTACAAAGGTTTTGCAGAAGCTATGGGCGATCCGTATACGGTTTATTACGATAAAAAGGAAACAAAGGAGTTGTTTGAATCAACTAGTGGAGAATTTTCAGGAATCGGTGCGTTGTTATCGCTAGAACTAAAAACAGGGTTGGTACGGATTAACAAAGTGTACGAGGATTCTCCGGCACAAAAAGCAGGGTTACAAGAGGGAGATATTATTTATCAGGTAGATGATCACGAATTTGTAAGTGGAGATTTGTCAGAATTAGTTTCCTGGGTAAAGGGAGAAGAAGGAACAGATGTCGTTATTAAGGTTTACCGCGGAGAAGAAATGGCAAAAAAAGAGTTTACGGTAACACGCGAAAAAATAGAAGCAATTACTGTAAATAGTACCATGTTAGAAGATCAGATAGGCTATCTCGTGATTTCCGAATTTGACGTAGTTACTTACGAACAATTTAAGACAGAACTTGAAAAATTAGAGCAACAAGGGATGAAGGGATTGATAATTGATTTAAGAGCAAATCCAGGAGGAATGTTAGACGTAACAGTAAACATGTTAAAAGAAATTTTGCCAGAAGGAGTGATTGTTTCCACAAAAGATAAAAATGGAAAAAAAGAAGAGTTTCGAAATTCAGAAGATCATACGTTTGATAAACCACTTGTACTACTTGTAGATGAAAATAGCGCTAGTGCTTCAGAAATTTTTACAGGAGCCGTAAAAGATTATAAAATTGGAACCATTGTAGGAAAAACAACATATGGAAAAGGAATCGTACAAAGAATTATGGAGCTAAAGGATGGAAGTAGTTTGAAAATTACTATCTCAGAATATTTTACTCCAAGTGGGGAATGTATCCATAAAAAGGGGATTAAACCAGATATTGAGGTGCAATATCAATTCGATCCACAGAAGGATACTTACGATTCACAGATGTTAAAAGCAATAGAAGTGATAAAGGAACAACTGTAATAGGAGTAAGAAAAACAGAGAGGAATGCTTATGCAAAAGAGAAGATGTTATTTATGTGGTGGGAAATTAGTGAATGGTGTGTGCGTGGAATGTGGTCTGGATAATAAACGAAATGATCGAAAATCATTTCGTTTAAACAGCACAACCGCAGAGTTTGCAAAAGATCGAAATACAATAAACACAACTACACAGAAAGAAGAAAAGATTAAGAACCAAGAATTTTTGAAAGAAAAAAATCAAAATAGAGAACATAAGACGGCATATGTATTACAATCGCAACCGAATAAACGTAAGGATGTAAACAAACAGGTTCGTAAAAAAACAAAATCAGCAGTGGAGGGAAAGAAAAAAACTACTTTCTCCAAAATAATCAAGATTATTGTATCAATCATCCTTGGACTAACCTTTATTCCTTTTATTATTGGATGGGTTATAGACGGAGTTTCCGAATTGGGGAAAGAATTAACACATGAGAATTACTTAGAACAAGAATACAACATTTATGAAAATGTAACATACGACCTATCAAATGAGGGAGACGTATTTGAAATTGAATTGTCACCTGGAAATTATAAAATTGGTGCTCATATACCAGAAGGAATTTATTTATTGGAAAGAACAGAAGGCACTGGCGATTGTAAAGTAAAAGATCAAAAAAATAATATTTACGCAGACTGGTGGTTATCTAATATCGAAGAAAGATTGAAAGATGGTGCGGTTCAATCAGCAGAGGATGTCCGTTTGTATGAAGGTGGATATTTTATAGTAGACGAGGGGGTAAAAGTTCGCCTGACATCAGAGTGCGCACAAGTGGGTAAGTTGATTCCATTAATTGAAAATCCAATTTCCGAAGAGCAGCATGTAAAAGAGGGAGAGGAATATACGGCTGGGGTAGATTTTCCAGCTGGGATTTATGATTTTAGATGCGAAAAAAATTATGCATGGATAGATGTTACTTATGAGGAAGATTCAGATATTTATGGTGTTTTTAAGGAAGATGAGGGCGGATATAAAAATATTTATTTTCCGGAAGGAACGGTTGTGTCAGGAGGGGGCGGATCAGGAGTTCTTGTTCCAGCAGATATGATAGAGTCAGAGGATTATACTTCCTATTATGAAAATACAAAATATTAAAGATAAAAAAATTATTAGCACTCTTTTTAAAAGAGTGCTAATTATATATTGACTTTTAAAAATTGCTGTATTATTATATCTTTTAGGCGAGAAACCGAAGTAATGAAACGCAGATCATAGAAAAGGAGTGTTTATAATGGAAACAAGAAAGGGAAATTTATCAATTGACAGTGAAAATATTTTTCCAATCATAAAAAAATGGGTATATTCCGATCATGATATTTTTATGCGTGAGCTCATATCAAATGGATGCGATGCAGTTACAAAATTAAAAAAATTAGACATGATGGGAGAATATGAACTTCCAGAAGATTATAAAGCAAAGATCCAAGTAATTGTAAATCCAGAAGAGAAGACACTGAAATTTATAGATAATGGTCTTGGAATGACTGCAGATGAAGTAGAGGAATACATTACACAGATTGCATTTTCAGGTGCCACACAGTTCTTGGAAAAATACAAAGACAAGACAACTGATGATGAAATGATCGGTCATTTTGGACTTGGATTTTATTCTGCATTTATGGTTGCAGATGAGGTTCACATTGATACTTTGTCATATAAAGAAGGAGCAAAATCAGTACACTGGGTAAGCGAAGGCGGAACAGAATATGAGATGCAAGAAGGAAATCGAGAAGAAGTCGGAACAGAAATTACTCTATTCCTAAATGAAGATAGTCTTGAGTTTGCAAATGAATATCGAGCAAGAGAAGTAATTGAAAAGTATTGCTCTTTTATGCCAGTAGAAATTTATCTTTCTAAAGCAAATGCAGAAACACAATACGAAGTAATTGACGAGGCAGACATAGTAGATACTGATGAAGTAGTAGAACATATTACGGAAGAGCCAAAAGAAGGGGAAGAAGGAGAAACAAAGCAAAAAGCAAAAATTGTAAAACGCCCAGTTTCTCTTAGTGATACACATCCACTTTGGACAAAAAATCCAAGCGAATGCACAAAGGAAGAGTATATTGAATTCTATCGCAAAGTATTTATGGATTATAAGGAACCACTGTTCTGGATTCATTTAAATATGGATTATCCATTCAACTTAAAAGGAATTCTTTACTTCCCAAAAATCAACACAGAATATGATTCGATTGAAGGAACAATTAAGCTGTATAACAACCAAGTGTTTATTGCTGATAATATCAAAGAAGTAATTCCAGAATTCTTGATGGTTTTAAAGGGTGTGATCGATTGTCCAGATCTTCCATTGAATGTATCAAGAAGTGCGCTTCAAAATGATGGATTTGTAAATAAAGTTGCAGATTACATTTCTAAGAAAGTTGCAGATAAACTCAATGGAATGTTTAAAAATGACAGAGAAAATTATGAAAAATATTGGGATGACATTTCACCATTTATCAAGTTTGGATGCTTAAAAGATGAAAAGTTTGGAAAGAAAATTGAAAAATCAATCTTATTCAAAAATCTAGATCATAAGTATCTTACTTTAGAGGATTGCATCCTTGCAAATGGAGGATCTTTAGAAGAAAAGACAGAAGAAACTAAAGAGCAGGAAACAAGCGATCAAGAAAAAGAAGAGAAGAAGACTAATATTTTCTATGTTACAGATGAACTTCAGCAGAGCCAGTACATTAATATGTT
>JARIEI010000087.1 GCA_029256845.1 Ruminococcus sp. | reverse complement strand
TTCTCTGATCCACATGCAACAACTGATAATGTACACATAGTAGCTAAAACCAAACATAATATTTTCTTTTTCATACTCTTTTCCTCCAATGCTAATCTTTTTATTTCCTATCAATGATTGTTTGTTTTTTCATCTGGTTTTATTGTATCACGTATTTTATAAAAATCAAGTGTAAAATGCATATTTATTTATTTTTCTTGTTTTTTATCAATTTTTATGCATTTTCTTCTTGTTTTATTCACTGTTTTATGCATTTTTTATTAGCAAAGAAAAAAGACCTGTAACATACAGATCTTTTTCTTTCTTTAAGCTGCAAATGCAACTGTAAGACCAAAATAAATAAAAACAATCACCCCTAGAACAATTCGATAATATCCAAACACTTTGAAATCGTGATTTTTTATGTACTTCATTAAGAATTTAATGGCAAAATATGAAACTGCAAAGGAAACGATACATCCAAGCAAGAGTAACATAATTTCTATTGATTCAAAGTGAAATCCAAATTTTAAGATTTTTAGGAAACTTGCACCAAACATAACTGGAATTGCAAGATAGAATGTAAATTCAGCAGCCACTGCTCTAGATGCTCCAATTAGTAAGCCACCTATAATCGTTGCCCCTGATCTAGATGTTCCAGGAATCAATGCCAGTACCTGGAAAACTCCAATTCCTACAACCATTGGAATGGTCAAATCTGAAATTTTTCTTACAACTGGTTGTTTTCCTTTATGCATATTTTCAACAACAATAAACGCAATACCATAGATAATAAGTGTAGCTGCAACAACTTTGTAGTTCATAAAATGTGCATCGATGTAATCATCAAATAATAGTCCAATGATTGCCGCTGGTACAGATGCAATTAATACTTTAATCCACAATTGGATTGTCATATCTCTTTGTCTTTCATTTTTAGATGGAGAAAACGGATTTAGCTTGTTAAAATAGATAACAACTACTGCCATAATCGCTCCCAACTGAATGACTACATTAAACATGGAAACAAAATCTTTTCCAAGGTTTAACTTGATGAATTCTTCTACTAAAATTAAATGTCCGGTACTGCTTATTGGGAGCCATTCTGTGATTCCCTCTACAATTCCTAATAATAAAACTTTTAATGCTTCTAACATTCTCTTCCTCCTTCGAGAATAAATTTTTCGATTGCTTTTGCAACGCCTTCTTGTTCATTTGTATCTGTTACATAATCCGCAACATTTTTTACTGCTTCTATGGCATTTCCCATAGCTACTCCAAGTCCCGCCATTTGAACCATGGTCACGTCATTTTGCCCGTCTCCACAGGCCATGATCTCTTCCTGCTTGATTCCAAGTCTTTTACCAAGTTCTAGAAGTTTAACTCCTTTGTTCACACCAGATGCGTTAATTTCAATATTGTATCCAAGGGAGTCAACTTGGGTAATACCTTTTATTTGCTCAATTTCTTTCCATGCTTTATCGCGCTCTGATAGATCTGCAAATAGCATCTGTACTTTATCCATATCTTGATTTTTTTGCTTGGTAAGTTCCATAATATCTGGAACTTGCTTACGCGTGGATTTAAAATATTCCCACATATTTGGATTGTGATGATATTTCGCTAGTTGATTCATTTTTGCTTCATCAACATAGCCTTGGTCTTCAAAATAAACTTCTTGAAGCGCATCATAGTGATTGCCGATTTCTAACATCTTGATTGCAAGTTGCGCAGAAAGTAGATGTTCCATGATTATAGATTTCTTCTTTGTGTCAATAATCTTTGCTCCATTGGAACTTATTGCGTAACGGATGCCTGGTAAGTTGCGTAATTCTTCAGGGATCCCCATAAAAGGTCTTCCTGTCGCAATTACAATGACCACTCCTTGACGGCTTGCATTTTCTAAAATCTGCATTGTGTACGGAGTTATTTTCTTTTTCTCAGTGAGAAGAGTACCGTCAAGATCTAGTGCAATCAGCTTAATCTTCTGATCCATATTTTGCTATACCTCTCATTTCTTCTTAACGTGATTCAATTTACATTGTATCAAAGTTTGCGTAATTAAGCAATTTATAGTATAATGGATTGGCAAAATATTTTTTATGTAATGCATACGCATGTTTAGAAAGGATTTTACTATATGAAAATATTCTCGCATGATAAAAAAACTATTGTCTCTACTTCATTTCAGCAAGTAGGACGATTCATGGGAGTTAGTCTTTTGACTACGGCACTCATTACATCAAGCATTTTTAGTGCACCTTTACATGCTGCACCTTCTTCTAGTGAACTTAACAAAAAGACAGGAGATTTAAAAAATCAAATTCAAGATTTAGAGGGAGAACTTCAAGCGGTTCACACTGAGATCGATCAAATCATCTCGCGCGCAGAGACACTTGTGGAAGACATTGCTCAAACAAAACTTGAAATGGAAGATGCACAAAAAAAAGGCGATGAGCAATACGAAAATATGAAGTTACGTATTAAATACATATACGAAGCTGGCGGAATTAATGCCTTGGAATTAATATGTTCTTCTAAGAGTTTTGCTGATTTTCTTAATATGTCGGAATTTGTTCAGTCTATCAATGAGTATGATCGAAAGATGCTAGAAAATTTGATTGAGACTCAAAATCAGATTCAAGAAAAAGGTACACAACTAGAGAAACAACAGCAGGAACTTCAACAACTTCAAGAGACATTGAGCAAACGGAAAGCTGATATCGAAGCTAAGCTCTCTAACGCAACAACAGATTTGTCTTATTACAATCATTTACTTGAAGAAGTGAAAAAGGCGGAGAGTATTGTAAAACCTCCTGTCAATCCACCGACTAATGTTTCACCATCTCCTTCTGTACCCCCTTCCACAGAAGCGCCTGAACAAAAGCCAACGACTCCCCCTGCGGAAAAGCCTGTTGAGCCTGAACCACAACCACCGGTTGATGCTTCTAATAAGGAAAAATTAGGAAGTTTTAAAGTGACACATTACTGTCCTTGTTTCTTCTGCTCTGGATCTTGGGGTGCAAATACTGCTACTGGTACCGTTCCAGTTCCTGGAAGAACGATTGCTGTAGATCCAAGTGTAATTCCACTTGGTTCTAGAGTTGAAATTAATGGACATGTTTACATTGCAGAAGATACTGGTGGTGCGATTCGTGGAAATAAAATTGATATATTTGTTTCTGACCACACTACTGCATTGAATTCTGGCGTCTACTATGCAGATGTATACTTACTTCACTAAATAAAGATTTTTCATTTTATATTAGCGCAACAAATTTATTTTGTTGCGCTATTTGTCTGTTCGAAGAAAAAGCAATAAAAAAGAAGCTACCTTTCGTGTAGCTTCTTTTAGAATTTATTATACTAATTCGATCAATACTTCTAAAGCACCGTCACCTTTACGCTGTCCAATTTTAACGATACGTGTATAACCACCCTTACGATCAGCGTATTTTGGAGCGATTTCAGAGAATAATTTATCCACTAAATCAACTTCTTTTGTATTTCTCTTCTTTCCAGCTGCAGCTGTTGGAACTTCTTTTACAGGATAAAGAACTTTAAGCATTTCTCTTCTTGCATGAAGTCTGCTTGGCATATCTTTTTTGATAGTTTTTTCAACTTCATCGTATACCGTAACTTTCTTTCCATCAACAACTTCTTTTACTCTCTTGCCGTCTTTATCTTTACGAGCAACTTTAGCCATAACTTTTACTTCTTCAAAGTTATCTTTTTCTCTTACAGCCATAGCTACCATCTTTTCAGCAATCTTGCGAATTTCTTTTGCTTTTGCTTCAGTTGTAACAATTTTACCATTGTTAAGTAATGCTGTTACTTGGTTTCTTAATAAGGCTTTTCTTTGGCTAGATGTTCTGCCAAGTTTTCTATATTTTGCCATTGTTATAATCCTCCATTTTTCACATTTGGTTATGAATCTTCGGGCTTATTAATCAAATGCTCCTGACATGCTCATCGGGCTTATTGTCCGGATAATTTAAGTAATAAATCAACTATTTTGTGATTATTCATCACCCTGATTAAGTTCAAGATCTAACTCTTTTAACTTAGCCAGTACTTCTTCTAACGACTTACGTCCAAGATTACGCACCTTCATCATATCTTCTGGTGTCTTGTTTGTAAGTTCTTCTACAGTGTTAATACCTGCTCTCTTCAAACAATTGTATGAACGTACGGAAAGTTCCAATTCATCGATACTCATTTCAAGAACTTTTTCCTTTTCATCATCTTCTTTTTCAATCATTACTTCCGCTGCCTGAGCAACTTCTGACAAATCGATAAAGAGTTTTAAATGTTCGCTTAATACTTTCGCAGCAAGACTAACTGCCTCATCTGGAAGTAAAGTACCATTTGTCCATACGTCTAAAGTAAGTTTGTCATAATCTGTAATCTGACCAACACGTGTATTTTCTACTGTTAAATTGACACGTTCTACTGGTGTATAAATAGAATCGATTGGAATTACTCCGATTGGTAATTCATCGTTTTTATTTTTATCAGCGCTCACGTATCCTCTACCTTTTGTGATAGTAAATTCCATGTACTGTTTGCTGTCACTGCCACCATTTACTGTAGCAATCACTTGCTCTGGATTCATGATCTCGATATCTGGATCACACTGTATATCAGCACCTGTAATAACACCTTCGCCTTCAAACTCAATGTATGCAGTTTTCACTTCATCGGATGCAGATGTGTTTTTGATTGCAAGTGATTTCAAATTCATGATAATCTCTGTTACGTCTTCTTTCACACCTGGAATTGAACTAAATTCATGAAGAACACCGTCAATCTTTACAGAACTAATTGCAGCTCCTGGAAGAGAAGAAAGCATGATTCTTCTCAAGGAGTTACCAAGTGTTGTTCCATAACCTCTCTCCAGAGGCTCCACAACAAATCTTCCATATTTTTTATCTTCTGAAATTTCTGTTATCTCAATATTAGGTTTATTAAAATCAAACACTATACAGACCCTCCTTTGGGTTAAATTATGTCGAGGGGTACGATATTAAAAGCCAGCTTCTATTCGCTCTTACACTCTTAATTATTTAGAGTATAACTCGACGATTAACATCTCATCAACTGGAACATCGATTGCTTCTCTTGCTGGAAGTTCTTTTACAAGACCTTTCAAGTTTTCAGCATCTACATCGAGCCATTCTGGAACCATGTTTCCAGCTGTTACTTCTAAGATATCTTTATATCTTACACAGTTTTTGTGTTTTTCTTTAATTTCAACAACATCTCCAGCTTTTACAAGGTAAGATGGGATATTAACCTGTTTTCCGTTTACTAAAACGTGTTTGTGGTCAACGATCTGTCTTGCTTCTTTTCTTGTTCTTGCAAATCCCATACGGAATAATACATTGTCAAGTCTTGACTCAAGAATGATCATAAGGTTTTCACCTGTCATACCATCCATCTGTTTTGCTTTTGCATAGTAGTTTCTGAATGGTTTTTCTAATACGCCATAGATAAATTTCGCTTTCTGTTTTTCACGTAACTGAAGGCCATACTCGCTCATTTTTCTGTTCGCTCTTTTTAACTGTCTATTAGATTTTTTGTTAATTCCTAAATAGATTGGGTCCATACCTAATGAACGGCATCTTTTAAGAACTGGAACTCTATTTACTGCCATTTCGCTTCCTCCTAAAAATATCAGCGGTTCTTCCGCTCTTATACGGATCTTCCATCCGGACTATTTCAACTAAAATTTGTACTACACTCTTCTGCGTTTTGGTGGGCGACATCCGTTGTGTGGTACTGGTGTTACGTCTTTGATGCTTGTTACATCAATTCCGCATGCCTGCAATGCACGGATAGCTGCTTCTCTTCCTGATCCTGGACCCTTTACAAATACATCTACTGTTTTAAGACCATGTGGCAATGCTGCTTTAGCTGCTGTTTCAGCTGCCATCTGCGCTGCATATGGAGTAGATTTTCTTGAACCTCTAAATCCAAGACCGCCTGCACTTGCCCATGAAAGAGCATTTCCCTGAGCATCTGTTAATGTAACGATTGTATTATTAAAAGATGACTGAATGTGTGCTTGTCCTCGTTCAACGTTTTTCTTGACACGTTTTTTTGTCACTTTTTTTGTAACTTTTTTAGCCATTTAAACTAACCTACTTTCTTGAATACTTAATTAAATTTGTCGATTATTATTTCTTCTTGTTTGCAACAGTTCTCTTAGGACCTTTGCATGTTCTAGCATTTGTTTTAGTCTTCTGTCCACGTACTGGAAGTCCTTTTCTATGACGGATTCCACGGTAGCATCCAATTTCTTTTAATCTCTTGATGTTGAGTTGAATTTCTCTTCTAAGATCACCTTCAACGAGCTGTGTCGCATCGATTACTTCGTTAATCTTCTTCTCATCATCTGTTGTCAAATCTCTAACACGAGTATCAGGATTGATTCCTGCCTCTGCTAAGATACGGTTAGCACTTGTTCTACCGATTCCGTAGATATAAGTTAAACCGATTTCTACACGTTTGTCTCTTGGTAAGTCTACACCTGCAATACGAGCCATGTGTCTTTCCTCCATTTCAAATCTGTTATCATATTGTCCCAAACTGGGATGCATTATCGGATCAAGAAAGGTGTTTCTCTCCAACGCTAATACATCCAGGAATGTGCTAAAACATCCCCTTTCCCGACATGGTTTTCCTTCATATGTCGGGTATTATAAGCAATATACAAAAGTTCACCAGCTCATTCTTTCTATATAAAAGATACATGGTGTATTCCTACTGTATATTAAACAACTTTGCATATAACTTCTATGCTAGTTGTTAGCTGCCTAATTCATTCACAAAGCTTACAATGTTAATAGTAAATTAACCTTGTCTTTGTTTGTGTTTTGGATTTTCGCAGATAATTCTGACGCTTCCTTTTCTTTTAATAACTTTGCATTTTTCGCAAATTGGTTTTACTGATGATCTAACCTTCATGTCAAATCCTCCTTCCATTCTTTGCTATCATATAAATACGTTACAGACTGTTTTTTGGACACACCTATCCAAAAACAGCCATTTCATATTATAACACTA
>JARIEI010000174.1 GCA_029256845.1 Ruminococcus sp. | reverse complement strand
TGTGAAAACTGGGCTAGCTGGATTCGAACCAGCGAATGCAGGAGTCAAAGTCCTGTGCCTTACCGCTTGGCGATAGCCCATTAATGACCTCTGCCTATGGATTAGAAATAATCAAGGTGGATAGTGGGACTCGAACCCACGATATCCAGAACCACAATCTGGCGCGCTAACCAACTGCACCATACCCACCATAACGAGCCTGAAGGGATTCGAACCCCCGACCTACGGCTTAGAAGGCCGTTGCTCTATCCAGCTGAGCTACAGACTCACACGAGATCTATCCTCATTGCTTTTCTTACATTTTTGGCTGTAAGAAAGCGGGTGATGGGAATCGAACCCACGTATCTAGCTTGGAAGGCTAGTGTTCTACCATTGAACTACACCCGCACAATCGGGGTGACAGGATTCGAACCTGCGACCTCCTGGTCCCAAACCAGGCGCTCTAGCCAAGCTGAGCCACACCCCGTTATTTATTTTTTGTTGTTGTGTTGTTGTCGTTCCCTCAACACAAGACTTATTATATAATACGTTTTTTAAAATGTCAACAACTTTTTTTATTTTTTTTAAGTTTTTTTATTTCCCTTAGAAAACGGCGTATTTACGCCGTTTTCAGGGGTTTTATTTTAAAAAATGTTGTTCAAATTTCAGATTTTCTTCTCCATCCATTGTTAAAATCATATATGATGGTTGTCTTCCGTTCTGTCTTGGATAGGAAACACTTCCTGGGTTTAACACTGTCATTTCTACATCCTGTTCTAGGAATGGTTTGTGTGTATGACCAAACATAACGAGATCTGCCCCTCTTGCTTTTCCTTCTTCTCGAATGCGCTCTGGACCAAGAGAAACATTATATGCGTGGCCGTGCGTAATAAATGCTTTGTGTCTTCCTATATAAAACTCTTCTTCTTTTGGAAGATCTGAAAAAAAATCATTATTTCCTCTTACAATATGCGTTTCGCATTCCGTAACTGCATTAATGTAAAATTCTCCTCCTTCTACATCTCCAAGATGAATGAGCATATCCAACTCTTGTTCTTGCTCTAAAATTCGATCTAAGTTTCCATGTTGTCCATGCGTATCACTAATTATGAGTATTTTCATAGGACCTATTTCCTCGATTCCAATACTTTGCAAATTGCACGAAGTGCATTTCCTCTATGACTGCAAGCATTCTTTTCTTGTGGACTTAATTGTGCTGTTGTACATCCATACTCAGGTACATAAAAAATCGGGTCATAGCCAAATCCATTCTCTCCTTCTATGCTATATGCAATTCTACCTTCTATAGTTCCCCTTACGGATTCTTTCGTTCCATCTGGGAGGATTGCTGCGATCACACACACAAATCTAGCGGTTCTTTGTTCCTTTGGAACTCCTTCTAATTTATCAAGTAGCATTTGGTTTTTTATATCATATGAGGTATCCCTTCCACCAAATCTTGCTGAATACACACCAGGCGCTTTATCTAAATAATCAATCTCTAATCCAGAATCATCTGCAAGAACAATGTCATTTGGAAAGAGTTTTGCAATGGCTTCCGCTTTGATCATGGCATTTTCTTCAAATGTAGTGCCATTTTCTTCTATCTCTATATCCGCTCCAACTTCTTTCATAGAATAAATAGGAATGTTTAGTTCTTTTAGTATCTCTTTAATTTCTACCATCTTGTGTGAATTTCCAGTGGCAAATATAATTCTTTTCTCCATCCTCTTACCTCTTATCTTTCTGTTTTGGCGGCTTTGGTCCCATAAACTGATAAAAATTTGTTTTAATCATTCCATTGTATATTTTTCGTTTCTTATCCGCTTGACGCCCAAAGTATCTTTCTGTGTCTTCATAACTTGTAATCATATATGCAGACCAACAATCTAATTTTTGAAAGCTCTCTCCAAATTCACTGTAGATTTTTGGTAAGGTTTCTTTTTCTTCTAGTCGTTCTCCATAAGGAGGATTTGTAATGATAAATCCGTATTTTTTTGGATGACGCAGGTCTTTTACAGGACGTTGCTGAAAATGAATCAGATGATCTACACCTGCTGCCTCTGCATTTTTTCTTGCTGTTTTTAGTACTTCAGCATCTGCATCGTATCCTTGAATATCTACTTCTATCTCATCATTAATTTGACTATTTGCCTCATCAATGGCATCGTACCATGCAGTTTTTGGAATCAGATTACTCCACTTCTCTGACAGAAATTCTCGATTCATTCCCGGCGCTATGTTTGCCGCAATCATAGCCGCTTCAATAGGAAAGGTACCACTTCCACAAAATGGATCCACAAAAATCCGTTCTTTGTGCCATGGCGTTAGTAAAATTAGTGCTGCAGCTAATGTTTCTGAAATCGGTGCCGCTCCTGCCTGCTGCCGATATCCTCTCTTATGTAAAGAAACACCTGTAGTATCTATTCCGATTGTCACAAGATCTTTCATAAGAAAGACTCTGATTGGATAAGATGCCCCTTTTTCTTCAAACCAGTTCTTTTTATAATGGATTTTTAAACGCTCTACCATCGCTTTTTTCATAATTGATTGGATGTCAGAAGGGCTAAATAATTTGCTTTTTACAGAAGCAGCCTTTGCCACCCAAAATTTTCCATCTTCTGGGAGATACTTCTCCCATGGAATTGCTTTTGTCTTTTCAAATAGTTCTTCAAAACTTTTTGCTTGAAAGCTTCCTACTTTCAGCAAGATTCTTTCTGCGCTTCGTAGAAAAATATTAGCTCTGCAAATTGCTTCGTAGTCTCCATAAAAAGTAACCCTTCCGTCTTCCACGTAAGAGATTTCATATCCTAAATTCTGTATTTCTCGTTTTAACACTGCTTCCAGCCCAAAATGGCATGGTGCAATCAATTCTAGCTTTTCCATCTATTCCTCCATCTGTCTTTTGATCATTCGTAATATTTTACAGACTTTAATACTTTCATATTACTATAAAAGGAAGGTGTAGTAAAGTGGATTTGCTACACCTTCCTTTTCATTTTTCTCGTTTAAATAGCTATTTTTTTATTTGTATCCATTGCTCTCATAATCAGAATCCTGCTGGTTGGAATATGCGTTGTTTTTCTCTTTGCATCTACCAGAACAATTTGAATAATTCTTACTTGCCGCATTTCTTGCTGTGTTTTTACTTTCAGAATTTTGGGATACTGCATTGGAATTTGTACTGTTTTTACATCTTTTTGACATCATATTTCCTCCTCTATCTTGTTTTCATGTTGCTTTTTTAGTATGACTCTTTTGGCTGATTTTATGCATTTTTCAATAATTCTTTACAAAAAGTAACAGGATTATTGACTATTTTTTCATATTTTGCTTGATTTTTCCATTTTCATATATTATACTAAACACTGTAGAAAGATTGCTTTCTACAACCCCTTATTAATTATTTATACTCCCCTCAAAGGATCGATGGCTCCCCCATCGGTCCTTTATTTTTTTAACTGCAAATTTTAATTTTTTTTTGCAAATTGTTTTTCACTGTGGTATATTAAAATACGAAAGTGATAGCAATAGTCACTAATAAATATAAAGGAGAAATGTTATGGCAAATTACAATCCTTACGACAATGTATTAAAAGTAATGAATGAAGCAGCTGAAATTCTCGGTTACTCCGATAACGACATTGCATCTTTGAAACAT
>JARIEI010000191.1 GCA_029256845.1 Ruminococcus sp. | reverse complement strand
CCAAAAAAGACTACTTTACCAGAAAATGTTTCTGAAAAAATTGCTGCCTTTCTTGCACAACCAGAGATTCGAATTGTGAAACCTACAAAAAGAAGTGAACGAGAAGTAGATATTCGACCTCTTATTTACACGATGTATGTAAAAGGTGACGGTATATTTATGCAAGTCGCAGCAGGTAGTGTAGAAAATCTAAAACCAGAAATTGTACTAAAAGCATTTTATGATTTTATCGGATGTGAGTATGAAGAAATTCCATATCAACATCATCGTATGGAAATTTATGCAGATTTGGGGAACGAAAATGAGCGAGAGCTAATTTCTCTGGAAGATCTTGGAACGGAGATTATTGCCTAATGAAATCTAGAAAAATTCTCATGATGGAGAAAGATAATAAAATATGGATTTTTCAAATGGAAGATGAGGAAATTGTAGAAATTCATTGTGAAAACAAACCAGATCCTTCCAAAGCACCACCAGTACTTGGAAATATTTATATTGGAAAAGTGAAAAATATTGTTTCTAATATTGGAGCTGCTTTTATTGAAATTGGAAAAGGAGTAGAATGTTACTACGATTTAAGCCAGGCTCCGTGTGCGATTTTTACAAATAAAATTGGAAAGAAACCGCTATGTGTTGGCGATGAACTTGTTGTACAGATCACAAAAGAAGCCGTAAAGACAAAAGTTCCAACCGTCAGTAGTAATCTAAGTTTTACAGGAAAATACGCTGTGCTTACTAGTGGAAATACGAGAATTGGTACCTCCGGCAAATTACCAAAATTTATGAAAGAAGAATGGAAAACCCGTCTTTGTGATTTGAAAAATGACGACTATGGTATTATTATTCGTACCAATGCAAAGGATGCCGAAGTTTCAAGTGTTTTAAAGGAACTTTCAGATTTAAAAGAGGAATATGAAAAGATCAAAGAAATTGCTTCTATGAGAACTTGTTTTTCCTGCTTAAAAAAAGCGCTTCCGATGTACATTACAGATTTAAAAAATGTGTATACAGAAGGATTAACGGAAATTATCATCGACGGTGACGAACTATATCAGCAAACCTACTCTTATTTTGAAAAAGAACAACAGGAAGATTTAGATAAACTGGTTCGATATGATTCCAAAGGATATGATTTGCCACTCTCTAAGCTGTACAACACAGATAAAGTTCTAGAACGTGCACTAAGTGAGCGAGTATGGTTAAAAACAGGCGGATATCTAATTATACAGTATACAGAAGCATTGACCGTAATTGA
>JARIEI010000134.1 GCA_029256845.1 Ruminococcus sp. | reverse complement strand
AGTCCTGGTGTAGCGCTATATTCCATATGGATCCTACTGTTCTTTGTTTCTCGCAGTAGAACGTCGAAAACGGTTTCCCCTTTTTCAAACGGTACTTCTTTTTTTGCATACAGTTCGCCATCTGCAGAAATCAGCGCTTCCTTTCCTGTTTCAAGTCGATCCATATTGTCTAATATTGTTTTGAAGGAAATGTGAAAATAACAGGTCAGCTCTGGCTGTTCGATTGGTTGATCCTTCTCTTGGCATCCAGAGATCAGAAGCACGGTAGTAAGAAGTACGACTACTGTTCGCACTATCTTTTTGAATTTGACCGCCATCTCATTCTCCTTTTTTTTCGCTTCACTTCCAAAACAATTTTAGTAATAATACATGCGACTACAAATCCCCCAATTACAATCCCCCATATAATCGGTGCATAGGATTTCTTCTCTCCTCGTGGATTGATTATTTTATCCGTTTCTTTTTTATTGTGATTCTTTTTCTTCAACTGATCCTTTTTCTTTTCAGTTTTCTTTGCAGTTTTCTTTTCTGTTTTCTTTGTAGATTTCGTTGTCTTATCTTTCTTTTTAGCTTCTTCTTTTATAGTGTCTTTGATGCTATTCTTTTTCTTCTTGGATGCGACTTTGTTCTTTGCAGATTCTTGTTTCGAATGAGACGGCGCAATGATACCTGCTCCACTTGATGAACCGCCAGTTCCTGGTGTACCTGTTCCTGCAGTTCCAGCGGATCCCGCACCACTATTTTGTGGCTTTGTTCCTTGAACCGCTAATTCTCCATTTAATCCTGGAATAACAGCCGAACTAGAATTGCCTTGCTGACCTGGAATATACTCTAATTCTGGTAGGTCTGTTCTTACTTTTACATCCGTCATATCAAACAGAGGATTCTTATGATCCATGGCACGTCTGTACGCACATAAGGCCAATGCGCCTTGTTCTGTGGCCAGCATCTCTTCTCCTTTTCCAAGGATCGAAGAAAACGCTCCATTTTCATTTTGATATGCCAACAATGCCTCTAGCAAAGTATGTCCGTTTTTTACAAATGCTTCACTTGTAAGTAGGGATGCATCATATGTGCAGAGCGCAACAATTGTTTGAGCAATAAGCGTAGATCCACCTTTTTTTGAAAACCCACCATCCGCTTCTTGTGCTGTACTAAGCTTTTGCACTGTTCTTTGCAATGCTTCCTTTACATCTTTTCTCTTTTGATAAGGTGCAAGACATTGAATCACCATAGGTGTGACATCGTCTGGTGTGTCTAAAAGTCCCCATCCGCCATCTTTTAACTCTGCCTCAAGAATATAATCAACCAATCGTTCTCTTGTAGTTTGAATTTTATTTTTTTCATCTGATGGTAATTTTGGTACATCATAGTTTCTAGAGTCTAATGCGATTAATGCATAAACTGCACCTTGAACTCCTTGTTTTGTTACACTGTTAAAATCTCCAAGTGGCGCCAACACATCATAGCCATTGACCTTTTTAGGGTCTGTACCAATTGCAGTAAGCGCCAATATTGTCCGAGAGTATTCCATATATTCGGTAGTATGTAACACACCTTTTTTCTGTTGTAACACATACTGTAAATTTTTTAAATATTCTGTTCTTGCACGCTCTGTTAAGCGTCCTTCTCGTGCCATGGCAATGACCGCCCATTCTCCGCCTGTCTTTCCTACGGCAGGATCTACAATCTTAGACCTTAGATAATCTTCTGCCTTATTTAACGCTGCAATATGATCTACTTCCTGTGCCTTCCCCGTAATTGGTACGGAAAGACAAAGCATAATTGCAAGACTTAGAGAAAGTAGTCTATATATAGTTTTTTTCATTTTCTTTACTCCTTGCACAATGTCCTTTCCTTGGTTTATGCGATTTTCTTATAAATCCCCGTCATAGAAGATGGCTCTATAATAATTCCAAATCCTTGAAGATCAGGCACTTCAATCTTCACAAACCCATCAATTACTTCTCCATTTAAAAATTCTACTTTTCCATTTACGCAATGAATGACTGTCATGCGACTTCCTGTATAAATTTTGCTTAATGGTAAATACAACGTAACGGTTCCATGGTCGGTAATCTCTGTACCATTCTTCGTTAACTGAATTTGGTTAAGCCGCACGATCCACTGTGCTTTGGACACTTCGTTTTGCATAAGCTCCACTTGTTTATCTGTATTTGTTAGAGGGGTTACTTGAAGACTCATGGAACGTTCTAGATTGTGTCCTGTTAGAATGATTCCCGAATGTTGGTCTGTTAATACAACCGGTCTAACATAAGATGTTTCGTCTGGTGTCTGTGGCTGTTCTGGTGTTTCTGACTGCTCTGGCTGTTGCGGATTCTCTGGCTTAACCTCTCCTTCTTCTTTTTTCAAGGCTTCTTGTAGTGTTTCCATAGCCGCATCCACCTTTTCCTGTGGTGCTGTCATATCTGGCATTAATTCCATTGCACGATTATATGCCTCTTTTAGTGCTTTCTTTTTAAGCAGTTCTTCTTTCTTTTCATTTACTTCAGCCAACAATTTGGTCAAAGGATTTTTATCAGAAATCACTACTGATGGTTGTTCCTCTCCTTGCATGATTCCTGTAAGATCGGCTCCTTGTCCATATAGCGTGTACTGGAATCGAACTACATCTCCATCTTTTGGTTCATATGCACCAATCTCAAGCATTGGACTTGCACCATTGACTGTATATCTCCATCCTGAAGAAGGGAAGTAGGTTGATTCTCCTAATGTTCCTGCTTCAAATCGCTCTTTTCCTTCTTCCTCATAATAAGTTCTCACACTTTCTGTAGTTGGAGCATCTGTTCCCATTTTTGTGATATATGCTGGGATTGCAATTTTCTTTGAACCTTCGTCTGCTCCTTTAATCCCCTGAACATTGGTATCTTCCCCTACATAATTAGAAGCACCAATCACCTTTTTTAGTAAGTCAAGTCCTGTCTCTCCTGCTTGAAATGAAACAAGCACTGGCTCTTTAAAGTATCCTTGTCCAATAGTAAATCGTTCTACGCTAACAACAACTTTTCCATCTTTTTGCGCCGGCTTAGGTTTCACTTGCAACTCTTGTTGAGACTGTGGTTGTTTATTTTCCTCGACTTTTGGAAGATTCCAGTAACGATCTTGATTTGTCGCAAAGTGCTCATATGCATCTAATGCTTGCAAAGCTTGAATATTCGCCATTGGATTTGCTTTCTTCGAATCTTTTGTATATTGAAAGCCTTCACCCTCTACCAAATATGTCAGCAAACTCATAACGAGATTGTTCTCTTTTGTAGAAAATTCTTTATCGGTGCTTGCATCTCTTCCCAGAACGGATAATGTTAAAAGCACCTGTGCCGTCGCTTGCGTATTGCCCCCATCAAACGTTGGCCCAATAGCATTGGACAGATAAGTCAGACCTTTGTCGATCGTCTCTTTGACTTCTGTCTGTTCTTGATAAGGCACAAGGGATTGTAATACCATAGCCGTAGTATCAATACCTGACTCTCCCTTTAAAAATAACGGAAAACCGCCGTCTTCATTCTGCCATTTTAATAACTCTGCCACGATGTTCTCTCTCGTCCATACAGCATCCTTTGGAATGTTGGTTCCATTTGCGTCAAAAGCAAGGAGCGCCCAACATAATTCATTGCTGCCTTCCGCCAGTTTGGGACTGTCGGAAATGAATGAAGCAAGATTGATTCCCTCTATGTTGGTAATGTCTTTTTTCATGATGAGAAGCGTTAATAGAACTCGTTCAACATCTGTAGGCTTTACTGTCTCATTCCATGTCTTTACTTCTTTTACAACAGACTGGTAATAAGCTTCTAATTCTTGTTCTGGAATACTATATCCTCCACGAAGTAAGCTAAAGATTTCCCACTCATTTCCATACTGATATCCTTGGTCTTTATGTTGGTCAAGCAAATACTTGGCAGCTGCATCTTTTCCTTTCTTTACCATTTCTAAAATGTCTGCCGGATTTTGTTGCTCTTTAGCTTTTACAGGCGTTGTTTGAATTGGAGTGCTTTTTGTTTCTTCTACCTTCTTTGGATTCTCTGTGTCCGCAGGAGTGATCCCTTGGGTTTCCTCTGGTTGATATGTTTGATCCTCCCCAAAATATGGATATCCTGTCGTTCCATTTTGTCCCCAGGTTGTCCCATAAGTTCCTTTGTTTTCATTGAGAATTTTCACAAGCTCTTTGCTTTTTAATTCTGCTTCTGTCTTTTGAGTGGAACCTTCCAATAGATCTTTTTCATCTATTAGTGGATCCTTATCCGTTGGGATCCAATAAGTAGACACTATCTTACCTTTGAGCGCTTTCTTCTCTTTTGCGTCCCGCTCATCTTTGCCATATATGCTTAAAATTGCGCCTTTTTCGGCTTTTCCATATGCAATACAATTAGAAAGGATTCCGCCTTCCATTTGCTTTGCAAACCCAACTGCATTTGCTCCTGTAACAGCTGAAGAACAGTTCAAAACAGCACCTCTTATAACCTCTCCAAGTGGTCCGTCTTCTACTCCCTGCTCACCTACTGTGCCGGAAAAATGTACATTTTGAACAATTCCGTCCTTCTCTACACGATTAAAAAGATGTTTTCCTTTTAAAGTAATTGTATGTCCATTCCCGTCTAAAATTCCCTGGAAATTCTCATCTGTTCCTGTAGAAATAATGTCATTTTGTAGTTGATAATAGATGCCCTTCTTCGTGTTACTAAGCTGACTTTCATCTGTAATCTTTACAATCTGTCTCTCATCTTCTGGCTCCTGCACTGGTTGAGGTAATCGCTTTGATTCTGTGGAAGCTTCTTTTTGATCCGATGCATATGTATCAAGTAGTAGCCCAGGAAGAGGTACGCACACCGTAGTAATCACAAGACTAAGGGTTAGGAGCATACTAACAAAACGATGCGTCTGTTTCTTTTTGGAATTGCTCATATCATTTCTCCTTCGTTTTCTTTCTTCATAAACTTCTTTTCTATATTTAAGTAATCCTATCCTTTTATGTATAGATTCCAACTTCATTATAAAAGCTATCTGTCTTATTTTCAACAACGTTTTTCTGGAAACAAAAATGAAACGCCATAAAATGGCGTTTCACTTTTAATACCCTAACTCTTCATTGATCAGCACTACTTCCATATCCATTGATCGAATTTTCTTATAATGAACAACCAGTGCATTACAGATACGATCTTTACAATCGCAATCATAACAGCGGTCGCCTTTGATTGCACATGGAGTATTTCTTTGTAATCGCTGCGCATTCTTTGGTGCAACTACATTTCGAAGTCGCATCAAAGCACTGTGAAAATCTGGTGAGATTTTATTTTTTCCAGCCACCATATAGACTTTTTTATGTCCATATAGCGAAGAGGAAACACGATTTCCCATCCCGTCTATATTAAGGATTGCTCCATCTTGCTCCGAAATTGCATTCGCAGACATAAGATATACTTCTGCCTTCATCGCCTGTTCCATAATCTGGTTTGCATCCTTTGCCCCTGCTTTATGTGCAAACACTTCATTGTGAGTCGCAAGACGCGGAAGAATCTCCAACTCCTGTAGTGTCATAGATCCTCCACACCCAATGGTACGATCATCTATGGTGCGATTCAAATACTCTGCTGCTTCTTCTTTTGTTTCAAAAATTGATACTGTAAAACCATTCTTTTTTAATGTTTCGGCCAGTGTTTCAAATGCCATCTTATCTCTCCTTTTCTACTACACATTTTGTCTTTAACTCTTCCACAAGGCTTTGAAGTGCGTCAATTACATTGGGACGAATATCGCCTCCGACAAGAACATACATAATGTCGTCTCCGACTTTTAATTCTCCTTCATTGAGCCATACCCTAACATGAAAGATTCCGGGCATTTGTTTTGCTCTTTCAACTGCTTCTTCTACTTTGTCCTCTTGATATGAAAAATACATCCCTTGCACATGTTCTTTTGGGATTCCAAAACGTGCTTGTTCTTTCGCCGTTTCTCTTACGACACCATTGTGAAAAAGATACATTCCACATTTTCCTGCATCTTTGTCTTGTTTGGCTTCCCGAATCCATGCATCCATGGACGGACTTTTCTTTTTTGCTCTTTCCTGTACTTGTTGTGCGCACTCTGCTGATCCTTTTGAGCGAATCATCTTTACACCATGTTCAATAGAAGGAAGCACTGCACAAAGGTTTTCTTTGGCTGCTTTTTCACTCCCCGGCAAGTTGAGAATCAAGGTTTGTTTTCGAATACCAGACACTCCTCTAGATAAACATCCATTTGGCGTAATTTTCATACTCTCAAGACGCATCACTTCAGGGATTCCTGGAATTTCTCTCTCTAACACTTCTTTTGTGGCTTCTGGTGTCAAATCTCTTGGAGAAAATCCCGTTCCACCTGTTGTAAGCAAAAGCGCAACTTTCTTCTGATCCGCACATTGAATAAGCTCTTTTTTAATCTCATTAACTTCGTCTGGGATAATCGTTGTATACGTTATTATCCAGCCTTGCGCTTCTAAAAGATTGCAAAGAGCTGGCCCACTGGTGTCTATTCGTTCCCCTCGGAAGCCTTTATCACTAATAGTAATCACTGCTGCTGTTTTTTCATTCATCTTAGTATCCTCCAAAGGTACAATTTGGGTAATGGCAAGTCTTACACATCTGACATAAGCCTCCATCTCCTAATCGAATCAACTGCTCTTTTGTAAACCTCTCTCCCGCAAAAATCTGGGGAAGAAGTACATCAAACATCGTCGTTGGAAGATTAATTGCGGCACCTGGAACGCCAAGAATTGGAACTTCTCCAAGATATGCAACTAAGGTCATATTTCCTGGTTGTGCTGGAACCCCATGGGTCACAATCTCTGCACCAAGTTGACGAATCGCCGTTGGTGTTAGGTCATCTGGATCTACCGACATTCCCCCTGTAAAAATCAGAAAGTCAGCTCCGTTTTCTAAGTGTGTCTTTGCCGCTTCTACAATCATATCCAACTTGTCATCACAGATAGTAATCCCTATAATCTCTGCTGGATACTGCTTCATTTTTGCCCGTACAACTGGTTCAAACTTGTCTTGAATGCGTCCAGTATATACTTCGGATCCCGTAATGATCACTCCGATTTTTTTGCTTTGATATGGATATAACGCTAGAAGGTTTTTCTCTTTACAAAGTGCTTCTGCTTCTAGAATCTGTGTTTCTTTTGTCACCAATGGCACAATACGCATGGACGCAAGACGTGCCCCTACCTCAACCGGATAATGATCTGGTAATGTAGCAATGGTCAAATCTCCAATGCCGTTAATTTGATTCAAAAGGGAAGTGTTTACACGAAACATTCCTCTTTCTTTTGCCAAAAGAAGGACTTTCCCTTCTGATGGCTCTGTATAATAAGCACCTTCTACTGGAGCCATGGCAGCCATACGTCGTGCTGCATCTTCTTCGTGAATCTCTCCTGCGTGTTCCTCCCAGACAAAGATTGTTTTCTTTCCAATATCCAAAAGTCTTGGAATATCTTCTTCTTGAATTATATGACCTCTTTTAAATTCCGCACCTTTAAATCCATCCCGCATTGCGGTAATGTCGTGACATAATTCTAGCCCTACAGCTTCCTCAACTGCCACCTTTCTCATAATCATGTTCCTTCTTTCTTTTCGATTTCCTAATACCTAAATTTTACTAAAAAATAATTCCAAGTGTCTGTTTCGCCAACTCCATTCGACGTTTAAATTCTTGATAAAACATGAGCTCTTCTTTTGCACTATATGTCGTTTGATAGAAGTGACGCAAAAGATAAGTGGTAAGGATCTGATGTTCTTGCTCATTAAGATTTGAAACTTCCTCTTCACAAGCCATCAAAAACTGATGCCATAATAAAACATACTGTTCATACTCTTTTAAATGCGGCATTTCCAACCATTTTTTTATTTTCATCTTACTTCTGTTTTGACAAGAACACTCTTTGGTTTGCAAAAAGTAGCGAAAGCCATACTCCTCATACACTCTTCCAAGTGGGAATAATCTACAAATTCCTGGACGATGAGCATGAATGCTACATCTTCCTTGAGCATTTAAATAAGAACACCCTTCTCCTTTGCCCGACAAATTTAAATAGGGAAGAATCAAACCATCCACAACCTTTAGTCCAATCTTCTTTTCCTGGAGGAGTGTTGCAAACTCTTTTCCTGTTCCTAGAAAAATCCGGTAGATATCTGCCGGATCTAAAATGATAGAATCTCCCATCCCATGGCAACAGTCTGAACAATCTTTACAACCATGGCAATCAATTTTTGCCATGTCATTGGATGTATAGAGCTTTCCATCTGAAATTTCATTCATATCGATGTTACGTTTCATGAAGTCTCTCCTATAACTGCGTTTTCCACAGTCCATGAATGTTGCAGTATGCGTAAACTGCTACTGGAATATCTTCATTCAAGGTAAAGGTTGCTTCTGGTTCTTCTCCTGGCACTAGAACTTTCCTCTGACAACCATGTTCTGTTTCTAAATATACCCATAAAATGCTATGTTCCTCTAGCATTGGATGCGGAGCAGATCCCACCTTTACTTTAACTTCTTTGCCAACAATTGTTACAGCTGGAAGATGCTTTTCTTGACTGGCTTCCTGCGTATTTGCCGTAAGAACTTCCATCTTTTCTCCACAACAGACCACAGGTACTCCTGTATCTTTTATCATCTCTACCATGTTACCACAATGTTTACATACACAAAATTTTACACTCATAATGGCCTCCTTCTGCAAAGTTTTCTTTCCTCTTTGCCTTTTCTTGTATTATAATATAGATATTCTCTTTTATAAAGTAGAAAGGAAATGATTATGGAAAAAATAGTAGAAATATGTTGCGGTAGCTATGAAGATGCCTACCAAGCTTGGCTTGGTGGTGCAAAGCGTATTGAACTTAATCAAGCTTTATTTCTAGGTGGTCTCACACCTAGTCTTGGTAGTCTTGTGTTAACAAAGCAAACTACTGACTTAAACGTTGTTTCCATGGTTCGTCCCCGTGGAGCTGGTTTTTGTTACAGTGATTCCGAATATGAATCCATGCTTTTAGACTGTAAGCTATTATTAGAACATGGCTCAGATGGAATCGCGTTTGGGTTTCTTTTATCGGACTGCTCCATTGATGTTGCACGTACAAAAACATTCGTAGACCTTATTCATTCTTATGGAAAAGAAGCTGTATTTCACCGCGCCTTTGACTGTGTAAAAGATCCCTTTAAGGCCGTAGAAATTTTAATTTCTCTTGGAGTTAATCGACTCCTAACTAGTGGTCTAGAAGCAAAGGCAATGGACGGGGCTCCTCTTTTGAAACAATTGCAAGATCGTTATGGAAAGCAAATCCAACTTCTTGCTGGAAGTGGAGTAAATGCTACCAATGGCTTAGCACTGATGGAAGCCACCAATATCCACCAGATTCACAGTTCTTGCAAAGATTGGAATCAGGATCCTACCACTTGCGGAGCACAAGTTTCATATGCATATTGCTCCTCTAATGCATACGCATATGAAGTCGTATCCAAAGAGCTCGTTGAAGAATTAATGAAGAGTGTTTCTCTTTAATACTTATTCTATGAAAATAGATTGGGGGAATGGCCTTGCCATTCCCCCACTTTTGTTATGTTAATGTTGTCTTTTTCTCTTATTAAGTGAAATCAAGCATAAAACAATACCTGATCCAACTAGTAAAATAGTCCACACTCCAACCGTTGTGTAATCTCCAGTTTTTGGTGAGTTTTTCCCATTTGGTTTTGTTGGTTTGTTATTAGCTTGTGTACTAGATGGTTTTCCTTGATTCCCTTCTTGTGTACTTCCGCCTGACTGATTTGGTTTCGTGTTATCTGGTTTATTAGGTACCGTTCCGTCTGGTGTTGTTCCTCCACCTGGCGTTGTTCCTCCACCTGGTGTTGTTCCTCCGTCTGGTGTTGTTCCTCCACCTTGTGCTTCCACTTCTACCTCAATTTTAGCAGTCAAGTTTCCAGGGTTTTCCAAAGCTCCTTCTACTATTAGTTCTCCTACAATTTCATACACTCCTGCTACGTCTTTTTTGTAGGTTTCTTTGTTCCATTTCACTTCCACTTTTGTTTTAAGATTTCCATCTAATTCTACAGTAACTGTTTTTGGAAGTCCTAAATCCTCAAATTTTGTTCCTTGTGCTACTGTTTTTCCCGCAAGTGACTCTACTGCAACAATTGTCTGTACTTCTGGCAATGTAACAACAACCTGCTCTGATGCAGATACATTTCCATCTTTGTCGAAAGAAACAATTCTATAATCTCTTGTTTCTCCTGGTTTCATATCTGTGATCTGGTAAGACGACTCTGTTGCTTCTAATTCTGCCTGTTTTACTCCATTTAAATAGATATAAAATCCTGCAAGATCTTGATCTTCTGGTGCTTTCCACTGAAGTACCACTTGGCCTTTTTTCAAGGATACTTTTACATCTGTAACTTTTCCTGGTGCTTCTTTGTCTTCCCCTGCTTCAGTTGTAATATTTTTGATTTCGATACACTTTTCAGACATTACATCGCCATTAAATGCATACACGTAGAAATCATAAGTATGCGCAGGTTCAAGCCCTGTTATTTTGATAGAATTTGTCTCTGTTTCAAATTCTTCTGGTTCTGCTAATGTATCAACTGTAACGTCTTTATAACTCACTTTATATTTTGTTGCTTTGTCTACTTTATCCCATTTTAAAACAACTGCAGTTGTTTCTGTGAGAAGTACTTTTCCTGTTTCTTCTTTAATCTCTGGAGCTGGAATCTGTGGCTGTCCAAGCTGGTCCACAGCCTTTTGTAGCTTTTCTTTTGCAGCTGTAATAGCTTCATCTGTTGCATCCTTCGCATTCATAGTTGCGACCGCTTCTTCATACGCTGTGTTAAATACAGACCATAGTTCTACTGGATAATATTCTTCAACAAGCTCTGATGCATTTGTGATCACATCTTGTAACTGTGCTTTGTCTTTTAATTGATTTTCTTCTGCTGGAGAGAAAATTTTTATATAATCCAAATTGCCTTGTTTTTTTCCAGCACGTTCTTTTACTGTAACGGTTATTTTATGCTGCACATTGTCTAACTGATGTTTTTTATAAATACACTGCTGTGGATCACCATTTGAGCTTCCGTCTAAAGAAACATTCTCAGCTGCTTGATCATCTATACTCACGTCAAAGCTTCCAAAATTTGCATGCTTTTGTGCATAAAGCTCGACACCTGTTCCAGTAAAGGTGTACTCAAAAGAATCACCTTCATTGGAAGACTCTGTCTTTGTACCGCCGTAATGCTTGTCACGTTCTCCTGCCCAGTTTGACCATGAGCCATTCCATTTAATCTCTTGATTCATGGTTCCATTATTTCCGCCATTTTCTGGTAATGTCCCATCATCTACTATGGTTTCTTTATCTGGAAGTTGTCCTGCAATGGCAACTTCTAAGGTGACTTTTCCTGTAATGCTTTGATCTGCATTTGACGTTGCCGTAATATCTACGGTACCATTTTGTGCTTTCACCGTCACAAGTCCATTTTCATCTACGGTTGCAAGATCTTTATTGGAGCTACTCCACGTTACACTTTGATCCTTTGCGTCTTCTGGTTCAATTGTCGCTTCCATCTGAACCGTGCTATTTGCTTTTCCAATAACCGTAATTCCAGATTTTGTAGATACGGTCAGTTTGTTTGGTGTCACTACTGTATTGTCAAGCACTTCAAATGCATCCAGTTCAACTTTTGTTCCTGTTGATGCATCTTGTTTTTCGTTTAACACGTTCAATGTGATTGTATGTTTTTTATGGTTTAAGTTTTCCACTTTATAAACTTCAACCTGACTTTTAGAAGTATCCGAATAGGTATCTATTGTATCTTTTCGTTCTCCATCAATCACTACTTCGTATTTACCTCTATCCTTATTTGTTGCTGTAATCACTTTGATTCCAGTACCCACAAAGGTAAGCTCAACTGTCTCTCCACCTTCTGGTTGATTAAGATATTGAATGGATCCGCCATAGTTCTTTGGATCTTTCCAGTTTCCCCATTTTCCTTTGTATTTTACTCTAGAATCTGTATTATCAATCATTCCTGACATTTCTCTTAAGTCTGACACTTGCTGCATTGGACTTAATTTTGATTCTGTCTTTGCTGCTACTGCAGATACTTGATAAGAAACTTGTCCCAGTTCGTCGTAACAAGTTAAATCTTCATAAGAAGTTCCTACCACACCTGTTGCAATTTTCTTCACTTCGCCTTTTTCTATCTGACGATAAACGTTATATGTAACCGCTTCTCCTTTTACGTCCACTGCATCCCAAGAAAGCATTGCACGGTCTTGTGTTACTTTTTCTGCATTCAAATTCTGTGGAATAGGAATAATTGCATGAGATGGAATATTTGTAATTTTATAAGTCTGTCCAGCCTGTGTATCAAAAGAAATTCTATCATTGGATACTGCTTCAATTGGAATGGTTGTTCCATTTGCGTCTGTTACAGTTGCAAGAGAAGCATTTTTTACCTGTACCGTTGCTTTTCCACCATTGTTTGATAAAATGGATGCTTCTTTTAATTGTCTATTTTCCCATGACATAGACACTTCAAAATTTCCTCTTCCTACCAATCCTGTAACATTTCCATTTGCCCATACATCTGGAAGTGCTGGAAGAAGATTTAAGTATCCTTGATTGCTTTGTAACAACATTTCTGCTACACCAGATGTATATCCAAAGTTTCCATCGATCTGGAATGGTTTATGTGTATCCCAAAGATTGGTCATAATACCACCCGCAAATAAATCGCGAATTAACTTGTGTGCCTTATTTCCTTCACCAAGTCTTGCCCATGTATTAATGCGCTGTCCCATTCCCCATCCAGTACTGCTATCTGTACGGTTTTGCATAGAAACTTTTGCTGCTTTAAACAACTCTGGTTTGTCTGGAGAAATCAAATCTCCTGGGAATAATCCAAGCATATGAGACAAATGCCTATGTCCATACCCTTCTGATGGAATACTTCCTAAAGATGTTTCCGTATACCATTCTTTGATCTGTCCATCTGTACCAATCTCAATTGGTCCTTTTAATCTTGCTTGTTTACTCTTCCATGTTTCTACAAGTGCTTGATCTTCTCCTAAAATATTAGCTGCTGTGATCGCATCTTGATACAATTGCCAAATCAAGGAGTGTTCATATGTATTTCCTGCTGTTTTTGGTCCATGTTCTGGAGAATAACTTGGAGAAGAAACTAACGTACATGTTCCATCATCTTCCCCACCTGTCTTTTCATTTACAAGAATCTGATCATAGAAAATTGCTTCTTCTCTAAGCATTGGGTAGATCTTCGTTCTCATAAATTCTGTATCGCCTGTAAATTCATAATATTCCCAGCAGTTCTGAAGAATCCAAGGTACCGCTGCTGGTGACCATCCCCAGTTGAATGACCATCCTGGACAAGTCCATCCAAATGGGTTGTTTTGTGTATGTGCCATAAATCCATTTGGATTTTCTTCAGAACTTTCCACTCCCGCATAAATTTTTGCAGTTACACGTCCTGGTTCTCTTAAAGAATCTACGTAATCAATCAATGGTTCTGCACATTCATGCATATTGGTTGAGTAAGTTGGCCAATAATTCATCTGAAGATTTACATTCATATGATAATCAGAATGCCATGCAGATGTATTCTTTCCAACCCAAATTCCTTGAAGATTGGATGGAAGGGTCGCTCTTCTTGGATTATTCTCTGGAGCATTTCTTGAAGCTCCCATTGTTAAGTATCTTCCATACTGGAATAATAACACTTCTAAATAACGCTGCTCTGCATCACTGGCGTTCCCTTGATTGTATGCCTGTAATAATTGATCTGTTGTTTTCTCAGAAACTGCCTGACCAATATTTAAATCAACCCTTCCAAAGATACTTGTGTAATCATTAATATGTGTATTTTTTAAATCATCATAGTTTTTGCCAGATGCAGTATCTACATATCCTTTTATTAACGCATCTAGCTCCTCTTTTGACTCTCCTGTTCTATAGTTCGGATATTCATTTTTGTAATCCGTTCCGATAGATGTAATGATGGTAACAGACGTTGCATCTTTGACTTTCACATCATCCGTTCCATCTGTCAATTTTCCACCCTCATTGATTACTTTTGTATATGAAGAAAATTTTAATTGATTATCCGATAACTCTCCACTAATCTGGATCGTTCCATCTTTTACTGTTGTTTTAGATGTTCGTTTTCCAGTCTCTTTATTGCCATCGTTTTTATTCTCATTATCTGGCACTACTTGTACATCAAAATTTAGTTTGGACTTTTGATCCGCTGTAATTCTAGTAACGAGAACATTGTTTGGATATGACACGAAGTTTTCTCTTGTATAGTGTACTCCACCTTGCTCATAATTGACGCTTGCAACGGCAGTTCTTAAATCTAAGTCTCTTGTATACTTTGTAACTTCTCCCTTGTTGTGGAACTTCAAATACATATTTCCATAGCTTAAATAGTAACCATATCCATTGGTTCCGTTGTCATCACTGACACCAACCATTTGATTACAAAGTGCTTCTGCACCTTTTACATCTCCTGATGCAAACTTCTTTTGAATTTCTTTTAGCACTGCACCATTTTGCCCTTTTTCTTCGATGTTTCCACCTTTATAATCTCTTCCTTTTGCTGGTCCACCTGACCACAGAGATTTCTCATTGAGCTGAATACGTTCTGTGTCCGTTCCCCCAAATACGCTAGCACCAATTGCGCTATTTCCAATTGGAAGAGACCATTCTTCCCAACCTTGATAACTATCTTTTGCTGCTTTATCGTACCATAATTTTAAATCTGTCTTTGCTTCTTCTTTTGCATAAGACTTGCTTGCTGGTACTTGTACTGACGTAGCAACTACAGATGCCGCCAGTATGTACGAGAAAATTTTATACAACTTGTTCTTTTTCATACTTCCTCCTTGGGTAAAATAGTGATTTTGTTCAAAAACAAGAGTGTCTTTGACAGTTTACACTATTTTCTCGAAAAAGTACACAATTTTCTCTTGATTTTTTATGTTTTTTTATTCAATTTTATTTTATCAAAATGATCATTCGAATTTCGGCCATCTTATCTGATCAATTTTCCATTTATGATCTTCTCTAATCAATTCAATAGAAATGGTTCCTTTTATGTTTTCTCCATCGGTAAATTCAAGGATAACTTCTGAGCTTTCTTTCCCTTTTAAGATATCTTTGATGTTCCACTCCATATTGTCAATTTTAGAGAATAATTCCTCACTTTGCTCCGGAAATAACGCTGCCAATTTTTGCATCCACGGATTTTCTGCAATGTCTTTTATTTTTTCAACCTTTGTCCATGCGTCTTCTGTCATATGCTCCCGAAGACCATCTACACCATCTTTTTTGAAGTCTGACATCGTTTCTAGCAACGCATACTCTGGGGTATTTACCGTGTAAAGTAGAAATCCCCCAATTCCCAATCCGATTACGATTAATATAGAGGTAAGAAGTATCCATATTTTCTTCATAGCATCCACTTTCTTTTCAAATATTGTTTACCTTTGCATTTTATGAAGGACAGCAATGAAACTTGCATCCTGTCGGCGAGGCTGCATTTCCACCCAATGCAGTTTCTCGAAGTTCCACTGGCATTCGGCGTCCCACTGTGAACATCACTTGAAGCATCTCATCGAATGGTACCACATGTGTAATATCTGCTAATGCCATCTGTGCACACGCAAAGGCATTGGAAATTCCAACTGTATTTCTACTTTGACAAGGAGACTCTACCAACCCGCCAATAGGGTCACACACAAGCCCAAGCAGATTCGAAATTGCAATAGAAGCTGCATGTAATGCCTGATTCGGTGTTCCACCTAGAAGTTCTACAATGGCTGCTGCCCCCATAGCAGAAGCAGCTCCTACTTCCGCCTGACATCCTGCCTGTGCCCCAGAAACAGAAGCATTTCTCATAAATAAATAGCCGACTGCCGAGGCAGTTAATAACCCCTCTAACATCTGTTCATCTGTAAATCCATAAGTTTCTTGCATGGATAATAGAATTCCTGGAATGACACCACATGATCCAGCGGTTGGGGCTGCTACAATCAATCCCATGGAAGCATTAACTTCCAACACTGACAATCCATAAGCAATTGCTTTTGTCAA
>JARIEI010000203.1 GCA_029256845.1 Ruminococcus sp. | reverse complement strand
TCATTCCAATACTATTTAAAATCTCTTTTGCATAAACTCGATCTAACGTAAGTACCCTAGTTGCACACCAGTAATTAAAATTTGTAATATTATTGACTAGAGCATCAATATCTTCCTCTTCTTCTAGATACAGATTATAAGGCATAAAACTTTTGTAATAAACCTTGCAAAATCCTGTTTCATCTATTTTAGCTACTCTTCTGTTCATATGCATAATCTCATATACAATTTTGTTCATTACAAATCACCTTCCCTTTTGGTTATATAAATATATTATCATATGCACATATTAGTGTACATACTTCCCTCTTTTGATTTTAGTTTATCTGATTCATGAAAATTCATGCAAAAAGAAGCTGTCCACTCAGTGAAACAGCCTCTTATCTTAATCAACAACTATTATTAATTGAGTTGTATCCTTAGCTGCCACTTTATCGTTCTATTTATGATAAAACAAAACCCACTGTACTACCCAAATTGTCCAACGGTCGTGTCATACCACAATATGGAATTGATGAAATTGTTTGTAAATGGATTTATAGACTTTTAGAATCTGATTTAAATGTGCAAGATGTGATTGCAAATACGCACAATGAATTAGAAGCTCTCGTGCAAAAATATGCTAAATAGCTTCTATTACGTAAAGTAATTTAATAAAATTTTGATAACTCAAACATCTCTAGTAGTGCGTAATTGCCTCTTACAGAAATGGACTCAAATGATTTAGAAATAATACATTGTATTTTTGAAAGGAATGACATATAACAATGGTAGGAACAAAAAATTCCTCTTCATCTCGATGAGTCCTGTGACGATTAAGACAGGACGGTAAAATAAAAAATGACCGAGTGATGAAAAATTTAAACGAGAGGTCGAAAGATCTCTCGTTTTTTGCACCTGAAGGAGATATATGAATTTACAAGAGACAGATTATATTGATAGTAACGATGCTCTTGTAGATAAAGATGAGTTTAATGAAACAATGATCAACCTTCAGAAAATTCAGAACGAAGCATTTGAATTTGTCGAAGATTATGTTGAACATATAAAAGGGCAAAAGAAATTACATTCAAAAGAATTTCAGCGTAGATATAAATATTCACCATTAAAATATTTTCACAAAGAACTTGGTATTTAACGGCAATACCATTTAAGCAAATCATAGATAATACATATAAATTATTTCAAAAAGTGAAATCAAAGCGTCTTTTGTAGCCTTCCAGACTTTTTGGCCGCCATATACACTTCCTTAAATGTCTTTGTCATATTTCTGCCAAGCATGATATTGTAAGGCATAACAAGACCATCTGAAATAATAACATCTTTGAATGGCATAAAAGTTGCATCCAACATAAGTGGCATTGGCCCATAAGGAAACATCTCTTCCCAACTTGATATGATTCCGCTCACCTGATACACCTTCTCATCATCCATAGAAATGAAGATAGATCCTTTTTTTAGATGACGTTCCAACACAAATCTTCCTCTGATCCGACGTTTCCATCCGGAAACTATTGCTTTATGTTCCTGTGGTATATCACCCAGACTAGACAGATATTCGTCTATTACCGTTACATCATCCCACAGCTTATCTGCTACAGTCTTAACTTCATTCGGGTTCAGACTTTTAGCTTCTGCCATTTTTGCAAGATTCTCATTCACTTTATATTTTTCATTTACATAGTCAAGTAGTGGAAACCATAGTTTATAGTATAATTGTCCATCTTCTGTAGAAAGTGTCATTTGTATTCTCCTCCATCTCCGTTTTCTTGAAACTCAACAATTCCCTTTTCAGATATGACCATTCGATACCCCTGCTTATTCAGCCATTTATCCGGTGTCAGAGAACCGGAGTCGGGAAAACTTTCTAATCGCTCAATACTGTCTAAAATCTGCTCTGTAACTTTCATTGCAGATTGCATACCAAATTGAAGGAAATAATAATCTTCAATTTGTTTCAAATCTTCCCACGCAGTAGGAAGAATCTCTACTTTATATCGTTCCGGCACGTTCTCTCAATTCCTTTCTTGCTTCAGAGATACTTCTTGTCTTTGCTCCGCTTAACCCTTCCTCTTCTTCCTACATGATTTTTGCACAAAGTTCTAATGCCTGTTCTCTTTTCTCAAAATCATACCCTCCTGTGATTGCTTTGCTGATCTTATCCAGACCGAGCCGGTGATAAATGCATTAAAAGAGAAGTTTGAGGTCAATCACATCATATGTTTTACAAATAAAGCGGTCTAAACCAAATATTTTGATTGGAAGAGTCTCATGATCACCTCTACTAAAACAGAAAAAATGGATTGGGAGCGTCAGGATCATTGTAGATAGAACAGTCTTCTTGCCATAATTCTAAAGAATCTTTAATAATCATACACAGGAGATCATAATCAGATTTAGCAATCTTTTCATGAACAAGCATGCTTTTATAAAACTTTTTAATACTGGTTGCTGTAGTTTTGATGTTAGCAGGAGTAGACCACATGCATTTACGAATATAAAAATTTCCAAGAAAATCGTCAATCATAGTCACACCGTTTTTCATAGGAAGTGCATCTGCGAGAATAAGATATTCATTAATATAAAAATCGACATTGGAAAGATGGCGTTTAATCGTTTTCTCGCCAAGTCCAGCTTTTTTTAAATCTTCAGAAAAAAGAGTTAAGAGGGCTTCATTGGTTTTTCGTATATCAGTACATTTGTTGAGATATGTATCATAATCCATTTGATTTATCCTTTCTGCTTTATATTATTTCTAAGATAGAATATTCGAGATTATTATAAAACGCTCATAAATAACGTGCAATCTAAAAGTATAAAGATTCCATATATTTTAGGCGTTTTTTGATATTTGAATAAAATTCAAAGATTTTTAGACCATTGCTGTTTAAATTTCTTAAGTTGAGATGGGAAATCATTATATTGTTCAGAAGTTATTTCTATTTTACTTTACCTTTTGAAATATTTATAAGTTTTAAATCTCTAAAAGAGTATATTAGCCTGTTAAGTGTTTTTGATGGGATACAGCAACATTTAATAAGATTCAAAAGGTAATCTATAAAACTCCTGATTCTTATAAACTTTGGCATAGCGTGCAGTAGATTTTGTTGTTAATGCAAGTCCCATTGCCACATATTGTTTTATCTTTCCATTTTCACATGAAATATTGCAGAATTACACTTCAACAGATACCGACAGATACGAAAAGCTCGTGTTTTCTCGTCTCACAGCGTATTGACTCTAAAAGGTTTTTGCATTTGACTATTTCATAGTTAGAGAGATTTTCAACAAGTTGTGCATAGTACTCCACCAAGATATTCACATCTTTGCCATCATGAAAACAACGTTGTATATTCCGTCTATGTGTCTGCAATATGATACACATAAACTCTATTTCCTATCTGTCGATATATCGAAACATACCTTTCAGATATGACCATTCGATACCCTTGCTTATTCAGCCATTTATCCGGTGTCAGAGAACCGGAGTCGGGAAAACTTTCTAATCGCTCAATACTGTCTAAAATCTGCTCTGTAACTTTCATTACGGATTCCATACCAAATTGAAGGAAATAATAATCTTCAATTTATTTCAAATCTTCCCACGCAGTAGGAAGAATCTCCACTTTATATTGTTCTTGCACGTTCTCTCAATTCCTTTCTTGCTTCGGAGATACTTCTTGTCTTTGCTCTGCTTAACCGTTCCTCTTCTGCCTGCATGATTTTTGCACGAAGTTCTAATGCATGTTCTCTTTTCTCAAAGGCATCAATATTCATAAATACTCCGTCACCCTCCCCATTTTTTGTTATATAAATCGGTTCACTTGTTCTTTACGAATACTTATACAGTCAAAACAACACAATTTAATATCCGTTCATAAACTCATCCAAATCTTCCAGTGCTGCTCTCAATTCTGGATTTCTTTCTCTTGATATTAGTTGTGACAGATGCATTAATTGCCACGGTTCTGGTTCACATGCAACATCATATGACATATGAACCATTTCCCATAAAAAGTCAGATTTTTTTGTTTCCGGATGATTCATACAGTATTCTTCAATTATAATTCTTGAGTATTCGTCCATACTTATTCACCTAGTCCTTTCCCTTTTAAACTGTCACTAATATAATTCGACT
>JARIEI010000098.1 GCA_029256845.1 Ruminococcus sp. | reverse complement strand
AAATAATTGAGAAAGAAAAATAAAAGACAAATTGGAACGAAATACGAGCAGGTAGCAGCACAGTATTTAGAAAAACAAGGATATAGGATTCTTCAGTTAAACTACAGATGTTATGCTGGAGAAATTGATATCAT
Source organism: Ruminococcus sp. (assembly GCA_029256845.1). GTDB lineage: Bacteria > Bacillota > Clostridia > Lachnospirales > Lachnospiraceae > JAHHTM01. Next base: position 15,369 of record JARIEI010000098.1, on the reverse strand, counting down.
TGCAATCGATCAAGAATATCTTGTGTTTTGTGAGGTGAAATATCGCTATTGGTATCATACCGCATTAGAAGCAGTGGATAATAGAAAGCAAGTGAGAATCAGTAGGAGTGCATCTTGTTATTTAACAGAAAATCATATCACAAATAAATCTTGTCGTTTTGATGTGATTGGAATAGAAAGAGAACAAATCATTCATATAAAAAATGCTTTTGATGCAAGAATTTGATTGAATGGAGGAACGAATGGGATTCGGATTGAACTATAAAACTCAGGAACATATTTTTACAGAAGTAGAAGGGAATACACCGTATCTTGCCTATCCAATGTTAGAGAATACAGGACTTGTACATCATGGCTTTTCCACTCGATTGGGAGGAGTGAGCAAAGGATGTTGGTCTTCTTTGAATTTAAGTTTCACACGAGGAGATCGAGAAGAGGACGTAAGAGAAAATTTTGAGCGAATAGGAAGAGCAATTGGTGTAAAAGCAGAAAATATGGTATTTGCACACCAGACCCATACTACAAATGTGAAGGTTGTAACAGAAAAAGAGCGTGGAATGGGGATTGTTCGTCCTAGAGACTTTGAAAATGTAGATGGTTTAGTCACAAATGTGAAAGAACTTTGTCTTGTGACATTTTTTGCAGATTGTGTGCCGCTATTTTTTCTGGATCCTGTAAAAGAGGTGATTGGTCTGTCTCATTCTGGCTGGAGAGGAACAGTTGGAAAAATTGGAAGCAATACAATAAGAAGTATGCAAGAAAATTTTGGATGTAAACCAGAAAACATTTTAGCGGCTGTAGGACCGTCTATATGTCAAGATTGTTATGAGGTAAGTGAAGAAGTCATCGATCAGTTTCGTGAAAATTTTTCGCAAAATTACCATAAAGAAATTTTTTACAAAAAACCAAATGGACAATATCAATTGAATTTGTGGAAAGCGAATGAACTAATTTTTCTTGAAGCGGGAATCAAAAAAGAGCATATTGCGATTACAAATGTGTGTACACATTGCAATAGCGACCTTATGTTTTCGCACAGAGCAACCGGAGAGAAACGAGGAAATCTCTGTGCATTTCTTGAACTAAAATAATGAAGGGAAGTAACAAAAGATGAATGGAACAGGAAACGCTCAAGCAGCAGAGCAAGTGGCAGAAGAAGTAACAAAAGAAGCGGGAAGATTTGCTCAATATGTTCATGATAATATACCAGCTCTTATTGATTTTGGATTTCGTGTTGTTCTTGTAATAGTATTATTTATTGTGGGTAGAATTATAATTCAATGGATCCGTAAAATAGTACGACATTCCATCGAACGTACGAGTGCAGATAAAGGGGTGGCCCAATTTGTAGACTCCATGCTAAAGTTTTTCTTGTACGCACTTTTAATCTTTATGATCGCAACAAAGTTAGGAGTGGAATCCTCTTCCGTAGCTGCGTTGATTGCATCAGCAGGAGTGGCTGTTGGTTTGGCACTTCAGGGAAGCTTGTCAAACTTTGCAGGAGGAATTTTGATTTTAGTTTTGAAGCCGTTTGTAGTGGGAGATTATATTATTGAAAATGGTGGAAAAACAGAAGGAACAGTAAAAGAAATTCAGATTTTTTATACGAAACTTTCTACATTGGATAATAAAACAATTATTATTCCAAATGGCACGCTTGTAAATAGCACGATTATAAATGTTACTGCAAAACCAGAAAGACAGCTAGATTTAAAAGTAGGTATTTCCTACCAGGCAGATCTTCAAAAAGCAAAAGAAATATTGAAAAGTCTTTTGTCTGTACAAAATGGTATTATACAAGAAGAAGATATCAAGGTATTTGTAGACTCCTTAGCAGATAGTTCTGTGGTGCTAGGAATTCGTGCATGGGTAAAAACAGAGGAATATTGGCCGGTTCGTTGGAAACTTTTGGAACAGATAAAACTTAGGTTTGATCAAGAAAAAATTGATATCCCTTACAATCAACTGACAGTACACATGGAATGTGATGACAAATAAAAAGAGGAAGATGCTTTTCGCATCTTCCTCTTTTTTAAGTAGAAAACAACTACATCAATTATTAAAAGCTGAAAATCGGACTCGAACCGACGACCCCTTCATTACGAGTGAAGTGCTCTACCAACTGAGCTATTTCAGCTTGGTTTACAAAATAACCTTTATCATTATATAACTTTTTGAATAATATTTCAACTATTTTATACTTTTTATTTTTTATAAAATTGATATAATAGAACTATCAGAATTATAAATATTAGGAGAAAGTGTTTATGGAAAAAATAGGATTTATAGGTGCAGGGGTCATGGGAAAACCAATGATCAGAAATTTAATGAAAGCAGGATTTGAAGTTAGCGTTTACGCAAGGGAAAAAACAAAAATAAATGATCTTCTTGTTTCAGGAGCTGTGTATCACTCTACGATCAATGAGTGTGTAAAAGATTGTGATAAAGTGATTACAATGGTCGGATTTCCAAAAGATGTGGAAGAAGTCTATTTTGATGAGGGAACGATTTTAGATAGTGTAAAAGAGGGGACTTACTTAATTGATATGACAACGACAAGTCCTAAAATCTCAGAAAAAATTTATGAAGAAGGTACTAAAAAAGGAATGCATGTATTAGATGCACCTGTGACAGGCGGAGATGTTGGGGCGATCAATGGAACATTATCTATTATGGTCGGTGGAGACAAAGAGGACTTTGAGTCTTGTATTCCCCTGTTTAAAGCAATGGGAACTAAGATTACTTATCAAGGAAAAGCAGGAAGTGGACAGCATTGTAAAATGATGAATCAAATTATGATAGCTGGAACGATTTCTGGAGTTTGCGAAGCAATTTCTTATGCAAATGCCAAAGGACTTGATGTGCCAAAAGCTCTAGATGCAGTGTCTACAGGTGCAGCAGGGAGCAAACAGTTGGATCTTTTAGGAAATAAGATTGTAGAAAAAGATTATGCACCAGGCTTTTTTATTAAACATTTTGTGAAAGATATGAAAATTGCATTGATTGAGTCTAATATGAGTGAATTAAATTTAGAAACATTAAGTTTGGTTTTATCCCATTATGAAGAATTGGAGTCTGAAGGTTGTGGGGATCTTGGGACACAAGCATTGATCAAATACTATGAAGTGGAAGAACAATCGCAGCAGGAAGATTAGTTTGGAAAAATGGTTAAAAGTTTTTATGACGATCATACTAGCTCTAATTACTTATCAGGATTGGAAAGAGAGAAAGATTCGTAATTTGTATGTGATCCTTATTTTTATAATTGGAATTTTAAAAGGAATTTACTTACAGCAATGGAGGTGGTCAGAACAGTTACTTGGACTCGTTTCTGTTAGTATTCCCATGTTTCTATTAAATCAAATTAACCACAATAGTTTTGGGATGGGGGATTTGAAAGTTGCAGGAGCTACAGGCGTCTTTCTTGGAGCAAGAAAAATGTGGAGTGCCTTTTGTATTAGTGTTTTTTTAGCAGGAGCATATATCATTTTTCTAAAAATCTTAAAAAAAGAAAAGCACAAGAAGACGATTGCATTTGGTCCATTTTTATCGATTGGAATTTTTATGTGCATGTTATGATAAAAATATGTAAGGTTGACAGAAAATATGCTCTATGATAGTATATCTTCATGCTGCTTTAATGCTTTAAAGCGAAACGCTTTTGAAAGAAGTATTAAAGAACGAAATATGAGATGAGAAAGGGGCTATAGCATGAAGAGAGAAAAGTTTGGTTCCAGACTTGGGTTCATCCTGATATCGGCAGGATGCGCCATTGGATTAGGAAATGTATGGAGATTTCCATATATTACAGGACAGTATGGTGGAGCAGCTTTTGTATTAATTTATTTATTCTTTCTTTTGATCTTAGGATTGCCGATTATGGTCATGGAATTTGCTGTTGGGCGTAGCAGTCAGGCAAGTGCAGCGTTATCGTTTGATAAATTAGAGCCAAGAGGAAGTAAATGGCATTGGTATAAATATGGTGCCATTGCAGGAAACTATCTTTTAATGATGTTTTATACAACAATTGGAGGATGGATGCTTCTCTATTTTATTAAAATGGCAACAGGAAAATTTACAGGAATGGATTCTAAGGCTATCGAAACTGAATTTTCAAACTTAACACAACGTCCTGTGCTTATGACAATCTGCATGATGTTTGTGGTAATTCTGTGTTTTGCTATTTGTGCACAAGGTCTAGAAAAAGGAGTAGAAAAAATCACAAAAATCATGATGTTAATTCTTTTAGTGCTCATGTTGGTACTGGCGGTTCGCTCAAGTACACTTGAGGGTGCAGGAGAAGGACTTCGTTTTTATTTGTATCCTGATTTTGGAAAATTAAGAGAAAACGGTATGAAAGAAGCCATTTTTGCGGCCATGGGTCAAGCGTTTTTCACTCTAAGCCTTGGTATTGGTGCACTTGCCATTTTTGGTAGTTACATTGATAAAAAACGAACATTAACAGGAGAAGCAGTGTATATCACAATATTAGATACTGCGGTTGCGTTAATTGCAGGACTGATTATTTTTCCAGCTTGCTTTGCTTTTGGCGTAAACCCAGGAAGTGGTCCGATGCTTATTTTTATTACGCTTCCAAATATTTTTAATGCCATGGGCGGTGGAAGAATTTGGGGAACGTTATTCTTCTTGTGCATGTTCTTTGCGGCCGCATCCACCATTATTGCAGTGTTTGAGAATATTATTTCATTTGCGATGGATTTAACAGGATGTAGTCGAAAGAAAGCGGTATTTTTTAATATGGTTGCAGTGATTATATTGTCTATGCCTTGCATTCTTGGGTTTAATGTCTTAAGTGGAATTACTCCAATGGGAGGAAATATTCTTGATTTTGAAGATTTTCTTGTAAGTAACAATTTACTCCCACTTGGAAGTTTGGTGTATTTGTTGTTCTGTACTAGCCGATATGGATGGGGATGGAAGAACTTTATGAAAGAAGCAAACACAGGGGAAGGAATTCAATTTCCTAAATGGGTGAAAGCATATGTATCGTATATTCTTCCACTTATCGTTTTATTTATCTTTATTCAAGGCTACTGGGCAAAATTTCAGTAAAATCTAAACTAGAATAGAAATTCAATTATGGCATAAGCAATCAGTAAAAATTAGAGATTGTCTTATATTTAACTATATGTATAATGAGTACAAATTGGGGCAATACCACTTGGTAGTCTCCATTTTGTGACTCATTTTTCGTTTATTGATTTATTTTTTTCTCAATATAGTTGATGATCGCATACAATCCCATTGCCATTATGCAAAGAAGCACGATCGACATTAAAAGCCAATCCATTTTAAAGACTTGAGAAGAATAAATAATTAGGTATCCAAGACCTGAACGTGCAGCTAAAAACTCTCCGATAATGACACCGACTAGACAAAGACCAATGTTGACTTTCATATTGCTGATGATTGCTGGAACACAGCCTGGAAGAATTAGTTTTGTTAATACATGGAATTTATTTCCACCTAATGTATAAATCAGTTTGATGGTTTCCTTATCGACAGATGAAAAAACAGTGTAAAGATTTAAGATACTTCCAAAAATTGCAACAGAGGCACCAGCAACAATAATGGTTGTTTTTGTTGCACCAAGCCAAACAATGAGAAGAGGGGCGAGGGCAGATTTTGGAAGGCTATTAAGAATGACAAGATAAGGATCCAGGATTTCGGATAATTTTTTATTGCTCCACAGTAAAACGGCAAATAAAATGCTCAAAAAGGTAACAAAGAAAAAACTAATAATGGTTTCGTATAAGGTGGTACTAATGTGAAGAAAAATAGAATGATCTTTTACCATCTGTAAAAAGCAACGACCGATTTTTGAAGGGCTGCTAAAGATAAAAGAATCAATAAGTCCTGTGGATGAACAATATTCCCATAGCAATAGAAAACCAATAAAAATAAAAATTCTAGAATAGACTACAATTCGGCGGTGTTTTTTTTGCTCGTTAAGGTAGGTTTGTTGCGCAACAGATATATTAGTCATTTTTGTTTAAGGCCTCCCACAATGTATTAAAATACGTTTTAAATTCTGGAGTGTTCCTTCTGCGAAGTGGAGTATCATTTTTGTCGTCAAAAGATAGACATAGCAATTGATCAATACGGGCAGGCCGCTTTGTAAGGATGATGATTTTATTAGCGAGACTAATTGCTTCGGAAAGATCGTGAGTAACAAGGAGTGCAGTCTTTTTTTCTTTTTTGATAATCTGTCCAATGTCATCTCCCACATTTAAACGTGTTTGATAGTCTAAGGCTGAGAAAGGTTCATCAAGCAATAATAAGTCAGGATTTAATACAAGGGTACGAATTAGTGCTGCTCGTTGTCTCATCCCTCCAGAGAGTTCAGAAGGTTTGGAATGTTTAAAGTGACTTAATCCATATAAATCAAGCAAATGCATAGCATATTGTTTTGTTTCTTTAGTAAGAGCATGTTGAATTTCGAGACCGAGAAGAATATTTTTGTAGATACTACGCCATTCCAATAAATAATCTTTTTGAAGCATATAGCCAATATTAATGGAATTTGTTTCTAAGGGTTTTCCGTGGATACGTACAGTTCCATGTTCTGGTTTTAATAAACCTGCAATGATAGAGAGTAAGGTGGATTTGCCACAGCCAGAAGGTCCGATTACAGCAACAAAATCTCCTTGATCAACATGAAATGAAAGATCAATAAGAGCTTTTGTTTCTCCTTCAGGAGAATGGTATGCGTAGCTTACATGTTCTAATGCTAGTATAGATTCCATTGGTTTCCTCCCACAAAAATAGTATGATATAAACTATGAAGAAAAGAAAAAACAGTGAATGTTTTATCAGTTTTTACGTACACTGCCGATGACAAAATATGACACTGTTATGCAAAGTTTACAATGGATAAAAATGCAAGAAAAAAAAATAGTAAATTATGCACTAAAAAAAATAAAAAAAGCAAGATATATAATGGCCAAGACAAGATAATGATAGAAAGAAACATGGCAATGAGTTATCATGAACATAAGGTAAATCAATATAGGAGGAAGATTTATGAAAAAGAAATTTGTTTCAAAATTAATTGCTTGTGGCTTAATTGCTACAATGGCAGCATCTCTTGTAGTTGGATGTGGCGGTAAAGATAGCGCTGACAAGCCAAGCAAAAAAGATGATTCAGAAAAGGTACTTAAAGTTGCAGCAGTTGAGACAGCATATGGCGCTCAGATGTGGAAAGACGTATGCGCTGCATTTGAAGAAGAAACAGGAACAAAGGTTGAACTTACCATCGATAAAAAACTCGAAGATAAGATTACACCTAATATGAAAGCTGGGGTATATCCTGATGTAATCATGCGTTCAGTAGGTTCAGAACAAGCACTTACAGAGACATTTGTAAAAGATAACAATGTTGTAGATTTAAATGATGTTCTTGATATGACAGTTCCTGGAGAGGATGCAAAAGTTGGAGATAAAATTCTTCCAGGTTTCACAGACAACTCAATTGTAAAACCTTATGATGACGGACATGCATATTTGATGCCTATGTTCTATTCTCCATGTGGATTATGGTACAATGCAGCACTTTTAAAAGAAAAAGGCTGGGAAGTTCCACAAACATGGGATGAAATGTGGAAATTAGGAGAAGAGGCAGCGAAAGAAGATATCGCTCTCTTTACATACCCAACAACAGGATACTTTGATGCATTCTTCTATGCATTGTTACATTCAAATACAACACCAGAGCAGTTTGCAGAAGCTTTGAAATATGGAGAAGGTGCTTGGGATACAAAAGAAGCACAGGAAGTATTTGATGTAATCGAAAAACTTACAACTTATACAAACAAATTGACACCAGCACAGGCAAATGATAATGACTACCAGAAAAATCAGCAGCTTGTACTTGATAACAAAGCACTCTTTGTGCCAAATGGTACATGGATTGTTGGTGAGATGAAAGACGCTCCACGTGCAGATGGATTTGAATGGGGATTCACAGCTCTTCCAGCATTAAAAGAAGGTGGAGAAAGAGCATCTTACACATTCTTTGAGCAGATTTGGATGCCAAAAGAAGCGGAAAACCAAGATCTTGGTAAAGAATTTATTGCATTCTTGTATTCAGACAAAGCAGCAGAAATTTTCGCTAAATCAAATGCAATTCAGCCAATCAAAGGTATGTCAGAAAAACTTGAAGGAGACAACAAGTTATTCTATAGCGTATATGATACAGGAGCAGTTGCTGTTATGGATGCATTTGCAACAACAGATCCAGTAGAAGGTGTTACAGTAAGAGGAACATTCTTTGATCCAATTAACTCACTTGTAACAGGTGATAAGACAAAAGCTGATTGGGTTGACGGTATCAAAAAAGATAGTGATCTTCTTAGAAAAGCTTTAAAAAAATAATTCATAAGATGTAGACCTGTATGTATATCCGACAGGTTGAAAAAAGAGCGGTCGGTGACGTAGTTCGATACCGACCGCTTTTAAATGAAAATATTCTCACTTTGCAGGGAAAGAAAAGAGAAGAGGAGAGGAATCTATGCGTAGTAAAGGAAAAGGAAGATTCGTATTCTTTTGTCTGGCGCCGGCAGCAATATTATTTGTAATATTTATGATCATTCCTACAATAGACGTATTTCGTATGTCTATGTTTAAGTGGGGTGGTTATACAGCAGATAAGACATTTGTTGGATTAAAAAACTTTGCAACACTTTTTAAAAGTCCTAAGTTTTATCAGTCATTTCAGAATACAATTCTTTTAATTGTGGTGGTAACCGTTGTAACATTTTCAACATCCCTTATTTTTGCGGCAATACTATCAAGAGAAAAAATTAAAGGACAGAATTTCTTTCGGGTTATATTTTATATCCCTAATATTTTGTCAGTGGTTGTTATTGCAGCTATTTTCTCTGCAATTTACGATCCAGACAAAGGGCTTATGAACACATTTCTCAATTTGTTCAGAGGAGCACAAGGAGAGCAGAATCCGATTTTGTGGCTAGGTAGTCAGAAATTGGTTATTTATAGTATTGTGATTGCCATGATTTGGCAGGCGATTGGATACTATATGGTTATGTATATGGCTAGTATGGCTAATATTCCTGAAAGTTTATATGAATCAGCAGCGTTGGAAGGAGCTGGTAGAATTACACAATTTTTCCAGATTACGCTTCCACTGATCTGGACCAACATTCGTACAACACTTACATTTTTCATTATTAGTACAATCAACATGAGTTTCCTTTTTGTAAAAGCAATGACCGGAGGCGGACCAGATGGAGCATCAAATGTATTCTTGAGCTACATGTATCAAGAAGCATATACGAACTCATCTTATGGATATGGTATGTCCATTGGTACGGTAGTATTTGTATTCTCGTTTGCTTTGGCAGGTATTTTAAATGCAGTTACAAAACGAGATGAAATTGAATTTTAGAAAGGAGGAGAGAAGATGAAAAAGAACACAACAGGTACAAACATTAAACCAACATCGAAATTTGCAAAAGTAATTATTTATATTTTGCTGGCTCTCCTTGCGATTTCTATTATTATTCCGCTTGTATGGGTGTTTATGGCATCCTTAAAAGAAAATCAGCAATTTTATGAGAGCCCATGGGCATTGCCAAATGGACTTCATTTTGAAAACTTTGTGGCAGCTTGGCAACAGGCAAATATGGGGCACTTTATGCTAAATTCTGTAGTTGTAACAGTGCTTGCAATTACATTACTTATCGTAATTGCACTTCCTGCAGCTTACGTACTTGCTAGATTTAAGTTTAAGGGAAATAAATTTTGGAATGTGATGTTCATGGCAGGTCTTTTCATTAATGTAAACTACATTGTAGTACCAATTTTTCTAATGTTATCAAATGGAGATAGCTTTTTAAGAAGAACATTTGGAAGACCATTTTTCTTAAATAATATTTTTATGACAGCATTGGTTTATGCATCTACAGCACTTCCATTTACGATTTATCTTTTATCTGGATATTTCAAATCTTTGGCGAAAGATTTTGAAGAAGCAGCCTATATGGATGGAGCTGGATATTTTTGTACAATGACAAAAATCATTATGCCAATGGCAAAACCAAGTATTGTTACAATTATTTTATTTAATTTCCTTGCATTTTGGAATGAATATATTATAGCAATGACAATCATGCCAGATGAAAACTTAAGTACACTTCCGGTAGGACTTATGAACTTGATGGCAGCAGAAAGAGCATCTGTAGAATATGGAAGAATGTATGCAGGTTTGGTACTCGTTATGCTTCCAACACTTTTAGTGTACATTTTATTGCAGAAGAAATTAACAGAAGGTATGACACTTGGCGGATTGAAAGGATAAGGAGGATAATCTATGAATGAGCAAGTAAAAAAAATATTGATCGGGATTATCGTAGCAATTGTCTTTGTTATCTGTATTGCATTGGTTGTAATTGGACAAAGGAATATAGGTCCGGCAGGACTTGGGACAATGTTAATCGGTTTAAGTGGATTGATTGTATTGTTATGGCTATATAATCGACAGTATAAATAACAAAAGGAAAAGACGTATGAAAGAAAATATGGAAATGAAATTTCATGGGCCAATCGAAAAATGGGATGAAGCAATTCCATTGGGAAATGGTAAAATCGGATGTCTGATTTGGGGAAAACCAGAAAGTTTAAGATTTAGTTTAGACCGACCAGATATATGGGATCGCTCTATACCATGCCATACACAGGATGATGATTTTACTTATCATCACCTCGTAAAGTTAGCTCATGAAAAGAATACAGATAAAATCCGTGAGATCTTTGATGCGCCGTATCAATATCCAGTTCCTACAAAGCTCCCGGCAGGAAAGCTTTTGTTTAAAGTGGAAAGAGAAACAAAAATTTCACATACATTACATTTAGATACTGCAGAGGCGTGTATTACAATTGGTGAAGGGATTCATAAAACGAAAATCCGAACAATGTGTCATGCAGTGACAGGAACGGGAATGATAAGGACGGAGGCAGATGCCTCTGTCCTTTCTGTTTCTTTAGAAAATCCCAAATTTGGAACAGGGGAAAAGGCCAAAGGAACTTATGATCCGGAACAAAGAACGATCTCACAAGGGAGTTTAGAGCAGTTACAATATCCATTTCCGCAAACAGGAGAAAAAGAAGTAGGAGAAGCAAAAATTGTTTGGTTTACTCAACAAGTAGATCAAGATTTTACCTATGGAATTGTACTTGGGGAAAGAATGTGGAAAAAAGGAACAGATTATTTTTATCGGATCCTATCTTCAAAAGATGGAGAACATTGGTTGGAAGAAGGAATACAGTTCATAGAAGATCAGTTAGAACAAGGGTATGAATATTGGAGAAATTCCCATGTAGAATGGTGGAAAAATTATTGGAGTAAAAGTGATATCTCTATTCCGGATCAGTGGATGCAAAAACAATGGTATGTTACAAATTACCTTTTTGCATCTTGCTCGAGAAAAGGAGGGTATCCAATGTCACTTCAAGGTGTTTGGACAGCAGATGATGGAAATTTACCACCTTGGAAAGGCGATTATCACAACGATTTAAATACACAACTTAGCTACACGCATTTTTTAAAGGCAGATCACTTGGAAGAAGGAGAAGCTTTTATAGATTTTTTATGGGACCTAAAAGATGAGGCGGCTTTATTTGCTAAGAAATTTTATGGGACGGAAGGAATTTGTCTGCCAGGAGTTATGACCATTGATGGAAAACCGTTAGGAGGATGGCCAATGTATTCTTTGTCTCCTGTGCAGCAGATTTGGTTATGCAAAAGTTTTGATGATTACTATCGTTATACGGCAAACCAAGACTTTTTAGAAAATCGAGCATGGATTTATTTTAAGGAAACAGCAAAATGTATTACTGCATTGCTAGTAGAAGTGGATGGAAAGTATTATTTACCAGTTTCAAGTTCACCAGAAATTCACGATGATGAGACAGCGTCTTGGGTTACTCCAAATAGTAATTACGATTTGGCGCTACTACGATATTTGTATCAAACGTTAATTGATTATTCCAAACGTCTTGGAAAAAAGGATGACATATATTACGAAGAAATTTTGCGCAAGTTACCTGATTTTGCAATTGACGATAGAAATGTATTAATGATTTCTCCAAATGAAATTTTACAAGAATCTCATCGACATTTATCCAATGCAATGCCAATTTGTCCACTTCATCAAATTACTTATGAAAAAGAAGAAGAGAAAAAAATCATTGATGCTGTGATTTTAGATTACGAGAGGCTTGGAACGGGTCTGTGGGTAGGATTTTCTTTTGCGTGGATGGCTCATTTGTATGCGATTGCTGAAAATGGAGAAGGTGCGGCAGAGCAACTTCGGATTTTCTGGGATAATTTTTGTTCGACAAACGGATTTCATCTCAATGGAGATTATAAAAAGCGTGGATATACGACCTTTCATTATCGGCCATTTACATTAGAGGCAAATATGTTTGCAGCAGATGGTCTACAAGAAATGCTGATGCAAATGAGAGATGGAAAATTAAAGTTATTTCCAGCTATTCCAGATAGGTGGAAACACGATAAAATTGGATTTTCAGGTTTTCGTGGAGAGGGTGGTATTCAGGTTACTGCTAAAATGGAAAATAACAAATTGATCTATTTAGAAATTATTTGTAAAGAAGAGCAGCAAATTCTTCTTAAATATACAAAATCAGATGGATATACCAATGTAACACTCAAAAAAGGAAAAAACATTGTGTTTCCGCAATAATTGATTTAAACTAGAAAAGAAATAATAGATTTATGAAAGGTTCTTACATAATATGAATAATAGAAATGTAAATTACCAAAAAGAATTGGATAAGTTACTTGAAACATTAAAAGAAAAGCAGGAAGTTCCAAGGCTTCTTTTGCACAGCTGTTGCGCACCATGTAGTAGTTATGTATTGGAATATTTATCCAATTATTTTGAAATCACCGTCTTTTACTATAATCCGAATATTTTTCCGGAGAGAGAATATACAAAAAGGTTATTAGAGCAACAAATGTTGATTGCAGACATGAAGTTCAAATATCCAGTATCGTTTATAGCAGGAGCATATGACCGTGACAAGTTTCATCAGATGGCAAAAGGGCTTGAGCATATAAAAGAAGGCGGTGAGCGTTGCTTTAAATGCTATGAACTTCGGCTAAGAGAGGCGGCAGAGATTGCAGCAGAAGGAGAGTTTGACTATTTTGCTACCACTCTTTCCATCAGTCCACTTAAAAATGCGGACAAATTAAATCAGATTGGCATAGACTTAGAAAAACAATACCATGTAAAATATTTACAGACAGATTTTAAGAAGAAAAACGGATATAAACGTTCTATAGAATTGTCCAATCAATATGGTTTGTATCGACAAGATTATTGTGGATGCGAATATTCTTACAAAGAAAGACAAGAACAAAAAAACAAAATTTTTCAAAAGAATCGACAGTAAATGGTCGATTCTTTTTAAAATTTTCTAGACAGTAATACTTTAATGTGATAAACTAATCAGAAATGTACAAATAGGGAGAAGGAGATGGAAAGGATGAAGGAAAAGTTAAAAGTTGGAATTCTTGGGGCAACAGGAATGGTTGGGCAAAGATTTATCGCATTGTTGGAAAATCACCCTTGGTTTGAAGTTGTAACTGTAGCAGCAAGTCCAAGATCTGCTGGAAAAACATATGAGGAAGCGGTAGGTGATCGCTGGAAGATGGACACGCCAATGCCTGAAGCTGTAAAAAATAAAGTTGTTTTAAATGTGAATGAAGTAGACAAGGTTGCTGCTACTGTTGATTTTGTTTTTAGTGCAGTTGATATGTCAAAAGATGAAATTCGCGCGATTGAAGAAAAATATGCAAAGACAGAAACACCAGTTGTTTCTAATAACAGCGCACATCGATGGACTCCTGATGTTCCTATGGTTGTTCCAGAAATTAATGCAGATCATTTTGAAGTGATCAAAGATCAAAGAAAACGTCTTGGTACAAATCACGGATTTATTGCAGTGAAACCAAATTGTTCCATTCAAAGCTATGCCCCATGCCTTGCGGCATGGAAAGAATTTGGGCCAAAAGAAGTAGTAGCAACTACTTATCAGGCAATTTCTGGTGCTGGAAAAACATTTAAAGATTGGCCTGAGATGGTAGGAAATGTGATTCCATTTATTGGAGGGGAAGAAGAAAAAAGTGAACAAGAGCCGTTACGTGTACTTGGAACAGTAGAAAATGGAGTGATTGTAAAAGCGGAACTTCCAAAGATTACTTGTCAGTGTGTGCGAGTACCAGTGTTAAATGGTCATACAGCAGCGGTATTTATCAATTTTGAAAAGAAACCAACAAAAGAACAGCTGATTGATCGATTGGTCCACTTTAAAGGATTTCCGCAAGAAGAGAATCTTCCAAGTGCTCCAAAGCAATTTATCCAGTATTTAGAGGATGAAAATCGCCCACAGGTTACACAGGATGTAGACTTTGAAAATGGAATGGGAGTATCCATTGGACGCTTAAGAGAAGACAGTATGTTTGATTTCAAATTTATTGGACTTTCTCATAATACAGTTCGTGGAGCCGCAGGTGGAGCAGTGCTTTGTGCGGAAGCATTGACAGCAAAAGGATATATTCAGAAAAAATAGCTGGGTATATAAGGAATTATATATACTTAGGAGGAAAGAGATGGTAGAACAACAAACAAAAGGAAATACAAAAGGAAGGGCCATTGCGCTTTTACCAATCGGTGTATTTCTTGTAATTTTTTTAGGTGCAGGGATTATTACGAAAGATTTCTATGCAATGCCAGCGATTGTTGGATTTTTGATTGCACTTTTTGTTGCATTTTTACAAAATAGAGATCTTAAATTTTCAGATAAGATTAGAGTAATTGCAAAAGGTGCGGGAGACGAGAATATCATTACGATGCTTTTGATTTTTCTATGCGCCGGAGGATTTTCAGGTGCAGTTACGGCAGCAGGTGGGGTGGAAAGCACAGTTAATTTTGGTCTGTCTATTTTACCAGCGAAGATTGCGGTAGTAGGGCTGTTTGTAATTGGATGCTTTATTTCTATCTCTATGGGGACTTCCATGGGAACAATCGCAGCACTTGCACCGATTGCAGTTGGAATTTCAGAACAGACAGGTTTTTCTGTTGCAATTTGCATCGGAGCAGTGGTGTGTGGAGCTATGTTTGGGGATAATCTTTCGATGATTTCAGACACTACAATTGCAGCAGTAAAAACACAAGGATGCGAAATGAAAGACAAGTTTAAGGCTAACTTTTTGATTGTACTTCCAGCGGCAATTATTACAATTCTGTTATTTCTTTTTATTACAAGAAACTTGGAAGTTCAAATTGGAAATGATCTTCCATA
>JARIEI010000181.1 GCA_029256845.1 Ruminococcus sp. | reverse complement strand
AAGAAATGATTAGGAGGAGATAGAATGAAATACGTATGTGAAGTATGTGGATGGGAATATGATGAAGAAGCTGGATATCCAGAAGGTGGAATTGCACCAGGTACAAAATGGGAAGATCTTCCAGACGATTTTGAGTGCCCTTTGTGTAACGTTGGAAAGGATCAGTTTGTAGAAGCTTAAGTATGTGAAAAAGGAGATGTGAAAAACATCTCCTTTTTTGTTGCAATTTTTAAATTATTAGTTATTTTTTGAATAATTTATCATGCTCAAAGAATAGCACTAATTAACAGAAAATGACGAAAAAATTGAGCGATAGTCATATTTTGTCGAAAAGTTGTGTCATGTTTTCCTTGATTATAAGTATATTTCGAATATATAATAATTTAGGGAGAGGGCATTCTTGAAAGTGGTCTGAAAGAGGGATGAGTTATGAGTCATTTAGACGTGGCCATCGCAGATGACAACGACAAGATACTTGATTTGTTGGAAGAAATTATCAATATGGACAGTGAATTAAGTGTCGTAGGAAAGGCAAAAAATGGAGAAGAAATGTGTCAAATTATAAAACGGAAACAACCAGACGTAGTACTTCTTGATTTAATTATGCCCAAAATGGACGGATTATCTGTGATGGAACAGGTGAATAAAGACGCAACACTCAAAAAAAGGCCCAATTTTATTGTTGTTACAGCAGTAGGACAAGAAAAAATAACAGAAGACGCTTTTGAAAAAGGCGCATCATACTACATTATGAAACCTTTTAATAACCAAATGTTATTAAATCGCATAAAAACGACAAGAAAAATGTTTCATGCCCAAGATAGAAAACAAGACGATACGTCGGAAAGTACGAACACCTATGAAGAAAATCTAGAAAATCGAGTGACAAACATGCTCCATGAAATAGGAATCCCAGCACATATAAAAGGTTATCATTATTTAAGAGATGCTATTATGATGGCGGTGGAGGACATGGATGTGTTAAATGCAATCACAAAAGTACTATATCCAACAGTAGCTAAGAAATATCAGACTACTTCAAGCAGGGTAGAACGTGCAATTCGACATGCAATAGAAGTAGCATGGAATCGAGGAAAATTAGATACGCTAGATGAACTATTTGGATATACAGTAAGCACAGGAAAAGGAAAACCTACGAATTCAGAATTTATTGCACTTATTGCAGATACAATCCAACTAGAATATAAACACAGATAAAACTTTTCTTTATGCAAGAAATGAGGTATAATACAAAGTATAGTAAACTCTTTTATAAACTCGCGGAAGATGGAGGATTATATCTATGAAAAATATTTTATTTGCTTCTTCAGAATGTGTACCTTTTATAAAAACAGGAGGTCTGGCAGATGTTGTGGGTTCCCTTCCGAAGAACTTTGATAAAGAAAAATATGATGTTAGAGTAGTATTACCAAAATATACTTGTATTAACGCGAAATGGAAAGATCAGATGGAATACATCGATCATTTCTACATGGATATTGCAGGTTCAGATCAGTATGTTGGAATTTTAAAATACGTGTACGAGAGCATTACTTTTTATTTTATTGATAATGAATATTATTTCAGTGGATTTGCGCCATATGATGGAGATCCAAAGTGGAATATTGAAAAGTTTGCATTTTTTTCCAAGGCAGTATTGAGTATACTTCCAGTAATTGATTACCGACCTGATTTAATTCATTGTCATGATTGGCAAACAGGTTTGATTCCGGTATACCTTGATAATTTCCGATTTTTAGGGGAATATTACCGAGGAATCAAGACAGTTATGACAATACATAATCTGAAATTCCAAGGCGTTTGGGATACCAAAAGCGTACAATATATTACGGGTCTTCCAGATTATTATTTTGTTCCCGATAAAATGGAAGCTTATAAGGATGCTAACCTTTTAAAAGGTGGGATTGTGTATGCTGATAAAGTGACAACAGTAAGCCAGACATATGCGGAAGAAATTAAGACGGCATTCTATGGAGAGAGTCTTGACGGTCTTATGAGTGCAAGATCAAATGATCTTTGTGGAATTGTAAATGGCTTGGATTATGATATTTATTGTCCATACAAAGATGAGAGAATAACCAGACAATTTAGCGTGGATGATTTTCGTAAAAATAAACCATTGAATAAACAGGCACTTCAAGAAGAACTGGGGCTTGAAAAAGATCCAAAGGTGATGATGATTGGAATGGTGTCAAGACTTACGGATCAAAAAGGATTTGATCTAGTTGATTGCATTATGGATGATTTATGCCAAGATGCAGTTCAGATTGTTGTTTTAGGAACTGGAGATGCAAAATATGAAAATATGTTCCGATATTTTGCGTGGAAATATGCAGGAAAAGTTGCTGCCAATATATTCTATTCAGAAGATCTTTCTCACAGAGTATATGCTTCTTGCGATGCGTTTCTTATGCCATCCTTATTTGAGCCATGTGGGCTTAGTCAGTTGATGAGTTTAAGATATGGAACGATTCCAATTGTAAGAGAAACAGGAGGATTGAAAGATACGGTTGAACCTTACAATGAATTTGAAAAAACGGGAACGGGCTTTAGCTTTACAAATTACAATGCACACGAGATGTTGGGAACCATTCGTTATGCAGAGCATATTTTTTACGATAAAAAAAGAGAATGGAATAAGATTGTAGAACGAGCAATGGAAGCGGATTTCTCTTGGAAAAATTCGGCAAAACAATACGATGATTTATATACCAGTTTACTTGGAGAATAAAATACGAATTTATAAAGATACTATAAGACTGTTAGGTTGATAGATAAACGGAGGATATGTACGATGAGAGGATTGGATACACCTGTTAGAGCAATTCGAAGAAGAGTATTTTTAGAAGTTGCTAAATTAGGATTTAAAGCAGATGCAGAAAATTTATTAAACGACATGGAAGCAATTCCATACGAAATTGTCACAGAAGACGAAAGATACAGAGAAAGTATTTATCGTGCACGTGCAGTTGTACGAGAGCGTTTAAGACTTGCGATGGGATTGTCTCTTCGCCCAGAAGATAAACCAATACCTCTCACCGCAGGAGTCAAAGCAAGTAACATATCTGAGAAATATTATGAACCACCTCTTATGCAAGTGATTCCATCAGCTTGTGAAGCTTGTGAAGAAAATAAATATGAAGTGACGAATATGTGTAAAGGGTGTCTTGCACATCCTTGTCAAGAAGTCTGTCCAAAAGAGGCAATCTCTTTTGTGAATGGAAAATCAGTCATTGATCAAAGTAAATGTATCAAATGTGGAAAATGTAAAGCAGTCTGTCCATATGATGCAATTGCAAAAAAAGAGAGACCTTGTAAAAAAGCGTGTGGTGTTGGTGCAATTGTGTCAGATCAACATGGAAGGGCAAAGATTGATGATGATAAATGCGTTTCTTGTGGAATGTGTATGGTTAGTTGTCCATTCGGTGCGATTTCAGATAAGTCTCAGATTTTCCAGCTTACACGTGCATTAAAAGAAGGTGGACAAATTATAGCAGAGATTGCACCAGCATTTGTGGGACAGTTTGGTCCAAATATTACGCCAAGAAATATCAAAGCGGCATTGCAGGAGTTGGGCTTTACGGATGTTTACGAAGTAGCGTTAGGAGCGGATATTGGTGCGATTTCTGAGGCGCACCACTATGTTGATAAGGTAGTTTCAGGAGAACTTCCATTTCTTTTGACATCTTGTTGTCCATCTTGGGCTATGCTTGCAAAGAAATATTTCCCAGATTTGATCAGTGAAATTTCTGAAGAACTTACACCAATGGTTGCCACAGCTCGAACAATAAAACAAGAATTTCCGGATGCCAAGGTTGTATTTATTGGACCATGTGCAGCGAAAAAGCTGGAAGCATCTAGAAGAACGGTACGTAGTGATGTGGATTTTGTAGTTACCTATGAGGAACTTCAGGCAATGTTTGATGCAAAAGGAATTGATCTTTCGCAATATGCTGCAGAGTCATCGTTTCATAATGCTACTGGTGCTGGAAGAGGATATGCAGCTGCAGGTGGCGTAGCAGAAGCAATCAAAAAATGCGTAAATGAGTACTATCCAGGAGTGGATGTAAAGATTCAACATGCAGAAGGTTTGGCCGATTGCAAAAAGATTTTGACACTGGCTAAGGCTGGTAAGATGAACGGATGCTTAATTGAAGGAATGGGATGTCCAGGAGGTTGTATTGCCGGTGCGGGTACCAATATTCCAGTAGCAAAAGCAAAGAAAGCACTTACAGATTATGTAAAGGCTTCTAGTAAGGAGATTCCAGCGAAAGAACTAGAAGAGATTGAACTGAAATAATATTTGAAAATATAGGGAAGCTATGGTATTATAAAGTAGACACACAGAGTGGGTATGTATCCACTCTGTTTGTTTGATGATATGTATATATCTGCAGAAATTAAAGCTGTCAGATCTTTGATATACGATAAAACATGAAGAAAAGATACATGAAAGCGACTGTTGCCGCAGATAAAGAAATTGGAGGGCAAAACGATGCAACCATATGGAGTAAATGAACTTAGAAAGATGTTTTTAGAGTTCTTTGAAAGCAAAGGACATTTGGCAATGAAGAGTTTTTCTTTAGTGCCACATAATGATAAAAGTCTTTTGTTGATCAATTCAGGAATGGCACCATTGAAGCCATATTTTACAGGACAGGAGATTCCACCACGAACACGAGTTACAACATGTCAGAAGTGTATTCGTACAGGAGATATTGAGAATGTTGGTAAAACGGCTCGTCATGGTACGTTCTTTGAGATGCTTGGGAATTTCTCTTTTGGAGACTATTTTAAAAAAGAAGCGATTGAATGGTCTTGGGAATTTCTTACAGAAGTTGTAGGATTAGATCCAGATAGATTATATCCTTCCGTGTATGAAGAAGACGATGAAGCGTTTGAAATTTGGAATAAAAAAATGGGAATTCCAGCAGAACGAATCTTCAAATTTGGAAAAGCAGATAACTTCTGGGAGCATGGTTCAGGACCATGTGGTCCATGTTCAGAGATCTACTATGATCGTGGCGAAAAGTATGGCTGTGGAAGTGAAGATTGTACAGTTGGTTGTGAGTGTGACCGTTATATGGAAATTTGGAACAATGTATTTACACAGTTTGATAATGATGGCAAAGGACATTATTCAGAGCTTGAGCAGAAAAATATTGATACAGGTATGGGACTTGAGCGTCTTGCATCAGTTGTTCAGGATGTAGATTCTATCTTTGATGTAGATACATTAAAAGCACTTCGTACACATGTATGCCGTTTAGCAGATGTAGCATATGGTAGTGATGATCAAACAGATGTATCAATCCGTGTAATCACAGATCACGTACGTTCTGTTACATTTATGATTTCAGATGGTATTATGCCTTCCAATGAGGGAAGAGGATATGTTCTTCGTAGATTATTAAGAAGAGCATGCCGCCATGGAAGACTGTTAAACATTGAGGGAAGTTTCTTGCCTGAATTAGCAAAAACAGTCATAGAAGGTTCAAAGGATGGATATCCAGAACTGGAAGAGAAAAAAGACTTCATTTTGAATGTTATTGTAAAAGAAGAGGAACAGTTCAATAAGACGATAGATCAGGGACTTAAGATTTTATCAGAGATCGTTGCACAAATGGAGACAGAACACGTTACAACATTGAGCGGGGACGATGCCTTCCGTTTGTATGATACGTATGGTTTCCCAATAGACCTGACAAAAGAGATTTTGGAAGAAAAAGGGTTTGATGTAGATGAAGATGGATTTAAAGCTTCGATGCAAGTACAACGAGAAACAGCCAGAGCAGCTCGTGGCGTGACAAACTATATGGGTGCAGATGTTACCGTATATGAGTCTATCGATCCGTCTGTTACAAGTACATTTGTAGGATATGACCATTTAACATATGAATCAGATATTACAGTGCTTACAACTGAAACAGAACTAACCGAGGCGCTTACAGAGGGTGAAAGAGGAACTATTTTTGTAAATGAAACACCATTTTACGCAACAAGTGGTGGTCAGGAAGCAGATACTGGTGTTATTTCTACTGATGAAGGCGAGTTTAAAGTAGAAGATACTGTGAAACTTTTAGGTGGAAAGATTGGTCATGTGGGTGTAGTTGTAAAAGGAATGCTTAAAGTTGG
The DNA here is from genome assembly GCA_029256845.1 of Ruminococcus sp. Lineage (GTDB taxonomy): Bacteria > Bacillota > Clostridia > Lachnospirales > Lachnospiraceae > JAHHTM01. The sequence goes on along the minus strand of JARIEI010000181.1, from coordinate 7,250 downwards.
GGATCATGTACAACTTTCAGTAGATGCAAAGAAACGTGCTCTTTCTGCAAGAAATCATAGTGCCACACATTTGCTTCAAAAAGCACTTCGTACGGTACTTGGCACGCATGTAGAACAAGCGGGATCTAATGTAAATGAAGATAGACTACGTTTTGACTTTACTCATTTTTCTGCTTTAAGCCAAGAGGAACTAAATAAAGTAGAGACAATGGTAAATGATTATATTGCACAGGCGATGCCGGTTGTAATCAAAAATATGCCGATCGAGGAAGCAAAGAAGACAGGAGCGCAAGCTTTATTTGGTGAAAAATATGGTGATGTTGTTCGTGTAGTAAATATGGGAGATTGTTCCATTGAATTTTGTGGTGGTACTCATGTGAAAAATACAAGTGAGATCATGGCATTTAAAATTCTTTCAGAGACAGGTGTTGCTGCGGGAGTGCGCCGTATCGAAGCCCTTACATCTGATGGATTAATGGCGTATTATAATTCGCTAGAAGCGAAGTTACATGAAGCAGCGAAGGCATTAAAATCTACACCAGATAATCTTTTAGATAAGATCGATCATCTTATGGAAGATAATAAGAAGCTTCATTCTGAAGTAGAAAGTTTAAAGAGTAAACTAGCACAAGATGCTGTGGGGGATGTTTTAAGTCAGGTAGAAGAGGTGAAAGGTGTAAAACTTCTAGCCACACAAGTTGACGGAGTTGACATGAATGGACTTCGCGAACTTGGGGATCAATTAAAGAATCAACTAGGCGACGGAGTGATTGTACTTGCATCTGCAAATGATGGAAAAGTAAATTTAATGGTTACAGCTACCGATTCAGCATTAAAGCAAGGAGCACATGCAGGAAATCTTGTTAAAGCGATTGCAGGTCTTGTTGGTGGCGGTGGTGGTGGCCGTCCAAATATGGCGCAAGCAGGAGGAAAAAATCCAGAAGGGATTAGAGCAGCTCTTGTAAAAGCAAAAGAAACTTTGGAAATGCAAATTTCTTAGAAAAATTTCAAGGAAATAGTTGACGTTTTTCAAAAATATGTTATAATAACTTTTAGTGCAATAAATATACCCGAACAGTCGTATGATGCACAATACAAGGCTGGAGGGGAGGTTAGGTGTGAGACTATGTCAAATGTAATCGTTAAAGAAAACGAAACGTTAGATAGTGCTTTACGCAGATTCAAAAGAAACTGTGCGAAAGCAGGAATTCAGCAGGAGATTCGTAAAAGAGAACATTACGAGAAACCAAGCGTAAGACGTAAAAAGAAATCTGAAGCTGCTAGAAAACGTAAATATAATTAATGTGCGAAAGATAGAGTATTCTTCTTATGGATGCTCTATTTTTTTGTGTAAAATTACCCTGTTTGCGATAGAAAAGCGTCGGTTTTATGCAAATATAAATTCATATGGTAAAATATAGGCATAAAAAGAACGTGTACACGGGAGGGAAAAAATGAAAGCACTAAGGAAAGAAGAGTTACTGCCACTAAAGCAAACAATTGAGAAGGTACTACAACTTATAAGGAAACTGAATTTAAATGAAATACCTTACTTTACTAAGTTTCTAGAACGTATGTGGTATAATTTAAGGACGTGTATTTTAGTAGATTATGAAGGGTGGGAGCAGTTAGAAAAAACATTAAGAAGGGATTGGAATGAGGCAAACAATATTGTGGTTGGAATTCCAGCATTTCAGTTCCCAATTGATGTTACTAGCGAACAAAAGAGTATAGAATATGAGTTTGCAAATTTATTAATTGACATTGAATTTTATGTCAATGGATAAGAAAAGGATACGGTTGTTCCGTATCCTTTCAGATTGTAAAAAGTGCTATTCCTGACGTTCGGCAATAACTTTATTCGCTTTATTTTCAAGTGTATCATCTAGTGGAGCTAATTCAATTTCTTCCCCATATTTACGTTTTAAGGCACAATTTAAAAGATAGTCACAGATTTCAGGATTTTTTGGTAAGAGTGGACCATGCAAATATGTTCCAACGACATTTTTGTAGATCACTCCTTCTTGACTAGAAGTTCCATTATTTCCGTGTCCACGTACAACAGTTCCAAAAGGCATATGTGAGCCAATATTAGTACGGCCTGCATGGTTCTCAAATCCAACAACTGACCGTGAAGATAGAGGAGAGTTAAGAACGATATTTCCAATTAAACGAGGTTGATCCCATTCAGATGTAATGTCAAGAATGGAAAGACCTTCAATCTTTTTTTTGTCTGTTTGGTAATATTTTCCTAAAAGCTGGTAGCCGCCGCAAACTGCTAGGACCACACCATCATTTTCGATATAATTAAGGAATGATTCGCGAATGTTCTTAAGATATTGACATACGATTTCTTGTTCTCGGTCAGAACCGCCTCCAAGAAATACGATGTCGAGGGTATCGAAATCCACAGTATCGCCAGAAAGATAAGGAATTACTTCACAGTCAATGCCTCGCCATTGCAAACGTTTACAAAAGCATTGAATATTTCCACGATCACCATATAAGTTAAGAAGGTCTGGATAAAGATGTCCAATTGTTAATTTCACGTGTTGTTGCCTCCTTTTTGTTCTGTTTCTAATTTTGCAAGTAATTGATTACAAGGTTGTAATCCGGTGTAATTTACTACAAGATAAATATTTTTTGATCCGCCAGCGATTAAATTAGTGATGGTTATTTTTAAATCTTCACTGATTTGATAGGGGATATTTTCATATTTTAAGCGCAGAGCCATGTCGTATTTTCTTGTTCCAGCTGTCGTGATCGTAGACGCATTCGCCAAAGTAAGGTGATGAAAATCGACATCCCATAACCAAGAAACATCGCGTCCATCTTGGTAAGCGTCATTGATTAAAATGATAATATCTTTTTCATTTTGATCTTTTAAAAGCATAGAAACTTTTTGCTGAAATCCTACAGGATTTTTTGCTAAATGAAGTTGAATTTTTGATCCTTGGATTGTAAAAGTGTTTTCTCTGTTATTTCCATAATCGAAAGATTCAACCATTTGTTTAAAATGTTCGAGCGATGCTCCTAAAGCATGAAGCCCCGCATAAGCAGATAATGTGTTATATATATTGTAAGAAGTCTGTATATTAGAATGAATCTTTAGATCCCCAAAATTAAAGTGATATACATGTCCGTCAAATTCAATATTTGTTGCAGTAAAGTCTGGGGTCGGACGAGAAAGACCACAATTTGGACAGTGATAACTTCCAAGCTGCCCATAATGATAATAATCATAGTTTAATTTTTCGCCGCATATCTGGCAGAAAGTACTTTCTCGGATGTCCGATCGTGAAGTATCATCAAAGATCTGTTCGTCAATACCATAAGTGATGATAGGGTTACCACTTTCTTTGGCGAGGGAGTAGGATATTACATCATCTGCATTGATAATCAAAGTAGCGTTAGGAACACTTTGATATGCTGTTTTAATTTTATTAATTGTAAGATCAATATCTCCAAAACGATCAAGCTGGTCTCTGGAAATATTCGTAAGAAGGGCACAATCGGGCCTTAAACGTGGAAGAACGTGTACAGATGCCAGTTCGTCGACTTCAATACATGCATAATCTGCATTGAGATGACAGTTTTTATCCGTAGCCAAAACAAATGCAGATACGATTCCGTTTAGCATATTGGCTCCAGTTCGATTGATAATCACACGATAACCTTCTTCACAAAGTGCATTGTAAAGTATGGCATTCGTTGTTGTCTTTCCATTGGTTCCCATGGTAACAATGATTTTTTCCTTAATCATATCTGATAGGACAGATAGAATAGAAGGATCGATTTTTAATGCAACATATCCAGGAAGTGTAGCACCGCTTCCGCGATTGAGCTTTTTAATAATGGAACTCGTCCACTTTGCGCATTTAATTGCTAAAATACTTCGTAGTTTCATAACGTTTTCTCATTTCTTATCCTTTTTAAAATTCACGTTACATTATAAAGGATATGGAGGGATAAAACAAGGGAAGAAGTCTTATAAAAATTATAAAAATAATTTAAACTTATTAATATTTAGTGAATACTGTGAAAATAAGTATAGATTGTGTTAAAATAAAACTAATTCAAAATGTTACAAGAGATAACGTGTATGCTGTACATGAAGGGGAGATTGAACATGCAAACAAAGAGGCAAAATCAAAAGAGCGAAGAAAATAAGAACCGTAGGATTCCAACGACAAGATATACTCCGGAGTATAAAAAAGGTTTAACGGAGCAGCAAGTACAAGAACATAGGCTTCACGGGTGGACGAATCAATCGGTGGATCCGCCATCAAAGACAGAAAAAGAAATTATACACGACAACGTCTTTACGTATTTTAATCTTATATTCTTTACCCTTGGTGTACTATTATGTATTGTGGGATCGTTTCGGAATTTAACGTTTTTACCGGTTATTATTTTAAATACATTGATTGGAATTGTACAAGAAATCAAGGCCAAGAAAACGCTTGATAATCTGACTATGCTTCATGCTCCAAAAGCGGTTGTTGTGCGAGATTCAAAGAAAAGAACGGTAGATGCGGAAGAACTTGTATTAGATGATATTGTAGAGTTTAAAGCTGGAAGTCAAGTTTGTGCAGACGCTATCGTTTGTGCTGGTGAAGTTCAGGTTAATGAATCGCTTCTTACAGGAGAATCAGATGAGATTACAAAGCGTAAAGGGAATCAATTAATGTCAGGAAGCTTTATCATAGCTGGAAAATGCTATGCAAGACTTGAACGTGTAGGGGTAGATTCATACATATCTAAACTTACGCTAAAAGCAAAAGAAATGCAGACAAAAGAGCAGTCTGAAATGATACGATCTTTGGATAAATTGGTGAAAGGTGTTGGAATTGCAATTATACCAATTGGAATTATATTGTTTGTTCAAGCATTTTTTTATCAGCATGAAGGATTCCGCTCAAGCATCATATCTATGGTGGCTGCGATTATAGGGATGATTCCAGAGGGACTTTATTTGTTGGCAAGTGTTGCACTTGCGGTAAGTGCTATGCGACTTGCGAAAAAGCAGGTATTGCTTCATGATATGAAGAGTATAGAAACGCTTGCAAGGGTAGATGTACTTTGTGTAGATAAGACAGGTACAATAACTGAGAACACAATGAAAGTTCAATCGATTGTTCCTACACCTAAGTATGATAAGGAAAAGATGCCACCGATTTCCATGATGGTTGGAGATTTTGCGTCAGCTATGGATGCAGATAATATTACGATGACTGCAATCAAAGAGTATTTTACGACATCAACGGGTAAAGAAGTATTAAGAAGAACGGGATTTTCTTCTGCCACAAAATACAGTAGTGTTACATTTGAAGATGAAGTGTATGTATTGGGGGCACCAGAATTTGTATTAAAAGAAAATTATGAAACATATGAGGAAGAAATTACAGAATATGCATCCAAAGGAGCACGTGTATTAGTGTTTGGAACATATGAAGAAGAGATTGATGGTAAGGCTTTAAAAAAACCAATTCTTCCATTAGCGTATATTCTTATGGCAAACCCTATTCGAGAACAAGCACCAGAAACATTCCAGTATTTTGCAGAACAAGGAGTGGAGGTCAAAGTGATTTCTGGAGACAATCCACTTACAGTATCAGAGGTTGCAAAGCAGGCAGGAATCCAAAATGCTGATCGATACATTGATGCCTCAACGTTGGATACTTCTGAAAAGATGAAAGAGGCAGTTCTTCATCATACTGTATTTGGGCGTGTGACACCAAATCAAAAGAGAAAATTTGTTCAGATTCTTCAAGAAGAAGGCAGAACAGTTGCAATGACAGGAGATGGGGTAAATGATGTACTGGCGTTAAAAGACGCAGATTGTAGTATTGCTATGGCATCCGGAAGTGAAGCGGCAGCACAGGCATCGCAATTAGTGTTGCTCGAATCCGATTTTTCGTGCATGCCTGAAGTAGTGATGGAAGGAAGAAGAGTCGTAAATAATATTCAAAGGTCTGCCAGCTTGTTCCTTGTGAAGAATATTTTTTCATTCTTGTTGTCTGTGTTTGCGGTAATCTTTATGATTACATACCCACTGGAACCATCACAGATTTCTCTAATTAGTACATTTACTATTGGTGTACCTGCGTTTTTCCTTGCTATGGAACCAAATAAAAATATTATTAAAGGTCATTTTCTTACAAATGTATTTTTAAAAGCACTCCCAGCAGCACTAACAGATGTTTTAGCGGTTGGAGCTCTTGTGGTCTTTGGTCAAACTTTTGAGGTGAATTCGAAAGACATTTCTACCGCAGCAACTATGCTTTTAGCAATTGTCGGTTTTATGATTCTATATAAAATTAGTGCGCCGATGAACAACTTACGAAGGATAGTGCTATGTGGAAGTGTGGCTGGATTGCTATTTTGCAGTATATTTATGAATGATTTATTTGGGATTACAAGCATGTCTACGAAGTGCATCATGTTATTTGTAGTATTTTCGATTGCAACAGAACCAGTATTCCGTTATTTGACAGCAGTGCTTAAAAAAGTGAGAAATTGTTATAGAAAATTACGCGGACGAGAAGTAGAATAAAAAAAGCTGTGAGAAAGTTTTTCTCACGGCTTTTATTGAACGGCATAATTTAAAAGATGTTTTAAGCTATTTTGAAAATGTTTATTAGAAGATCGAAGTTTTAATTTTTCTGTAGTACTTTTGTTGGTTTCGATAAAGATATCGTAGTTTGCAAATAATGAAAGGTAGTCGGAATTTTGTCTTTGACTCCAACGAATGAATACCCAATTCATAGCGTCTTGATTCCAATAGCACATTGGGATTTTCGCAAGTTTTAAAGTAGTAATATGCCCAATTGCATCAAGAGAAAGTTGATTTAGTTCCTCCGCAGTTTGTGGATCTACCTTTTGACCATTGCTGATTTTACGAAAAAACCTACTAGGAATAGTAGTTGCTTTGGAACTTTTCTCTAAAAGATAATTGCTTTTTGAGACGATTTCATGTAATTTGCATGCTGCATTCCAATAAGTGATAAAAGAAGTTTGCAGATCTTCATTTTTGTCATCACCTACGGTATAAGTGCGAAATACTCGCCCTTTTCTTTTACCCAAAATTTTTGTGTCATATTTTCGTCGTGACTCAGGATTGGATAAAACTTGATATGCTTCTAGTATTTCCTGCATAAAAGCAGTTGTATCTATATTATTTCTTATATTGGCGTCAGGATGATAAATCTTTGCCAAATTATTTTTCGCATTTGTAATTTCTTCAAACG
>JARIEI010000072.1 GCA_029256845.1 Ruminococcus sp. | reverse complement strand
TGAAAATGAAAAAACTTACCGCAATATTGTTAAGTACGGTTCTTTGCGTAGGTGCACTTGCAGGGTGTGGTAATGCAGGGAACAAAGAAGGAAAAAAAGATGGTGGAATTACCATTCGTTTGTTAACTAGAATGGCTGGAACATCTCAGCAGGTAGAAATTTATAATGACATTCTAGATGAGTTTAAGGAAAAACACCCAGAAGTAACAATAGTAGATGATTCTCAGGGAGATGAATCTGCATTTAATAATATTTTGTCAACAGACATTGCTTCTGGAAATATGGCAAATATTTTCCGTATTCAAGGTGTTGCCAATCTTTCAGAATACATTGATAATGGATTGATTTTAAATGTTCAGCCATACCTCGAGGAAGATAAAGAGTGGGGAAGTGGATTCACAGAAGGAGCATTATCTTACTACCAGGTTCCAGGACATGAAGGGACTTATGCAGTTCCAATGGAGTCAGGATTAATTGGTGTATACTACAACGAGAAATTGTTTAAAGAAGCAGGAATTGATAAATTCCCAGAAACATGGAATCAATTAATTGACGCAGTGAAAAAATTAGATGCAAAAGGTGTAATTCCAATTGCACTTGGAGCACAAAGTACTTATACAGCAGGACATTTACATAATCAGATTTTCTATAAATGGCTTGGAACAGATGCAGCAAAAGCATTGGGACAAAGAGAAATGAAATGGACAGATAAAGGTGTGGTAGAAACACTTGACAAGATCAAAGAACTGATCGATGCTGGAGCATTTGATCCGAGTGCAGCTGGAATTACAGATGATATTGCAATGACACAGTTCCAACAAGGACAAGCAGCTATGGTTATTACAGGTCCATGGAACATCAGCGTTTTGACAGATAAAGAGAAAACAGCAGTTGCTGATGATGTAAGAGTTGCAAAATTCCCATACTTTGAAGAAAAACCAGAATTTAAAGGGGAAGATATGCAGACCTTAAGTCCATACATGATTAGTGGAAAATTAGAAGGAAAAGAACTAGAACTTACAATGGAACTAGTAAAAATGCTTACAAATAAAGAAGCAGCAAAACGCTTCGCTGAAGAAACAGCGTTCCTTATTCCAAGAACAGATATTGAATTAGACGAGTCTGTATGTGCACCATTATTTGTAGAAAATGTAAAATTAGGTGCAACATCAACAGGAATTGGTGTAGATGTATTTGACTTCGATCCTTTAACATCTATGCAAGATAGAACAAGAAATTCCATTGCAAGTCTTTTCACAGGAGCTACTCCAGAAGAAGCAGCCAAAGAGATTCAAGAAGAAATTGATCATGCAAAATAAAGAATAAGATCAAACAAAAGTATCGGAGTGGTTCCGATACTTTTGTTAAAAAAGGAGAGAATATTTTGAACACGGTTAAGAATCATAAAATGCGTAGAACAGTTATTCTGTTTTTACTGCCTGCGTTTGTAATTTACACACTTTTTCAAATCATCCCACTAATCGCAGCTGTCTATTTTTCCGTTGTTGAATGGAATGGAATAGGTGGAGCAGCTCTTGATTTTGTTGGAATACAGAACTATATCAATGCGTTTAAAAACCCACAGTTTATCCTATCTTTGAAAAATATGGCTAAGATGGTAGTGTTTAGTGTGCTTTTTCATACACCAATTGCATTATTATTAGCAACAGCCATTAATACAAAATGTAAGGGATATCGTGCATTTAAAGCACTCTTCTTTGTGCCGACTGTATTTCCACTTACAGCAGTTGGATTGATGTGGTATTTCGTATTCATGCCAACAGGAAGTTTTAATGCCCTTTTAGATAAAATTGGCCTTGCAAGCATGGTAACACCATGGCTTGTAAACCCACATACAGCAATGAATACGATCGTATTTGTTAATATTTGGGCGGGAATTGGATACTATATGGTTATTATACTTGCCGGACTTACAATGATTCCAGAAGAATTATATGAAGCAGCAGCAATTGATGGGGCAAGTAAAGTGAAGTGTTTCTTTAAAATTACGATTCCAATGTTAAAACCAACGTTATCTATGTGTATTTTAATGGACATTATTGGTTCTGTTAAAGTATTTGATCTTGTCTTTGCAATGACACAGGGAGGACCAAACGGTCTTACCAACTTACCAACAACCTTGATGTATAATGAAGCATTTAAATACAGCCATTATGGTATGGGTAGTGCCATTGGTATTATCATTTTGGTTATCTGCTTGTTGGGAACAATGCTCAGTAATAAAATAATGAGCAGACAGGAAAAGGAGGCAGCATAATGGAAAAACAAATGAAGACCAAACGAAGAAAAGTACATAAAAAAATTACAAAAGGAACCATTTTGCTGTATATCTTTTTGATTGCTATGACGTTAGTTTTTGCGATGCCAATGGTATTTACAATCTTGTCTTCTTTAAAAACAAAAGTAGAAATTTTTGCAAAACCATTTGCATTACCAGCTACAGTACAGTTCTCAAACTATATTGAAGCCTGGAAAGGGGCTAATATGAGTCAATACTTTTTGAATAGTTTGATTCAGGCGGGATCGACAGTTATCGTACTTGCTTTTGTATCTACGCTTGCTGCTTACGCATTGTCAAGATTTCGTTTCAAAGGAAATAAATTTTTAACTGTCTTTTTCATGCTTGGAATGATGGTTCCAATTCATACAGTACTTGTACCAGTATCTTATTTAATTGGTGCGTTAAATTTAAAAAATAATATTGTTGCCCTTGTTTTGATTTATGTAGCGTTTAACCTTCCATTTAGTATTATGGTAATTTCGAACTATATGAGAGGGGTTTCCATTTCTCTAGAAGAAGCGGCTTTGATCGACGGAGCAAGTTACTTCCAAATTTATAGACATGTGATGTTGCCACTTTCTATGCCAGCAATTGCAACCGTATCGATCTTTAACTTTTTAGGTGCATGGAATAATATTTTATTCCCATTATTGTTTATCAATGACAAAAAACTGAAACCAATTGCACTTGGACTTTTAAATTTCAATGGAGAACGTGGTAGTGAATATGGAATCTTGATGGCAGCGATTGTTATTACAGTTGCGGTACCATTAGTACTGTACTTGCTCTTCCAGGAAAAAGTAGAAGGTGGTCTTGCAGCAGGAGCTGTAAAAGAATAATATGAAGAAAAAAAGAATTGTTTTCAATGTATTATGTAACTTCTTAGGTTGTTTTATTTATGCAGTTGGAATTAATTGCTTTAATGCACCACATAAAATTGCCCCAGGTGGGGCAAGTGGTATTGCAATTTTATTAAATTACCTTTTTGGAATGCCTATGGGGTTGTTTGTCTTTTTATTTAATATTCCATTTTTATTTTTAATCGTACATAAAAAATATTTCAGCAAAAGCTTTGTCGTAAAAACATTACTTACGACAATGCTTTTGTCGTTCATAACGGATTATGTGGTTGTAAAAATTCCGGTATATAAAGGAGATGCTTTACTGGCAGCTATGTTTGGCGGTGCACTTATGGGAGTTGGACTCGGACTGGTGCATCTTGGAAAGTCAAATACAGGAGGAATTTCATTGTTGGGGTTAATTGTGCAAAAAATCAACCCACAATTTCAAGTTGGAAGTATGATTTCTGCATTAAACTTTTTGGTTGTCATTTCCTCAGTATTGGTCTTTAAAAATATAGAGAGTTTTCTATATGCGGTCATTGCGGTTTATATCTCCGGAGCTTTTATGGATAAGATTTTATTGTCTGCAGATAGCAAGGACATGATGATCATTATTTCGGAGTGTACGGATAAAGTAAGAACGTTGTTTTTGCAGAAAAAAATGGGAATTACAATCTTAAAAGGAGAAGGTGGCTATTCTAGCGAGGTGCAACGGGTTATTTTATGTGCAGTAGATAAAGGACAAAGTGATGAATTACGAGAGCAGGTAAAAGAACTAGATGAACAGGCATTGATTATTACGACAAAAGCAAGCAAGATTGAAGGAAAAGGATTTCGAGCGATGACGTAATGGAGGAAGAAAAATGATTGCATGCAGTAGTGAAAAAAAACAGGAGTTTGCGGTAGAGTTTATCGGAGAACACGATTGTGTATATTCTCAGCGAGGAAACAATTTTCAAAAAATATTCAAAGGGGAATATTTACAACATATTACGCACGAAAACGAAAATGGTCAGATGTGCTTGTATGTTGGATTGGGAAGTGAAACGCTTACTAAAAATCAAATTTTGGAAGTGACAGCTTATGCTGCAACTCTTATGAAAGAGTATAAAGTGCAAGCTTATGATTTTGAAGTTGGAAGATTTATTGCGATGGCAGGCCTTCCTGTATTGGAACAAATTGCCCATGGAATTTGTCTTGGTAATTTTGAAAAATATAAAAATTATAAAGAGTGTGTAAAACAGGTTCAGGTAAATTTAATAGGAATTACTCCGGAAGATAAGAAAGAGGCAGAAACATTTGTGTTCCGTGGAGAAACAATTGGGGAAGGGGTTTTATTTGCAAGAGAACTTGTGAACAGTCCGTCAAACCTTTTAAAACCGATGGATATGGCAAAACGAATTATGGACGAACTGGAAGCTTTGCATAATGAGAATCTTGAAATGGAATTGTTTGTTTACGGACAGCTTAGAACCATGGGAATGCAAGCACTTTGTAGTGTTGGAGAAAGCAGTGTAAATCCACCATGCTTTTTAGTCCTTCGTTATAATGGGCAGGAAAAAAATAGTGAGAAAATTGGCTTGGTTGGAAAAGGGGTTACAGTTGATACGGGAGGATATTGTCTAAAACCTGCTTCTAGTATGGCTGGAATCAAAGGAGATATGGCAGGTGCAGCAGCAGTAGCATCAACGGTCTATGGGTTGGCAAAGAATAACTGTAAGACAAATGTTGTAGCACTTCTCCCAATGTGTGAGAATAGAATCTCAAAAGGAAGTCTTTTACCTGGAGATGTGATTTCATCTTATTCAGGGAAGACAATTGAGGTTATGAATACAGATGCGGAAGGCAGATTGATCTTAGCAGATGCTGTTTCGTATGCGGTGAAAAATGAAGATGTAACGAATGTACTTGACATTGCCACATTAACAGGAGCTGTTGTAAATATGCTTGGATTTTCTATTGCAGGAGTTTTAAGTGACAGTGATCTATTCTATGATCGTCTTGTTCGTGCAGCACAAAAGTCTGGAGAAAAATATCATAGACTTCCATACGGGGAAGAGCATGAAAAAATGATTGAAAGTGAAGTTGCAGATGTGAAAAATCTTGGGGAATCCTATTGTGGTACCATTACGGCAGGATTGTTTATCAAGAGATTTGCAGAAGGAGTAAAATGGATGCACATCGATATCGCCGGTACTGCGTGGGTGGACAATCCAATTTGGAAATATCAAAAGACAGGAGCAACAGGAGCTGCAGTTTCAACACTATATTATTTGTGTGAAGAGGAGTAAAAGCATGTTTACAGAAAAAATTGAAACGAAAATACAAGAGGAATTTCAAAAACTTCGAGAGATTATTCCAGAGCAATTTTGCGAGATTGAGAAAAAATGTGAGGAATGTTCTAGCGAAGAACGTATGCTTTTAAAATACTTATATGCAAGTATGCCTGTAAGTGATGCATTAAGTTATCCGTTTTCGTTGTTTCAATCTTATGCAAAACATGGGGTGTATTTAAAGAAACATGGGTTATTTACAAAAAAGATCCCAGAAGAGATCTTTTTACAATATGTAGTTTTTCATCGGGTAAATACGGAAGATCTTTCAGATTGTAGAGGATATTTTTACGAATTGCTTCAAGAGGTTTTGGCAAAACAAACAGAACAGACAATAACTATGGAATCGGTAGTTAAGGATTTAAATTATTGGTGCGCTTCAAAAGCAACTTATCGAGCAAGTGATGATCGAACTGCGTCACCGATGACGGTATATGATAGTGGATACGGAAGATGTGGAGAGGAATCTACGTTCACAGTGTCAGTATTGCGAAGTGTAGGAATTCCTGCAAGACAGATTTATGCCCCTAGATGGTCTCATTGTGATGATAATCATGCATGGGTAGAAGTTTGGTGCGATGGGGAATGGGAATTCCTTGGAGCATGTGAACCAGAAGAAATCTTAAATAGAGGATGGTTTACGAGTGCATCTTCTAGGGCTATGCTACTTCATACAAGACAGTATGGGGAACTTTTAGGAACAAACGAAGAAATCATCGAATCAAGTGCCTTTGTAAAGGAACAAAATCAAACAGAGCGCTATGGAAATACGACAACAGTAACAATTCAAGTTACGGATGAGAATCGTAATCCAGTTCCACAAGCGATGGTGTCCGTGGAGGTTTTAAACTATGCGCAATTTTATCCGGTTGCAAAGATGTGGACGGATCAAGCGGGAAACTGCGAAGTGAAACTCGGCATGGGAAGTGTTCGTATTGAAGTTGTAAAAGAGGAAAAGAGAGCGTTACAAGTAGTTGATACCAGACAGGAACAAAAGATTTTGTTACAACTTTCTTCTAATTTTGTGGAGAAAGAAGTTTGGAATGATTTTGTAGTGTATGCGCCAAAAGATAGCGAAAAAAATACAACAGTTCTTACAAAAGAACAAAAAGAAACACAATCAGAAAAATGTGCTTATGCTACAAAGTTACGACACGAAAGAAATCATATCATAAACGAAAAGTTTGTAAGTGAATGGAATGTATACGATCAAGATGAAGCATTAAAACAAAGAATGCTTTCTACACTTACAGAAAAAGATTTGTTGGACATAAAGGCAGAAGTTTTGATTTCGCATTTCGAAGAAGCGAAACAATATGAAAAATCTTATGATAGTGATATCTTTACAAAATATTTGTTAAGTCCAAGAATAGCGGATGAAACATTGACTTCTTACCGAAAAGAAATCTTAGAATATATTTCGGAAGAAGAACAAAAGACGTTTTTGAAAGATCCAAAAGAAATATGGACCTTTATTCAAAAAAATATAAAAGAAGTTACAAAAGAATATGATGCGATTGTTACACCACCATTTCTATGCTTAAAAAATAAAATAGGGAATGCTTTGTCAAAAGATATTCTTTTTGTAGCAATATGTCGTAGCCTTGGAATTCCAGCACGATTAAATAAATTGGATGGAACAAAAGAATTCTATCAAGAAGGGTTTCATAAAGTGGAATCTGAAGATGAAAAACAAGGCATAATGAAACTGCTATTTGAAAATGGAGAGGTATTAAAATATGAAGAAGAGTTTGCAATTGTCAAAAAAGAGGATGCAAAGGACAAACTGATTCATGTAGAGAATATCTTTGATGGTATGAAATTGAAATTGCCAATCGGTATGTATGAGATTACCATCCAAAATCGATTGCCAAATGGAAATATTTATGCTAGAAATATTTTTGTTTCATTACATGAAGGAGAAACAAAAATATTAAACCTTTCAAAATATAAGGCAGACGTAAGTGAAATGCTAGAAAGCATCCCGCTTCCAGTATTTATGGTAAAGGATCAAGAAGGGGGTGAACATGAATTTCCGACAGAGGTAGGAGGAAAAAAACAACTGTTCATGTGGCTTTGGGAGGCACAGGAACCAACGGAACATATTTTGAACGAAATGGCAGAAAAAATCGAGGAGTTCCAGAATGCAGATGTAGAAATCGCATTTATTACGAGAAATCAAGAAGCCTATCGAGATAGAAATATTGCAAGAATCCTAGATAAAATACCAAAAATTAACACATACACATCAAAAATAGAAGAAGATGCAAATTTATTGGGAAGAAGAATGTATGTGGACCCAGAACGTTTTCCGATGATCATAGTGGTGGATCAAAATGGAAAAGGTGTGTATGCAACGAGTGGATACAATGTAGGTACCGCGGAAATGTTGTTGCGTGTACTAAAAGAAATTTAATGAAAGCTGTCAGTAGATACGTTCTGCTGGCAGTTTTTTTGAATTTTAAGAAAAAGAAAAAAACACTTGAAAAATACCCCCATAGGGTATATAATTCGTATTGTAAAGTGAGGTGAAGACATGGAAGAAAAAAAAGAATGCTGTCATAAGACAAAGGAACGTTCTGAAAAAGAATATAAAAATTTAATTCATCGCTTGAACCGGATTGAGGGACAAATACGTGGAATTAAAAAAATGATAGAAAATGACAGTTATTGTACGGAAATCCTTGTGCAGGTTTCAGCAGTAAATGCGGCACTAAATAGTTTTAATAAAGTTCTTCTAGCAAACCACATTCGAACTTGTGTTGCAGAAGATATTCGCCAGGGAAAAGAAGAGACTATAGATGAACTTGTTTTCACTTTGCAAAAATTGATGAAATAAAAGGAGGGAGATTATGGAACAATTTTCTGTAACAGGAATGAGTTGTGCAGCCTGTAGTGCCCGTGTAGAAAAGGCGGTATCTGCAGTTCCTGGAGTGACCTCTTGCAGTGTTAGTCTTTTGACAAATTCTATGGGAGTGGAAGGAACGGCTACCAAAGAGGAAATTATTAAAGCAGTAGAAAACGCAGGATACGGTGCAGCATCTAAACAAACAGAAAAGAAGAAAGGTTCTGCAAATGCTTCCGCGGAGGAAGCCCTATTAGAAGATAAGGAAACACCAATTTTAAAGAGAAGATTGATCGTATCTCTAATCTTTTTAATTCCATTGATGTATGTTTCTATGGGGCATACAATGTGGAATTGGCCACTTCCATCATACCTTGCTACCAATCCAGTCGCATTGGGGTTGATTCAGTTGCTATTGACTGGGTTTGTTATGATGGTAAACCAGAAATTTTTCATTAGCGGATTTAAAAGTTTAATTCATAAGTCCCCAAATATGGATACGCTTGTGGCATTAGGATCTGCAGCATCTTTTGGGTACAGTACGGTTGTTTTATTTTTAATGTCTCATGCACAGATGCAGCAAGATGCAGTAAAAGCAATGTCTTATATGCATGAGTTTTATTTTGAATCCGCAGCTATGATTTTAACTTTGATTACAGTTGGAAAAATGCTAGAGGCAAGATCAAAAGGAAAGACAACGGATGCATTAAAAAGTTTGATGAAGCTGGCACCAAAGACAGCTGTTGTCATTCAAAATGGTCAAGAAATAGAAGTTGCAATAGAAGAAGTTAACAAAGGAGATGTTTTCGTAGTTCGCCCAGGAGAAAATATACCGGTGGATGGTATTATTCTTGAGGGAACTACGGCAGTGAATGAATCTGCATTAACTGGAGAAAGTATCCCGGTGGATAAAGAAGTGGGAGATAATGTATCAGCGGCAACGTTGAATCACTCTGGATTTATTAAATGTGAGGCAACACGAGTTGGAGAAGATACAACATTATCCCAGATTATCCAAATGGTTAGTGATGCAGCGGCTACGAAAGCACCGATTGCAAAAATTGCAGATAAAGTATCTGGTGTATTTGTGCCAACGGTTATTGGGATTGCAATTCTTACTATTATTGTTTGGTTATTGGCAGGGTATTCCATCGGTTTTTCACTTGCAAGGGGAATTGCAGTGCTTGTAATTAGTTGTCCATGTGCCCTTGGATTGGCAACTCCGGTAGCCATCATGGTAGGAAACGGAATGGGAGCAAAACATGGGATTATGTTTAAGACAGCAGTCTCCCTAGAGCAGGCAGGAAAAACAGAAATCGTAGCTCTCGATAAAACGGGAACCATTACAAGTGGAGAACCAAAAGTGACGGATATCCTTCCAGCAGAAGGAATCAGTGAGAATGAACTTTTAAAAATGGCTTATGCCTTAGAGGCGAAAAGTGAACATCCTCTGGCACGTGCAATTCTCGCAAAGGCGGAAGAAAGAGAACTGGTTGCAGAAGAAATTTCTGATTTCAAAGCCCTCCCTGGAAATGGACTATATGGTAGTTTAGCAGGAGAAAAGCTGTCTGGTGGAAATCTTACATTTATTGAAAAGAACGCAGAAATACCAGTAGCTCTAAGACAAAAGGCAGAAGTACTTGCTGAGGAAGGAAAAACACCATTGTTCTTTAGTGCTGGAGGAAAACTTATAGGAATTATTGCAGTTGCAGATGTGATCAAAGAAGATAGTCCTCGTGCAGTGAAAGAACTTCAAAATATGGGAATTAAAGTCGTGATGCTTACTGGAGACAATGAAAAAACTGCAAAGGCAATCGGACGTCAGGCTGGGGTTGACGAAGTCATCGCAGGTGTGCTTCCAGAAGGAAAAGAAAGTGTCATTCGTGCACTGAAGAAAAAAGGCAGAACTGCAATGGTTGGAGATGGAATCAATGATGCACCGGCTCTTACAAGAGCAGACATTGGAATTGCAATTGGTGCAGGAACAGATATTGCCATTGATGCTGCAGATGTCGTTTTAATGAAAAGTCGCTTAAGTGATGTACCAGCAGCTATTCGACTAAGCCGTGCAACACTTAGAAATATTCATGAAAATTTATTCTGGGCATTTATTTATAATATCATAGGAATCCCATTGGCAGCTGGTGTATGGTATCCAATTTTCCATTGGAAATTAAATCCAATGTTCGGAGCAGCAGCTATGAGTCTTTCAAGTTTCTGCGTTGTAACAAATGCATTGCGTTTAAACCTATTTAAGATGTATGATGCATCTAAAGATAAAAAAATAAAAACAAGAAAGAAAAAGGAGGAACCAATCATGGAAAGAACAATGAAAGTAGAAGGAATGATGTGCCCACATTGTGAGGCGGCTGTAAAAGGTGCGTTAGAAGCATTATCTGAGGTGAAAGAGGCTGTAGCAAGCCACAAAGAAGGAACAGTGGTTGTAAGTTTAAATGCAGAAATTGCCAATGATGTTTTGAAGACAACAGTCGAAGAAAAAGGGTATAAAGTTTTAGAAGTTAAATAAGAAGGTTATAAAATGCGAAATAAATTTATACAGTTTATGCAAGGAAGATATGGGTTTGATTTGTATTCAAAGTGCTTATTTGTGTTAAGTGCGATTCTCATTTTCTTATCCTCTGCCTTTCGAGAAAGATCCAGTAGTATGCTTTTTTATCTGATTGGATGGATTATTCTCGTATATTGTGGAAGTAGAGTTTTTTCAAAAAATAGGCAGAAACGGTATGAAGAGAATCAAAAATTCATGGAAAAAACATCCAGTATTCGCGGTTACCTTCAAAGGATCAATCAAGAGTTATCGCAAAGAAGGCAGTATCATATATATCGATGCCCAGGGTGTAAACAAAAAATCCGAATTCCAAGAGGAAAAGGAAAAATAGAAGTGCGATGCCCAAAATGTGGGTCTACATTTATTAAGCATAGTTAAAGAAACAGGTCTGTAGCTTTTGAAGTTACAGACCTGTTTTGGTCTGCCAATTCATGTCCAAAAGCCATTTATAGGATATTATATTATCAATATATTTTTTTATTACAAGACTCCTAATTTATGTTGAAAGGGGTGTGATTATGAAAAAAATAAAAAGTTGTTAAGTTTAAACTTATCGTTAATTCTTGTATTTAGTTTTTCTACGTAAGCAACTGCAACCGAGAAATCAGTAGATGCTTTAGCAGCTGGAGCATCTCTTCCTTTTGTTATTCCGTCTAATGCCACAATTATCATTAACACGAAAATAGAATATTTTTATTAATTATTAAGGAAAAATATTATGTAACTCAAGGTGAAAATGTTTCTAAAACAATACGTGATTTAGGATATCTTTGTGGAACTGTTTTAAAAGAGTGGATTAAAGATACTTTTCCTGACGATATAAAATGTGGTAAACCCATACAATCTGATGTATACTCATTAAAAATAGAAAAGAAAAATGCTGTAATAGGCTGTGTGCGAAAGAGAGTAATGCAAAAGAAGTTTCTCAAAAGTATAATGTAGATAGAGTTACTTTACACAAATGAAAATATATCAAGAAAGTGTCATTACCTCTCCTAATAAATATGAAACTATAAGAGAACAAATTCGAAAAATATTTACTGAATCCCTGGGAAACTATGGATATTGCAGAATATATATGGTGTTTAGAAGGTGGCGTTTGACTGGAAAGATATTCTTAGTAGATAAGATGTAAACAATAAAGACGAGTAAAAATGCTTGCTTTGGCACACAGTTTTATTTTATCGAAACGAGAGGGGTTGTTGATCTATATCTATTGGTAGGCACATCAAAATATAGGATACAAATATAAATGGAAACTGTTAAGTAGTCTTTATATGTGTGATGACAAATCAATTTAAATAGTAAAAGAATGAAATTTTAGAAAGGAAAAGTGTTTATTTTATAAACATTAGGAAAACAAAATGGCAAATTGGAATGAATTATTTTATGACCAGGAAAATAGAGAAAAGGTACCTGAAGCAGAACTTTATAGATTTGTTTCATTGTTAGAAAAACACTTTGAAACAACGAAATTAAAGTTATGGGATTTGGGATGCGGTGCAGGGCGTCATACTGTTGCAATGGCAAAATTAGGTTGTGATGTATATGCGTCTGATAATGCTGATAGTGCAATAAGTTTAACAGAAAACTGGCTGAAAAGTCAAAAATTAAATGCCAATGTTGTTTTATCTGAAATGAATGAGTTTCCATGGGAAGAAGTACGATTTAACGGAGTTTTTAGTTGGGATGTTTTGCAGCATAATACTATTGATAAAATAATAAAAACTGTAGATCTTATCTGGGAACATTTGTTACCGAGTGGCATGTTACTTGCAACAATAAAATCAGATAAAGCAGATTTATTTGGAAAAGGTGTAGAAATTGAACCAAAAACATTTGTTCTGGATTCAGGAAAAGAAAAAGGTGTGCCACATCATTATTTTAATGAAGATGAATTGAGAAGACTTTTTGACAATAACAAATGGGAGATAAAGGCTATGACAGAGCAAGTAATCATAAATGTTGAACGACCAAAAGAATTTTGGAAATATACTCCATTTCGTTCTACTACATGGGGAGTGTTGATGCAAAAGAAGGTTTTAAGGAAGAGTGGAGAATGAGCAAAGAAATTTCAAAAATAAAACAATATTTTGATGCAGTTAATTATATAACTGTAGCGCAGTTATACTTGGAAGACAATTTTCTTGTTTCAGATAATTTATCTAAAAAAAACATAAAAAAGAAGCTATTGGGACATAGGGGAACAGCACCGAATTTTAATTATATATATGCACATCTGAATGCCTTTGTACGGAGACATAGACAAAAGATTAATTTAGTTATAGGTGCAGGACATGCATCAGCAGCCTTGATTTCAAATTTATATCTGAAAAATATTAAATATAGAAGAGGAAGTTGAGAGTGATTTTGATTTGTTTAAGTACGTAGAAAAAAATGGGGAAGAAAATAGCCATTGGAAATAGTTAAAACGTAAGTGCTTAGTTTTTGGGGTGAGAAGTTTATCTATTTCGTTTCTGCTTTATAATTGTATCTAGGAAACGCAAGCGTTTTACGCTACCTGGAGGTTAGCAATTATGAAGGCAAAATGTGTCAATCGTCAAGAACAACTGAAACTTATTATAGAATGCTGTTTCAACGGTCTATCTGATTACCAGTGGTGTGAAGCATTTCAACCATGAATCTGATGGACGAAACTCCCGTTCTTGTTTCGAAGGAAAATAGGACAACCGGAAACAAGCATTACATGTGGGTTTATCGAACTGGAAAGATGTATTTGAATAAACAGATTGTCCTGTACGAATATCAACCGTCTTGTAATGCAAGCCACCCAAGATACTTCCTGAAAGAATTCCAAGGAGTTTGCTTAACGGATAGTTATCAGGTCTACCACACGATTGAAAAAGAACGTGAGGATCTGAAAATCGCAGGCTGTTGGGCGCATTCGAGACGCCGCTTTGATGAAGCAGTGAAAGCTTTGCCAAAGTCAAGCCATTGGTGGATGCTTATTTTGCGTGGGCAAAACAAACTCTACAATCTGTTACTCCGAAGAGTAAAACTGCAAATGGAATTACCTACTCCTTAAACCAGGAAAAGTACTTATGTGTTTTCCTAGAAGACGGAGAAGTGCCACTCGATAACAATGCTGCAGAACAAGCAATCCGACCATTCTGTGTCGGTAAGAAAACTGGGTTATGATTGATACCATTGTAGGAGCTGAAGCCAGTGCAATCATTTACAGCATTGCAGAAACTGCAAAAGCTAACAATCTTAAACCATACGATTATTTTAAATATCTTCTTACAGAGATTCCAAAGCATATGGAAGACCATGATACGAGTTTCTGTGAAGATCTGTTTCCCTGGTCAGATAAGCTGCCAGCAGAATGCAGAAAATAACTTATATCAATCAACCGTACCGACTATGGTGCGTTTACAAAAATTCAGACGGATATCAACTTAAACTTCCGTTAAATCTTGAAACAATCATTCTGGATAATGATTCTGTGAGATTACTAAGTCAGTTTGTGGAGGCTATGGATTTGACTGACCTGTATTCTACTTATGAAAGAATAAATTCTGTATCGCCAAGAACACTTCTGAAGATTGTACTTTACTCTTACATGAACG
>JARIEI010000194.1 GCA_029256845.1 Ruminococcus sp. | reverse complement strand
TCAAGAACAGTGGGAGAGTTGTTAGAACAAATACAAGGCATTACAGGTCCTGCCCTGTCCCAACATTTGCATCGGTTAAAAGAGGCAGGACTTATTTCTGCTGAAAAACAGGGACAGCATGTTATTTATTCCATACAAGACGAAAAATTAAGAGTGGTGATGGAAGTATTAAAAAAAGAATACTGTACCATCTAAATAAAAAGAGAGAAGGATTTCGTTTCCTCCTCTCTTTTTTATTTTATTCTTCGAATTCCAAATCACAAGGTAGATTGGATTTTTCTTCTTTGATTGTTCGAATTCCAAATGCAAAGTATAGAACATGGCAGAGCCAAACAATTCCAAGTATGATGCGTCCTACAGGAACGTTTCCCATCATGAGAAATCCTACAAGCATTGTTAAGGAAACAACTGTCATGATCCGAACTTTTACCTTTATAGTCATCCCTTTTCCTTGTACGTAAGACTCTAGATTTTTTTTATAAAGGTTTGTAGAGACAAACCAATCATGTAAGCGTTTGGAACTTCTTGCAAAGCAATAGGCTGCAAGTAATAGGAATGGGAAGGCTGGCAACAAGGGAACAACAGCTCCAATGGCGCCAAGAACTAGTCCAATACATCCAATGATAATATAAATTGTTTTTTTCAGATTCATCAACTTTTCCTTTCTGATTCTATTCGATAAATTTGATCTGCAATTTTCATGGTAGATTCTCTATGGGAAACAAGAACGACTGTTTTGTCTTTACGTTCCTCATAGATGGATTTTAAAATAACGGCTTCATTTAAGCTGTCTAAGTTGCTGGTTGGTTCATCAAGAAGAAGAAATGGTGCATCATGCAAGAATGCACGAGCAAGTCCTAGTCGTTGACGTTCCCCACCAGAAAGAGTGTCTCCTAATTCTCCTACTGGAGTATCATATCCTTTTGGAAGCTTTAAGATGAAATCGTGTACGGATGCTTTTTTACAAGCAAGTTCTATTTCTTCATCAGTAGCATCTGGTTTGGCAATTAAAAGATTGTTTTTAATGCTGTCGTGGAATAGATGTGTTTCTTGTGTTACAAAACTTTCTAAATCTCTTAGATTGGAAGTATTAACCTTTTTAATGTCTGTGTCAGATAAGAGAATCTTTCCTTCATTTGTATCCCAAAATCTCATAAGGAGTTTTAAGAAGGTAGATTTTCCGCTTCCGCTTTTGCCTACAATTCCAAGTACTTTATTTTCTGGAATTTCCAAAGAGACGTCTGATAAAATAGTTTCTCCATCGTAGGCGAAACTTACATGGTCTGCTTTGGCTCCATGGAAATGAATCTCAGCATTTCTAGAAAGTTCTTCTACAACTGGGGTATCATCCAAAATATTTAACACACGATTTCCAGCAGCAAAGGTATTGGTAAGGGTACTTCCAAGGTTTGCAAGGGCAACCACAGGCCCAAAGGAACTCATTAGAGCAATCATTGGAATTAAAAATCCTACAAAAGTTACTTGATTCAAAATATAGAGATGAAATCCAAGAATTAGGATTGCAATGTCAAACAGTAAAATAACGGATTGTGTAAGAGCGGAATTGATTCCAACACTTTTTTTGATTCGTTCCTCTTCTTTTGAAAGTTCATCGGTTCTTGTATTCATTTCCTGAAGACGTTTCTTACCTACATTGTATTGAAGAATTTCTGGAAGTCCTCGGAGACTATCTAAAACAAAACTACTTAATTGACCAGACTTTGCACGGAATAACATACCAGCTTTTGCAGTTAATTTAGAAGCAATAGAAGGAATGATCATTCCGATTGTAATATAAGCAAGTGCAGCTAAAAAGCCAAGGGAAGGATGAAAATGTCCAATAAAAATAGTCATAATCAAAGAAGTAAAGAAGGCAATTACAATTGGAGAAATGGTATGCGCATAAAATACTTCTAATAGCTCAATGTCTGAGGTAATAATGGAAATCAAGTTTCCTTTTTCTTTTCCTTCTAGTTTTGCAGGGCAAAGCTTTCTAAGGGAACGGAACACTTTATCACGAATCAGTGCAAGTAAGGAAAATGCAATGTAATGATTAAAAGCTTGTTCACCATAATGAAGTACTCCACGAAAAATTGCAAAAATAACAAGAAGTATCAGCATTGTTTTCAGAGAGAATGCCATTTCAAATCCCAAAAGATTTAAGATGGAAGCTCCACCTAAGATGGTGATAAATGTAGCTGCAAGATGTCCGATGACACCGAGAGTAATGGCAAGAAGCATATGTCCTGTCAGTGGTTTTACTAAAGATAAGAGGCGGACACAGATGTTTAGATTACTTCGTTGTTTCATTTAGTTGTCCTCCTTTGTAAAATGTTCAAGTTTGTTTTGTGTGTTCCACATTTGGAAATATAAAGATTGTTTTTTCAATAGTTCACTATGGGAACCTTGTTCTAAAATCTGTCCATTTTCCATTGCATAAATCATGTCAGCGGTTTCAGCATTTGCAAGACGGTGTGTAATAAAAATAACAGATTTTGTTTTTGAAAGTTCTTTGATTTCTTGAATAATGGTATTTTCACTTTCCACATCAATATTGGAAGTGGCTTCATCAAAGATATAAAATGGACTGTCGTGAAGGATTGCTC
>JARIEI010000045.1 GCA_029256845.1 Ruminococcus sp. | reverse complement strand
AAAAAAGATTTGGCAAATCTTTTGTGTATTTATGTAAGTCAATTTTTCAAGTTAAAAAAACTGGAGCAGAAGGAAAAAACGATAAAAGAAATAAGGGCAAGAATGCTCGAACTTATGGTCTGGGGAGAGAAAAACGATTTTGATCAGATATATCGTCTTTCTGACGCTGCATCCATACAAATTAGATTTCCGTTGAAATTATATATTTTTCGAATTCAGAAACCATACGAAAAGGAAAGCAATCTAACGTTGATGAAGCATGCTTCGGATTTTGTAGAACAAAGAGATTATTTAAAGTATAAAGATGTGTACGGATATACAGATGATAGTTTTATTTTAATTCATTTTATGACCAATCATTTGGAACAAAGATTGTTTGAGGAATTAAAGCAATTTGTAAGGGAACACAAAGAATATAAGGTTTCCATTGGTAGTAAATGCTATAAAATGGATGAAGTTCAAGAAAGTTATGAAGAAGCAAAGTTACTTACAGACTTATCCGATTCACAAATTTTAGATATGTCACATGCAGAAAGTCTTGTCCTATATTGTTTTTATAAGGCGTATATAAATGGAGGATATAAATATGTAGATCGTTGCTTTAAAAAGCTTTATCTAAAGGAAGATCCAAAAAATATCGACATTTTTCTAAAAAGTGCGGAAGTTTATTTTGAGGAAGATCGAAGTATAAAGCGAGCTTCCGAAAGACTTTTCATTCATAAAAATACATTAACTTATAGGTTGAATCGTCTTTATGAATGCCTCGAAATCGAAGAGAATTGTAGTTTCAGTAAAGAATTCTTGATTCGGATGATGATCGTATCAAAGAATAGAGAAGGAGGAGAAGATATATGTTTTATTTCATAGTTATATTATTAGCAGTATTACTTATGATATTTGCAATTTCGAAATTGAAGATGCATCCATTTATTGTAATGACAATAATATCAATTCTTGTTGGACTTGTGTGCGGAATTCCTGCAGAAGAAGTCATTAATACAGTAAAAACAGGATTTGGCAACATTATGGCCAATATAGGGATTGTTATTATTTGTGGAACAATCATAGGTACCATTCTTGAGAAAACAGGAGCAGCCCTCACGATGGCGAATTCTATTCTTTCAATTGTTGGAAAAAAACGCAGTGTTTTAACTATGTCACTGACTGGATATGTAACAGGAATTCCGGTATTTTGTGATTCTGGATTTGTAATTTTAAGTCCCATTGCAAGAGCACTTGCAAGTGAATCCAATGTATCACTTGCGGTTATGGCCACAGCGCTTTCTGGTGGACTTTACGCAACCCACTGTCTTGTTCCACCAACACCAGGACCAATTGCTATGGCAGGCACGCTTGGAGCAGATTTAGGACTTACAATCCTCATAGGTCTGATTGTATCATTGCCAGCAACCATGGCTGCTTGCATTTATGCGAAAAAAGTATCAAAGAAAGTTGAGATTCCAGCGAATCCAGAATATACAGTAGATGAACTTGTGAAAAAATACGGACAACTTCCATCTGCATTACATAGCTTTGCCCCAATTCTTGTTCCAATTATATTGATTGCATTAAAATCAATCGCAGATTTTCCATCTGCACCTTTTGGAAAAGGAATTTTCAGTCAAATTTGTACGTTTATAGGAAATCCAGTGGTTGCACTGATTGTAGGAGTGTTTATTGCCATGACATTGATTCCAAAAAGTGAAAAGTCAAATGCACTGAAATGGGTTACAGAAGGGATTACAGATTCGGCTGGAATTCTTGCAATTACAGGAGCCGGTGGTTCTTTTGGCGCAATCATTCAACAACTTCCACTTGCAGATGCAATCAGTGGTTCTCTATTAGGAATTGGAATTGGAGTTTTCCTTCCATTTATAATAGCTGCATTATTGAAGATGGCAATGGGAGCTTCTACCGTTGCAATGATAACTACCTCAGCAATGATCGCTCCAATGATTACTACTATGGGATTAGGCTCCTCTTTAGGAAGAGTTTTAGTAATCATGGCAATTGGCGCTGGATCAATGACAGTATCTCATGTTAACGATTCTTATTTTTGGGTGGTATCACAATTTTCTGATATGAATACAAAGCAAGCCTATAAATGTCAAACAGGAATGACAGGCGTAATGGGAATTACTACTATATTAGTTGTATTTATAATTTCGGTAATATTCTTATAAGAAGAATATTGTTGAGTAGTATGGAAAAGAATAGAGAGAAAATATGAAGTTAAGAAAAGATGCAGATTATATAATTTCAAATACAATTCAAGATAACCTTCCAGATATTGCTGTAAAAAGAGCAATTGAACAAATGAAGGGGTGCGGAAACATTTATTTGGTTGCAATCGGAAAGGCAGCATGGCATATGGCAAGAGCAGCAAGAGAAAGTCTTTCGGGCAAAATCAAAGATGGAGTTGTAATAACAAAGTACAACCATGTAGAAGGTGCATTAGGCCAAATAAGATGTTTTGAAGGTGGGCATCCAATTCCAGATGAAAATAGTGTTAAAGCTACAAAAAAAGCAGAAGAACTGATTTCAAATTTGACAGAAGAGGATAGGGTACTTTTTTTGGTATCGGGTGGTGGATCAGCACTTTTTGAAGATCCAGAAGTGGAATTAGAAGAGCTTGAACACATCACGAAGCAGATGCTTGCCTGTGGAGCGTCTATTGTTGAAATGAATAGTATCCGGAAACGACTGTCAAAAGTAAAAGGTGGTAAATTTGCTAAAATGTGCGAACCTGCAAAGGTATACAGCATAGTATTGAGTGATATACTTGGAGATCCCCTTGACATGATAGCTTCAGGTCCTGCCTATACAGATAGTTCAACATCAGAAGAGGCAGCTGCTATAGTGAATAAATACAACTTGAAACTAAGTGAAACAGCAAAAGAGGCTATTAAAAAAGAAACGCCAAAGAATCTTTCCAATGTTGAGACCGTAGTAAGTGGAAGTGTAAAAGCTCTTTGTAATTCGGCAAAGGTATATTGTGAAGAATTAGGGTATGAAACACAGATATTGACAGATTCTCTTTGTTGCGAAGCAAAAGATGCAGGAAGTTTTCTTGCATCAATTGGGAAAACTTATGAGCATAAAGGCAAAAAAGCTTTCATCGTTGGTGGTGAAACGATTGTACACCTAAAAGGAAATGGAAAAGGTGGTAGAAACCAAGAATTTGCATTAAGTGCAGCAGAAATCATTGATGGTTGTAAGAATGTGGCAATTTTTAGTGTTGGAAGTGATGGAACAGATGGACCAACAGACGCAGCGGGTGGATATGTAGATGGTTCCACATGCAAAAAACTTAGAGAAAAAGACATTGAAATTTATCAGGTCCTAGAAAATAACGATGCCTACCATGCATTAGAGAAAGTGGATGGATTAGTGATAACAGGACCTACCGGAACAAATGTCAATGATTTTGCAGTAGTATTGATTGATGAGATTCTTGATAAAGAAAAGAAGAATTAAATAGGAAACCGCTTGGGCATATCATCACTTGTCTGAGCGGTTTTTAATATGTCGTAAATAAATCCAAATGAAATTTAAACCGAAAGATAAATTAAGGTGCACAAATTGTACAATCAGGTTTAGAAAAGGTAGAAATAGGACAAAAAAGTATAGAAATTACTTAAAATATATAAAAAAACAATAAAAAGGTACAATTTCTACAGTAGAAAATTATAAAAAGCCAACTTATAATCAAGTCATAAACAGGTTGCCACATGAGATGGCAATTAGGAAGAGAAGAGGAGAAA
>JARIEI010000143.1 GCA_029256845.1 Ruminococcus sp. | reverse complement strand
TGGTTCCGAATTGCCTACCCCAGGTGTGGATCCAACCTACATTAAGAACTTTTTTGCGAATCAGACAGGAGACATCTTTAACTTTTTTGATGCCTTTACTGGTGGTTCCTTTACAGCGATGTCGGTGTTTGCTCTTAGCATAACACCGTACATCACTTCTTCTATCATTATTCAACTTTTAACAATTGCAATTCCAAAATTGGAAGAGATGCAGAAAGATGGAGAAGATGGCAGAAAAAAAATTGCAGCGATTACACGTTATGTGACAGTAGCACTTGCACTGATCGAATCTATTGCAATGGCAGTAGGTTTTGGACGCCAGGGGCTTCTTGTTGAATACGGGTTTGTAAATGTTGCGATCGTAGTATGTACACTTACAGCAGGTTCTGCTTTCCTTATGTGGATTGGTGAACGTATTACAGAAAAAGGAGTAGGAAATGGTATTTCCATTGTACTTCTTATCAATATCATTTCCCGAGTGCCAAACGATTTTGTTGTACTGTATAATCAGTTCGTCAAAGGGAAAACATTGGCAAAAGGAATGCTATCTGCACTAATTGTTCTTGCTGTTATTCTTGTAGTAGTAGTTTTTGTAATTATACTACAAGGTGGCGAGAGACGAATTGCCGTTCAGTATTCAAAAAAAATACAGGGAAGAAAAACATACGGCGGACAGTCAACACATATTCCGCTGAAAGTAAATACAGCAGGTGTTATTCCAGTTATCTTTGCGTCATCACTGATGCAATTCCCAATTATGATTGCCTCCTTCTTAGGAAAAGGAGAAGGGACAGGAATTGGAAGCCAGATTTTAAAGGCTATGAATTCAAATAACTGGTGTAACCCAGATAATTTAGTCTATTCGATTGGACTGCTTGTATATATTGCACTTACAATCTTTTTTGCATATTTCTATACATCCATTACATTCAATCCACTTGAGATTGCAAATAATATGAAGAAAAGTGGAGGATTTATTCCAGGTATCAGACCAGGAAAACCAACCGTTGATTACTTACAGAAAATACTAAATTATATTATCTTTATTGGTGCATGTGGTTTGGTTATTGTTCAAGTAATTCCATTCTTCTTCAATGGTGTATTTAAAGCAAATGTTTCCTTTGGTGGAACGTCGCTAATCATTATCGTTGGTGTTGTTCTTGAAACAATTAAACAGATTGAGTCACAGATGCTTGTACGAAATTATACAGGATTTCTGAATAGTAAGGGCAGTTCCAAGAAGAACGGTTTCCTAGGTTATTAATCTAATATTTAGCTCGCCTGGTATTTCAAGATGAAGATATCGGGCGGGTTAAAATGCTATATGGATATAAATGTTTTTCAATATAAGTGGAGGATAAACATATGAAAATAATCATGTTAGGAGCGCCTGGAGCAGGAAAAGGTACACAGGCAAAAAAAATTGCAGCGAAATATGAAATTCCACATATTTCAACTGGTGATATTTTCAGAGCCAATATAAAAAATGGAACAGAACTTGGTAAAAAAGCAAAAACTTATATGGATCAAGGTCTATTGGTGCCAGATGAATTAGTTGTTGACCTAGTCGTTGATCGTGTAAATCAAGATGATTGCACAAAGGGATATGTACTTGACGGATTCCCTAGAACCATTCCACAGGCAAATGCTCTTACAAAGGCACTTGCAGATCTTGGACAAAAGATGGATTATGCAATTAATGTGGAAGTTCCAGATGAAAACATTGTTACTCGTATGTCCGGAAGAAGAGCATGTGTAGATTGCGGAGCCACATATCACCTTGAATATGCACCTACAAAACAGGAAAATATTTGTGATCATTGTGGTGGCAGTCTCATTTTAAGAGATGATGACAAACCAGAAACAGTAAAAAAACGCCTTGGTGTTTATCATGAACAGACACAACCTTTGATTGATTACTACACAAACGAAGGAATTTTAAGAGAAGTTGATGGTACAATCGATATTGAGGATGTATTTACTGAAATCGTAAAAATTCTTGGAGAATAATATGCAGTTCGTTCCAGGAATGTTGGTGAAATCAAAAAAAGGTCGTGACAAAGATCATATTTATGTAGTAATGGATGTGGAATCACGATATGTATATGTTGCAGATGGTAATCACAGAACTATCTGCAACATGAAACGAAAAAATAAAAAACATCTGCAAGTTATAAAAAAAAGAGTATGTTCACCAAATGCAGATGATAAAGAAGTAAAAAAGACTTGCTTGGCTGTATAGGACCAAGTTTTCAGGAGGAATAAATAGTATGTCAAAAACTGACGTTATTGAGATTGAAGGCGTTGTAGTTGAAAAACTTCCAAACGCAATGTTTAAAGTAGAACTTGAGAATGGACACATCGTACTTGCACACATCAGTGGAAAACTTCGTATGAATTTCATTAAAATTTTACCAGGAGACAAAGTTACATTAGAGATGTCACCATATGATTTAAGTAAAGGTAGAATTGTTTGGAGAGATAAATAAAAAACTATTGACTTTATTTTCTTACTAGTGTTATAATATGAAATGGCTGTTTTTGGATAGGTGTGTCCAAAAAACAGTCTGTAACGTATTTATATGATAGCAAAGAATGGAAGGAGGATTTGACATGAAGGTTAGATCATCAGTAAAACCAA
>JARIEI010000157.1 GCA_029256845.1 Ruminococcus sp. | reverse complement strand
ATCGTATATTTCATCTTCCGATAATACCCCTCTGTTTAAATCATCTGGAATAAGGTGGTTTCTATCATCCTCCAAATCCAGATCTCTTTGCTCGCTATAATAATACGAAATCAGCTTTTTATAAGCTCCAAGAGATTGCTCTAAAGACTCCATGGAATATTCCAGTTCCTTTAACTGTTTCCTATAACTTGTCAAAATTTTTTCCATTTCCACAATATGATTATAATTTTTCATCCTTACTCTCTCCTCTATGAAATCAAAAAAGGTTCTTTTGTTTGTCTATGAACATTAATTTCATCAATGACCGCATGATTTCTAAATCTTAATAAAAACAAAATGATTTCTGCTATGTCCTCTGGCATGATCATTCCTTCTCCCAAAAGATCTGGTCTTGCCACCTTAACCATTTCTGTGTAAACACCTCCTGGACAAATAGCATGTACTCGAATATTTTCTTTATAATATTCTCTTGCAAGACTTTTTGTAAATCCTAGCAATGCATGCTTAGATGCAACATATGCACTTTGCATCGGATAACCACTATGTCCTACTACCGACGCAATATTAATCACAGTTGCTGCCTGTGATTTTTTCAAATATGGCAGTGCATATTGAGTAAGAAAATAGGGAACTTGTACATTAATCTTCATGATTGCATCAAACTGCTCTTGCGTAGTTTCTTCAAAGGAACTGTTTAGTGCAAGCCCTGCATTATTGATCAACACATCGATTCCACCTACTTTTTCGACTGCCAATTCTACTTTTTCCTTCAGATTTCCCAACATCGTAAGGTCTCCTGGAATCACACAACATTCTCCGTATGTATTCACTTGTTTTTCTGTCTCTTTTAGTGCTTCCAATCTTTTTCCACCAAGAAGAACAATCTTCATTCCTTCTTTTGCTAATTGTACCGCCACACAGCGCCCAATTCCGCTTCCAGCACCTGTAATAACGGCACACTTTCCTTTCAATGACTGCTCCATCCTATTCCTCCCACTGTATTTTTATTTCTGAAACTATTGTTTTTTATTATACCATATCTCTATTGAAAATCTCTATTTGAGGCAAAAAAAGAAGTGTACATTGGTACACTCCTTTTCACTAACATTAATCTTCCAACAATTCTGTTCCAATACGATCCGCCGCAATAATCGCACTATACACATCCTGGGCAGTTACTTTAAATGGCATATTGTGGATTGTTTCCCCTTCCGCCGTTGCCGCTTTCGCAACTTCCATAATTTCTTCTTCTTTCACCTCGGTAATGCCAAGTTGTTCCAAAGTAACTGGGAGATCTACAGAAATGCAAAAATCGATCACTTCCATTAATTCTTCTACTGGTACATCCTCTAACACAAGCTGTACAATGGTTCCAAATGCAACTTTTTCTCCATGATACATATGGTGGCACTGTGGAAGAACGGTAAACCCATTGTGAATGGCATGTGCACCAGCAAGACCACCTGATTCAAACCCAATTCCACTTAAAAATGTGTTCGCTTCGATCACTTTTTCCACTGCTTTTGTACAAACGTGTTTGTCTGCTGCTGCTTTTGCAAGTTCTCCCTTTTCAATCAAGGTTTCGTAGCACAATTTTGCAAGTGCCATAGCTGCTTTTGTTGTTGTTCCACCTGCACAAGAAGTTGCCCCAGATGTTTGACAAGCTCTTGCTTCAAAATACGTTGCCAACGCATCTCCCATTCCTGCCACAAGAAGTCTTGTTGGCGCTTTTACTACCACTTGCGTGTCTACCAAAACAAGATTTGGATTTTCTGGAAGAAATAGGTAATGATCAAACACCCCTTCTTCTGTATAGATTACGGAAAGTGCGCTACAAGGTGCATCTGTAGATGCAATCGTTGGAACAATTACGACTGGAATTTTTGCGTAATAACCGACTGCTTTGGCTGTATCTAATGTTTTTCCTCCGCCCACTCCTAGAATCACATCTATTTCTTTTGTTTGACAGCATGCTACCAATCGATCGATTTCGGTTTTACAACATTCTCCTTGAAAGATTTCATATACAATCTCTTGATTTGTTCCTTCAAAACTTTGATCTAACACTTCTTTGCTTCTTTTTAATCCACTTTCACTAATTAAACAAAGGGCTTTCTTTCCAAGTGGTTCCACATAAGATGCAAGACGTTCTAATTCTCCACTTCCTTGTACATACTTTCCGGGTGCCATAATTACTTGTGCCATACAAACAACCTCCTGTTTTTTCAATTTGTGTATTATTTGCTATTATTTTATCATATATTTTCTCCAATGCAATGCTTTTTATGTTAAACTAAAACTATTCTTTTCATAAGAAATTATACAGAAAATATGGAGGGGATATAATGGAAAAAATTTTATATAAAAAGGATCATATCGTTCTGTTTGCAAATTATGCAGATCCAGATTTTCATAAGCACTTTGCTAAACACATTTTGATATCCACAGAGACTTTCTGCTGTTTTGTTGAACAGAAATCCTATCAGACTTCTTCTATGATCATCCAATCCCAAGCTCGACATTCGATTTCCACAACTTCCGGAGCAAAAATGGTTGTTTTTTTAATCGATGAAACCTCTTCTCTCTCAAAACAACTCAATCAAACATACTTATCTAACAGATGTGCCCACCCATTAGATTCAACGTTAGAAATAGCATTGATTCACCTTCTGAATTCGGGTGCTTCCTTAGAAACCATAGACCACTTTCTATTGTCTCATTTTAATCAAACAGAGACGACCGATTCCCTCTTAGATACACGCATACAATTCGTCCTAAATTATATTGAAGAAACCCCTACGTTAGATTCAAACATCTATGATCTTTTATCTCAAAATATTTGTCTAAGTAAAAGTAGATTTCTCCATCTGTTCAAACAAAATTTAGGAATCGATTTAAAAAATTATCTGCTCCTAAAAAGATTAGAAAAAACATACTACTTTGTAACAACACAAAAAATGAGTATCACGGATGCTGCTATACTATCTGGCTTTTCTAGTCCCTCACATTTTTCAGAAGCTTGCAAGCAACATTACGGAATTTCACTGACAGATTTTCTGAAAGCCCAACTAACATAGCGTCCTAATGAAAGCACCTTCTTTAAGAATCTATTATAATAGAATTAGGAGGTGCTTATTATGAATTTTAAATGTGGACTTTATCAATTGAATTCCGATGCAAATTACAATTTTCAATTGAATCGTCTGATTAACTGGGATGGTGGTGACTTGGAAGAAGTACGTGCAATCTCTAACAAAATCAAAACAAATTCAGACTGGAAAAGAGAACTCCTTCAATTAGGTGACAAAGCATTCAAAGAAAACCGTACTGAGAATGCCATCGGTTACTATCGCATGAGTGAATTTTTTATGTCTGATCAGGATCCTGACAAAAGAATCTATTATAAAAAGGCAGTCGAATTGTTCTATGCACACTTTGAAAACTATTTTTCTAATCAAACTGTAGAACGACTTTATGTTCCTTACGAAGGAATTCAATTACCAATACTTTATGCAAAAAGTAAGCGAATCAAAAAGGGAACTATGCTTTTCCATGGCGGAAATGATAGCTATTTTGAAGAGCTCTTTTTTCCTATGCTTTATTTTTCTGAACATGGGTATGATGTCTACTTATTTGAAGGTCCTGGGCAAGGAGGCGTTTTACGAGAACGAGGAAAAACATTTACCCATCAATGGGAAAAACCAGTAAAAGCGATTCTTGACTATTTTCATTTAACCAAAGTCATTCTAATTGGGGTATCTCTAGGAGGAATGTTAGCTCCAAGAGCAGCTGCATTCGAGCCCCGTATTTCACAAGTTGTAGCCTGGTCTGTATTTCCAAACTTTTTGGAGATTTCACTATCGGACCTTCCAAAATTTTTACAACACCTATTTAAACAATTATTGCGTACAAATCAAAAAAAGATCATCAATAGTCTTATGCATAAAGAAATAAAAAAAGATCCTTTTATGCAATGGGTTTTTGAACATGGGATGTATGCATATGGGGCTAAGTCTCCTTTTGATTATCTAAAGAAACTGAATGATTTTCAAATATTAGATATTGCCGATCAAATTACACAAGATATCCTTATCTTACACGGAAGACAAGACCATTTTATCCCTTGGGAATTTTATAAAGAAGAAATAGATTGCTTAAAAAACGCAAAATCAATCACATTTCGTCTCTTTACAGAAAAAGAAGCTGCATCCAATCACTGTCAATGCGGCAACACTAAATTAGCTCTTGATACGATACTAAAATGGTTAGATACTATGTAAAAAACAGCGATTCCATCGGCGCCATTTCGCCAAGGGGATCGCTGCTGCGTTTTATTAATCTTCTGCTAAAAATTCTTTGATATTATTTTTAATAAGTTCAAATGCAATCGGATTTCTACCGCTATTGATCACAATATCTGCCATATTTCTCGTAGGATCTACGTACAAATAATGCATTGGTTTTACCGTTGTAAGGTATTGCTCTACAACTCCTTCAATATCTCTTCCTCGTTCCTTTACATCTCGAATAATTCGTCTTAAGATTCTCTCATCTGCATCCGCTTCGACATAAATCTTTATGTCTAAAAGATCTCGTAATCTTTGATCTGCAAATACCAAAATTCCCTCTAATAAAATCACTCTTCTTGGCTCAACAACCATCACTTGATCGGAACGCGTATGGAGCGAGTAGTCATAAATCGGACACTGGATTGCTTTGCCTTCTTTTAACTCTTTTAAATGCTCGATCAATAATTCTGTTTCTAGAGCATCTGGATGATCGTAATTTGTTTTCTTTCTAACTTCTAATGGCAAATCACTTTGATCTCGATAGTAATTATCGTGATACAATACCGTCACATCGTCTTGAAATTCCTCTTTTAGTTTATTTGTAAATGTGGATTTTCCTGAACCGGTCCCGCCGGCAATTCCTATAATTATATTTTTCATTTTCTCTTCCTGTATTTTTTATTTTTTCTATGCCTATTATACCCTTGCTCCTTAGTTCAGTCAATTCTTTTATCCTACACTTTTTCTTTCTTTGAAAGGAATTGTTTCATAAATAGCGCGGCAGCACATAAAGTCAGTTGCACCAATGGGCCTGCCATCCAAACACCATTTAATTTGTAAAATCTTGCCATCACATTTAAAAAGAATGGCAACAACAAACAAGGCTCAATATATACAAGAATTGTAGAAATTAGAGGTTTACCTGTCGCATAAAAATACGAACATGTTAATCGTGCAAGTCCTAACGTAATGAATGCAAATGAAGATAAGATAATGGCCGTCATGCAACCTTCTCTAAGTTCCATTGTAATTCCAAATAAATCGGATAAATTTCCAGCATATCGAATAACTAAAATAGTACAAATGGAAGAAAACAGAAAAGATAGCACAAATGCATGCTTATACAACCAACTTAACTCCTGCTTTTTCCTTGCACCATAATAGAATGAAAACAATGGCTGCACTCCATCTCCAATTCCCTGTAACAACAACTGAATCGTAGATAAAATATAGGTAACTACTGAGAAAATAGTCACTGCATGACTTCCCCCATATTGAATACATTTCCAATTTGTAAATAAAATCGTCAATGACGGTACTAAACTTTGCCCAAATGGAGAGATTCCAATTTTCATAATTTTCTTTACTTCTATAGATTTCATTTTAAAGTAATGTGCATGAAATAATGCTCGACTCGTCATAAAAAGATATCCCACGCTGCAGCAAGCAACAACTGCCTGCGCAATAATCGTAGCTAAACCTGCACCATAAAGCCCCATATCATATTTATAAACCAGGAAATAATCTAGTACAATATTTGTCACCAAGCCCGAACTCATAAGAATGGTTGCGCTAACAGTATTCCCCATATTTCTAATTAATGGATTGAGTCCATTGCCAAGAACGGGAAAAATTCCTCCAACTAAAATCACAATAATATATTGTCTACAAAGTCGATCCATAGATCCTTCTGCCCCTAAAAAAGACAATAATGGTGATAAAAATACTAGCATCAACATAGGAAGAACAATCCCTGCTATTAATAATAGGACCATCCCCATTCCCCATATATTCTTTGCTTCATGCTCACGTTCTTCTCCTTTGTAAGTGGACATAAGCACAGCGCTTCCTACTCCCGTTCCTATAGCAACCGCATTCAATATACACTGAAGAGGCCAAACCATATTAATGGCCCCAAGCGCATCATTTCCTGCCGCATTCCCTACAAACAACCCATCCACAATCGAATAAAATCCACTAAGCATCATAGCGAACATAGATGGAAGAATATATTTTAACATTTCTTTTTTTAACTGTTTTGTATTCATTGTTCTTTTCCTCTATTTTCTATCCGTCTTTTCCTTTATTGGAAGATAAATTTCCGCAAAATAATTACATGCATCCATGTAGGAGGTAAGTGGAATCTCATGTACATATAGTTCCTCATCATATTGATATCCATTCCTTTTTGCATACTGAAACAGATCCGCTAAGGATTCTTTTTGTAAAATATTTTTTTCCATCTTCACCACTTTGCAAATGCAAGTGCCAAGTTCTAATTCTTCGCAAGAATCCCACGGGATTCCAAATTCTTCCATAATGCTTTGTTCCATCGTAATGTAGAGATTCTGCATTTCTTGACTTTCCACATGGTAGCTATAAAACACGGAACTCATGACAAACTGATCTTTGGTAAAGCTTTCAATCTGAGATTTCATGATCTCATCCTTTTTATACCCTTGCCTTAAAATCCATGTTTTTGGAAACTGACGCAGGCTTACCTCTCGATTGGTATCAATCATGTCATAAATCTGCTCAATATGCTCAATCTTTCTTATAAGTTGACGTTCAAACAAAAGACGTTTTTGGGCATTCTCTCTTTTTTCTCTCAATAAAGTTTGCATAGAACTTTTGGTTCCCGAATGCAAAATAGAGGAAATTTCCGAAATAGACATATCTAATTCTCGATAATAGATTACATCCAATAATTCCAAAATATTATTCATTGTAAAAATGCGATATTTATTTTCTTTATTTTTTTGTGGATGTACCAATCCTTTCCGTTCATAAAAACGAATTGCATCCACATTAATTCTTAACATCGATGCAACTTCACCAATTGTATACGTCTGTTTCATCTTCTTCCACCTCATTCTATCAATTTCCATACACCGAATAGTATAAACTCTAGACCAAGTCCATAGTCAATCTTTTTTTCATAAAAAAAGCTGTCTTTTTCAGACAGCCTATCTTGCGTTTATTAAACTGGGATTACAAAGGAACGTTGTTCCAAACGAATTTGTTCCAGTTCAACTCCATAGATTTCCTTAATTAATTTCGTATCTATAATGGTTTGTGGACATCCTTTTGCAACAATTCTTCCCTCTTTCATAGCAATAATTTCGTCACTATAATAAATACTTTGATTAATATCATGTAAAACCATAATAATCGTAATGTTATATTCTCGATTGAGTTTTTTTATCAATTTTAAAATTTGAATCTGATACCGTATATCTAAGTAGGTAGTAGGCTCGTCCAAAAACAAAATCTTCGTATCTTGCGCAAGAGCCAACGCAATCCAAACCCTCTGCTTTTGTCCGCCTGATAACTCTGAAACAAGTTTCTCTTTATACTTCCAGGTATCTGTAATTTCCATCGCCCATCTTATCTTCTCTTCTTCAGCTTTTGGATCTAGTCTTTTTCCAAGTTTTTGGTGAGGAATCCTTCCATAGGAAACTAATTTTTCTACACTTAAATCATCCGGTGCTGTGTTGTATTGGTGGACAATTGCCACTTTCTTTGCAAACGTTTTTAATTTCATGTCAAAAATCTTTTCATTTCCTAACATAATACTCCCTTGCTGTGGGTTTAAACTTCTTGTCATCAAATGAAATAATGTGGACTTTCCACATCCATTTGCTCCAATCAAGGTCGTAATGTTTCCTTCTTTGATTTCTAGATCAACATGATTTAATACCAAGTGTTTTCCATAGGAAAACGAAAGATTTTTTACCCTAAAAATATTATTTCCCATAATTTTTACCTGACCTTTTTAATAAGATAATAAAGAATGGACCACCTACGACTGCCATAATAATAGATGCACTAATTTCATATGGCTGCGCAATGACTCTTCCTATGGTGTCTGCAAATAAAAATACCACCGCTCCTAAAAGCATAGTATATGGAATTAGAACTTTGTGATTGCTTCCCACCAATATTCTTGATATATGCGGAACAATTAATCCTAAAAAACTAATCGGACCAATGACTGCTGTTGATATAGCCGCTAGAAGGACTGCCACAACTGATACAAGGATACGATTTCTATTCACATGAATCCCAAGAGAAGCTGCTGTCTTATCTTCCAATGCCATTAAATTACATTTTTCAGAAAGAAAAATGGTAACACAAAGTCCAAGAATTGTATAAACTGCAAGCAAATAAAAGTCATTCCACGTTTTCATCGTAATATTTCCATTCACAATACTTGCCACACCTGAATTCGTGCTTCCTGTTCCGCTATTAATTGCATTCATAATCCCAGTAAACATCGTATTCACGGCAACCCCAACTAAGATAATCCGAACTGGAGATAACCCTTCCTTCCAAGAAAGTCCATATACAAGAAGAAAGGCTACCATACCTCCTATAAAAGCAAACAGAGGTGTATAAAAAAATAAAGATGGAAAAAAAGCAGTCAGAAGTACTGCTGTAAGACTTGCTCCTGAACTAATTCCAATAATTCCAGGATCTGCCAACGGATTTTTCATTACCGCCTGAAGCAACACTCCTGACACCGCAATAGCAGCTCCACCGAACATAGCAATTAAAATTCTTGGAAATCGCAAATCAAAGATTGCACTTACATTTTGATCATACGCAATAAAAATTCCTCGAAATAATTCCACAGGTGACGCTTTGATACTACCTATGTTTACAGATACTAGAAACAATCCTATAAGCAATAGAATTGTTCCGACAAAACAGGCACTTTTTCTTTTTTTACTTTTCATGGTTTCCTCCTCTTAGAAAAACCGGAAGGTTTTTCACTCCTTCCGGTTTTTTAATTCTTATGGAAATAAAATAGGTTTTAATTCTTCCAATGCTTCTGGATATCGAAAGGTGGCACTCATTCCAAACTTTTCATGATCCAGATCATAAACCTTCTCTTCTTGCACTGCTCGAAAATGTTTCCAAATATCATTTGTTTTAAACTCTTCGCTAAACATGGCCTTTACCTGTTCTGGCATGGCATGAGAGGTTCTTAATATAAGATCTGGATCTTTTTTTAGCATATCCTCTGTATTTACATTCACAAAATCCTGTCCCTCTCCATCTCCATATACATTATTGGCACCAGCCATTTTTACCAAACTTCCCACGTAGCTATTTTCCGTTGCTACAACATAAGAACCCGGCAACCCCATTAAAATCAAAACATTGGGGGGTTCTTTATCCTTGGTATCTTGGAAGTAATTCGCCTTATATGATTCAAATTCATCAACCAACTTTTTCGCTTCCTCTTCTTTTCCAAACCGCTTTCCTAATTCTTCTATGGATCGATACATTCCATCCACGCTTTTTAAATCAAGGAAATACGACTCTGTCTTAATTGCATCATATTTGGGCTTTAATTCTCCTTCCAAAGAATTTGGCGATAAAATAATTGTTGGAGCCAAAGATTTTACAATTTCCATGTTGGGAGCCATGGGAGATCCAATCTTTTCTGCTTTCTCATATCGCTTCGGTACCTGATAACTTTGAGTTTCTGGAATTCCAACGACGTGATCTACTGATAAACGGTCTAGAATTTCACATGTTGCCACAGATGTTGCAACAATCCTTTTGGAATCCCCTTGTCCATTTTCAGAAGGTTTTACTGCACATCCTGTTAAAAGGAAACAAGATGCAAGTATACAAATACGTTTCAGTCCTTTCATCCACTATCCTCTTTTCTTTTTCAGGATAATCGCCCCTGCACCTACAAGTACAACAGCTGCTACCCCGACAAAAATCCATGTGCTGTAATCTTGCTTCTTCGCTTCTTCTTTTGGCTCTGACTTCTTACTTGTTTCTTTTTCTTGTGATACTTCTTCCTTCGTCACCTTTGGTTCTGGCTTTTTCTCAAGCATTTCGCTTAAGAAATTGCCCGTACCTTCTTGCATCGAATCATAATCAATACTGACAAAAAACTGAACTTCTCTGCCCATTGGAGTTACAAACAGAACTGGGCTAAAATATTTATCCTCTGGTTTCATTTCAAACCGATAATGATTGCAGGTATCCCCATCACGTTCACAACTTCCAGTTAACGTAAGATCCACATCACGGAATTCTCCTTTTTCATTTACCACTTTCATAGAAACATCACTGACATTTGACATCAATCCTAATCCAA
>JARIEI010000031.1 GCA_029256845.1 Ruminococcus sp. | reverse complement strand
TTTCTGTAGGACTTACTCCCTATACTCGTTACGCCCATAGCGCACATGAGCGTCACCACCGCTACAAATGTGAAGAGGAACTTTTTATTACGAGGAAACTTAATCGTCTTCTTCTTAGTTTCACCAGTACTATGTTTTTGTTCATTCTCATAAGCTTGAATTTGCTTAAACAATGCATCATCCAATTCCGATGAAACTGTAACATCATCAACTTCTGGATGTGCCTTTAATTCTTCCTCTATTTTCCTTGCCTCTCTTTCCATTTCTTCGTGGAAAGATAATTTTTTCTTTCTATCCATTCTCTCCCCTTATGAAGTCTTTGTTGTATCTTGACTTTTCATTAAATAAGTTTAATATGAAACTATATATGTTATAGTATATACATACTATAAATTACACTTATTGTAAATCATATTTTTTGTAATATCAAACATGGAGGTTTTTAAAATATGAAAAAAATCATACTTACAGGAGGCGGTACTGCTGGTCATGTAACACCAAACATCGCCTTGATTCCACGTTTAAAAGAAGCTGGATATGACATCCAGTACATTGGTTCTTATCACGGAATTGAACGAGAGTTAATTGAATCTTTCAATATTCCCTACTACGGAATCTCTTCTGGGAAACTTCGCCGTTACTTTAGTTGGCAAAATTTTTCCGATCCATTTCGTGTTATAAAAGGTTTCCGTGAAGCACATTCCCTTATGAAACAAATAAAACCTGATGTTGTATTTTCAAAAGGTGGGTTTGTATCGGTACCAGTTGTCCTTGCTGCGAAACGTTGTAAAGTACCTACGATCATACACGAATCCGATATGACGCCAGGACTAGCGAATAAAATTGTAATTCCATCTGCCCAAAAGATATGTTGCAATTTTCCAGAAACCCTTAACTATCTCCCCGCTGAAAAGGCTGTGCTAACAGGCTCTCCTATTCGACAAGAATTATTATCTGGCAATAAAATAGCTGCCATGGATTTGTGTGGATTTTCAGCAGATAAACCAGTAAT
Organism: Ruminococcus sp.; assembly: GCA_029256845.1. Lineage (GTDB taxonomy): Bacteria > Bacillota > Clostridia > Lachnospirales > Lachnospiraceae > JAHHTM01. Next base: position 25,586 of record JARIEI010000031.1, on the reverse strand, counting down.
TCTTGTTATCGGAGGTAGTCTTGGTTCAGTCGTTTTAAATGACGCTGTGCGAGAGGCTCTCCCAGAACTTTTAAAAGAATTCCAAGTAATTCACCTTTGCGGAAAAGGGAAATTAGACTCCTCTCTTGATCACCTCAAAGGATATGCACAGTTTGAATATATTAAAAATGAACTAAAAGATATTTTTGCTCTATCTGATCTTGTAATCTCTAGAGCTGGTGCAAACGCTATCTGCGAATTGGTTGCGCTTAGAAAACCAAATCTCTTAATTCCACTTTCTGCAAATGCCAGTCGTGGAGACCAAATTTTAAATGCCCGTTCTTTCGAGCGTCAAGGCTTTAGTATGGTTATGGAAGAAGAAGAGCTTACAAAAGAACGTCTTCTTAATTCCATCCACTCACTTTACGAAAATCGTAGCACTTTTATGAATGCAATGCGTGATTCAAAACAACAAGATTCTATCAATACAATCTTCCATCTCATCGAAGAAGTTCAAAAAAAGTAGGTGTCATTTCGCCCTAACATAAAGCAAACAGGTGTCAAATCGACACCTGTTTTGTTATACCAGGTACAAATCTTCATATTCCACTGCGAATTCTTTCTTAATCCAATCCTTTGCCCTATGCAATATACTATGTAGTACTTCAATTTTTATATTCATTTTCTCAGCTACAACTTTTTGTGGCACTTTCATATAATAAGATAGCACCATCGCATCATACCAACGGCGATTTTTCTCCATAAGCGCTACCATAATCCGATCATGAAGTTCCATATTTTCTATATTTTTGTATCGCATCAGTAATTCTTCTTCTGAACTACTTACAATCTCTGTCATATAAAGTTCTAAATCTGAATTCTTTGTACATATTTCTTTTGCTGTTTTCTTTACATAGTTTAACGCTTCATGTTTTGCGGTATTATATAGCCATGTTTTTATATGTTCTTTCTCCATATCATCAAAATATATGTACAATTTCATAAATGTATTTTGTGTAATATCTTCTGCTACATGGTAATTGCCGGAATACAAATTCGCTGCTTTTAAAACAAGATTTTTATATGTGAGATAAATCTCATTATAGTCGTTATTTACAGTCAATCTCTTATCCCCGGTTTTTCTTTCTATTTATTTTATCTTATTTAAAATTTCGTTTTTGTCCTCCTCTGAAAGAGTTCCCATCTTCCAGTTCAATCCAACATGATCCCCTTTGTAACGTGGGATTAAATGGATGTGGAAATGAAACACACTTTGGCCGGCAACTTCTTCATTGTTTTGTACAATATTATACCCATCACACTTTAACACATCTGTGAGCTTTAATATCATTTTCTTTGCCAAAACAAGTGCTTTTGCCGCAATTTCTTCTGAAAGATCATAAAGATTTCTAAAATGTTCTTTCGGAATAATAAGGGCATGTCCTTTCGAAGCAGGGCTTAGATCTAGAATCACGCGAAAATCCTCATCTTCATATATCGTTGCGGATGGGATCTGCCCATTGGCCAGTTTACAAAATATACAATTTTCTTCTCTCATATACACTCCTCTTTTCTAATTTTGCACAATATTATTTCTAGTATATCGCATTTTTTATAAAAAGAGAAGAGGCATTCTATCTAGCTTGTTGACTGTGCCTTTTATAATGTCGAATCTTGTCATGCGAATTATGTTGAATGCCGTTGAATCCAGTGTTAGACTACAATTGAATTTTACAAAGGAGGTTTTAACCATGTTACATAATATTGATTCTGATACTCTTAATAAATTAATTGAGGAAAATCCTGTTGCAGAAGAAGTAATCTCTAAACTCCTTGAAAATCACCATCACATTATTTCTTCCATTACACATGAAATTAGGAATCCATTAACTGTTGTTTCTTCATCCTTACAAATGTTGGAAATGCAACACCCTAAACTAAAAGAATATTCTCGTTGGACACAAATTTGTGGCGATATTGATTTTATGTGTTGCATATTAAATGAAATTTCCGCCATTAACAATAGTGGAAAAATAAATATAGAAACATTTTCTTTAGAAAAAATGTTAAAGACAACTGCTCTGTCTTTTGCAGTTGCTCTCGACAACGAAGAGACTGAAGATACTGATATTGAATTTACTTCTTGTATTCCTGAAACAATCGGAGATTTTACCGGGGACAAAACACGACTAAAAGAAGTAATATTAAATCTGCTCATTAATGCACGCCAATCTATGGGGAAAGAAGGAATCATCCGTCTAGATGCCAAAAGAGATGAACATAATATTGTGATCTCCTGTGCTGATTCTGGATGTGGCATTCCACCTGAACGTCTCTCTGAAGTTTTTGACTCTTTTGTTACTACCAAGAAAAAAGGAACTGGTCTTGGCCTATCACTTTCAAAAGCTTTTATCGAAGGTCATGGTGGAACAATCGACGTTGTTTCAAAAGTAGGTTGTGGCAGTAAATTTACCATCACACTTCCAGTCTAAATCATATGTTGGATTTCTTTGCTCTTTGGCGACCTGTACAAAAGGAATGTAAGCAATAAACCAAAGAGCAATCCTCCTATATGAGCCAGATTATCCACACCTGAACTTGAAAATCCCACATAAAGACTAAATACAATTAACACAATGATCCCTTTTCCTGTCAAATTTCCAAATTTTCCTTTATTTTTAATAAGAATACAAGCCAGTGCTCCCATAAGCCCAAAAACTGCTCCAGAAGCTCCTGCTGAAATCACCGTATTTTGGGAAAACATGTTCCACAATAGTGAACAAAGATTTCCGCCTACACCTGCGAACAAGTAAATGAAAAGGAATTTTATATGTCCGATCTCTTCTTCAACGTGCCATCCAAGTGCTCCTAAAAGCACCATGTTATTTAATAAATGTTCAATTCCAAAATGGAGAAACTGACTTGTAAAGAGTCTATAATATTCCCCTCCTTGTACCACATATGGCTCATACATTGCTCCATGTTCTACCATAAAAATAGCATCTTGTGTGTTACCAATTAAAGTCAATCCCAAAAATACTATTATGTTAACAACAATCAATCCTTTTGTGCAGATTGTCTTATATTGTCTTCTCATGAAACTCTCCTCTTTCTATGATCTTATTTCTATCATTATAAGAGGTCTTCCTCATCCTGTCCATTCGTTTCCAGAAGAAAGTCTCTACAATTTTTTTTAATTTTGTCAAAAGTTCTTTGCAAAGATGTGATATATTTTCTTTCTTCTTTTACCTCTGTTATATCTTTTCCAAGAGTGGGTGTATCTTCATCTAACGTATAAATTTGTTCCTCTACGTAATAAGAAGGTTCTGTTTCTGTCTGATCTTCTGTCTCTTCTAGATCCTCTTGTTCTTCTTGCGTTATATACTTTTTCAATATTGTTTCTAATTCAAAATGCTTGTAAAAAGTCGCTTTGTGAAGTTCAAAAGAAAGCATAACCCCTACTGTATCCCTTAGGTCTGTCTTTTTTATAAAATATTCAGACAATATATGTATGGAATCCGTCATGTTTTTTTTCCACTGCGGTAAGCAACAAAATTTCCACTGTCCTTCATCACAGAAAATATATTCCGGGTATAATAATAAGCTCTCTGGATCCAACAGATACTTTTTCATGGATCGTATTGCATCAAGAAGATCTGTTAATATTAGCAAAATATCTTCTGATTGCAACATTTGCTGTTCATATTGATCCCGCATAGTTCTCATTCCAGTAACCGTATACGTATACTTACTTTTTTTATCACCACCACAACTTGATAATTCCAAAAGACCATTGATTTGATTTTCCTGTATCATCCGCAGTTTATAATTTTCTTGGTATGCTTCTGGTAACTCTATACTAAGGCATGTTCCATCAATTCCTTTTTCATACCCTGTTTTTATCTTCATTTATGTTCCTTTCTTTGTTATTATTTCCAACTTTCTCTTTTTTCGTAATAATTTTTCCGGCTGAATCCTATTTGCCTTTTGCTTCAAGTACAATTGCATCTTTCGATTTTTTCCTCTCACTTGCACTTGAATTTGTTTCTTATCTTCTGATACTTGAATTTCATCTGTATGAAGAAACACGAGTTTATTTTGAATCCGTTCTTCTAAAAATGCTTGTAGATCAACCTTTTCTCTCCCTGATTCTCTTGCATATTGGTTTCCTACTACAAGCGTTTCTCCTATGAAACCGCTTAAAATAATTTTGTCATGAAAATAAAAGGATAAGCGAATCAAAAGTACAAGAACAAACAGAATAAGAGGCATAATATAGGACATTTCCACTGTAACACTTGCTTTATAAGATTTCTCTTTCCACATTGTTTTCTCTCCTTACAAAATCCACAAACCATAAGCAGCCATTAAAAATGGTACAAAGGGAATCTGTATATTTTTATTGAATTTCTTCCTAATCAGAAGAATTGCTGAATAACCAGCAGAAAATAAAAATGCATATGCTAAAATATATAACAAGTTCCATGCACCTACGAAACCACCTAAAATGGTTATAAGGTAACTATCTCCCATTCCTAATGTTTCTTCAGTTAATTTACTTATGGCACAAAATAGAATTCCAATTCCAATCCCCATACCTATCAATGCGATAGAAATATTCTTATAAAAACCTTTCAAAAAAATAGTAGCTATAATCCCAATCCACAAAAGCCATCTTGGAATTCTATGTGTCCGAATATCATAAATAGATAATATACTTAAATATAAACCGCCTCCCCATAATTCTAGTGGGTACATTTACTACACCCCTTTCTGCCTCCTACTTCCGATTTTTTCACGGCATATATACTTCGTTTTAATCCACTGCAATTTAAAGAATTGTGATACTTATTTCCTTGTTCTGAAATGTACACACCGGAAATTGGTTTTCCATGACTACATTTCGTGCAACGTTTATATTTTTCTCCATAACGATTCCTTAATTTTCCTACTTGTTTATATGACACATAATTTATATTAGGTGCAAGATACGTACATGTGGAATCTTCGTGATATACGCTTCCGTATTTTGTAATAAAAACAATTTCATCCTTTCCTTCCTCTTGTGTGTTTCGTTTCTTTCCTGTCCATGCCTTTACAACCATCTCTTGGTGCAAAGGTAGCTTGATTTTTGTAAATTCCGGAAAAGGAAGACGAATTGTATATCGCGTTTTCACATGGATTTCATCGTTAAAAGCTGATAAATACGACTGTGCACAGTGAATTCCCTCCGCACCATTTACGATGATACTGTGATCTAGCCTCTCCTTTCCTATTTGATTTATTATATTTCGCTTCAAACGCACTACATTAACAACAGGAATAACACCAACTTGTGCTGCCTCTTCTTTTGCCGCATTTTCTACAGCAAACTGAATTTGTAATTGTAACGCATGTATTTCCATTGTATAAATGAAACACAAGATTGCAAAAAGAAAAATAGGGATAACCAAAGACGCTTCAATTGTTATACTTGCTCTTGAGCCTGGTACAGATGCCCTTTCTGTGTTCGATTTTGTGGGGTTGTTTTTATATTGTGGCATCGCAGTTTTTTCCTTTCTTATATTTTTGTAGTTGGGTGTGATTTTCGTCGGCTGTGACTTTCCGACATTTTAAGAAGAAAGGGCATCTGTACCAGGCTCAATATTGAACTTAGTTATACCCAAAATATGCTGGAAAATCATATAAAACTCCTGGATGTATCGTTGCTTGATTCATACAACGCACCTTAGTCATATAAGTATCCAACGATATATTCGCTTCTTCATGCGCAAGCCTTAAGTTTCCCTCTATCCGATCAAATGCTTTTGCCGTAAGCGTATCTGTGGTTTTAAAAAACAGCAAAATTCTAAGATAATCTTTATATCCTAACCCATTTTCTTGCTCTATGGGCGATGATATATTTGTTGGAGGTTGTCTATGAATAACTGAATTTAGCGACACACTCCACTGATCTGGAGTTTTCAACAGTGGAATCTTATGTCCATTCATTAATATTTTAAGATCTTGAACACTCTCCGCAAATGCCCATACAATTAATAAAATCTGACTAATCACTTCAATCCCTTCCGGGCAAAGAATAAGGGCTGAAAGAACCGTAGCCATCGTCTCTACTTCCGCTTTCTTTTTTGGGTCATTCAATAAAAATATATAATTTGCCCCTGTTCTTAATAATGCTATTCTCTTTAAGACCACTTCTAAATTACTTTGGTCACTATTTTTTCCTCCTATTAGATATTCCACTTCATACGACAATTGTTTTGACTCCAATTTGTCGTTAGAAGACAATGCGTTGGTAAATTTTTCTAGAAGATATTCACGAAATAACAACTTATTTTGTAAACTTGACAGATCCGATCGAATATAAAATTCTCCCTTCCCAACATTATGTTTTCGCTGCGAAAAGAGTTGTTGCTGCTCTACTATTTTCGTAGAACATTGATAATTTGCAGGGAGCACAGACGATAATAATGGTAGTTTCTGCATTTCTTCCACAAACTCAAACGATTCTTTTCCATTTTCCTTCGATGCAATCTCTGTGAATTGCTGATCAAATGTCTCATTTTGATTTTTTATATTGTTTCCCGCAATTTCTACCTTTTCCCATTCTTTTGTCATTCCGACAAAATCTTGAACTGAAGAAATCCCATAAGTATAAGCCATATATTCAATGGCCTGTTCTTTAAACGCTGCGCCCATTTGATCAGTCAAAAACTGAATTCCTGAAATCTCTTGTTTTATATCCCTAACTCCATAATACTGTAAACGATTTTTTACCTGTGCATATTCCCCATCTCCTGGTTGTCCTGTATCTGTTGCAAAAATATCATAAACTTCAAATAGCACGGGATCATATTCACCAAACAATGAAAATAACGCCCGATCTACTTCTTGCCTTTTTGTACTTTTTGTAGTTTGTACCATGGCGCTATTTAATATGGATGTAATAAAAGCTAAAATAAGAACAAATACAAGACTTAAAAATGCGGTCACTTCGCCTTTTTTCACTTTATATGCCTGAACTTTCACGAACAATTTTTTCAAAAATAGTATTCACTAAAGAAATGAGTTGATTTTTAAAAATCAACACGATTGCGATTAAGACGACTAAAATCAAGATCATTTCCACAGCTGTAAAACCTGATTCATCCTTCCAAAACCCTTTTATTTTATTACGAACCATTTGTAATTTTCTTTTCATATGAATCCTCCTTATTTAAATCTGAATACTTAAAAAAGCTGGTACAACGATAATGATCAATACCACTAGAAGCATCATAAACATCGGACCTAGTAATTTTGTTCCTGCCTCCTCTCCCAATTTTTTTGCCCTGTGTTTTCTTTCTTCAAATGCATCCATCGTTTCTTTTTTTAATAATTCTGTAATTCCTTTGGCACCTTTTTTTATATTTCCTGACAGCAATGTTCCAAGTCTTCTATAAGAAATCAGCCCGCATCTTTGTCCAAATCGCTCATAGCTTTCTCCTTCTGAAATCCCATGTTTGATTTCATTCATAGTATGTACCATTTCTTCATAAGCACTTTGTGAAACTTTTCTGTCTTTCTCGTAAGCTTCTGCGATTTTAAACCAAGCAACACGAACAGGCATTCCCACTTTCACATAAAGTGTGATTTGACTTACAATCTGGGGATAGGCTTTTAAAAGCTCTTCCTTTCTCAATGTCTCTTTCTGTTTTTTTTCATATCCATCCCAAAAGACCAAAAAACCTGCCAAAAATGTTCCGAGAAGAAGAATTCCTGCTGCCCGACTGTCTTTTGGATATCTCCATATTAATTTTTTCCCATCCACATATTCCGGCAAAACCACATATGGACTAGTTTTATCTTTTGCTTCCAGTTCCATTGCTTGATCTTTGATTTTTTTCTTTCTTGCTTCTTCCCTGCTTAACTTTGGTGGAAAAATCTTTGCATAAAAAATATGCTCCATTTCTTTTCTACCTATTCTTAGCATTGCTTTTAACTGTATCATTTCCCCTTTTTCAGAAACTCTGTCCTGTATAATATGGCCACTTAAATCTAACAAATCATAACGGTTCATATCCCATGTTACTTCTACTGCTGTTTCTGGAATTTGTGACACAAGTCTAAGATCCGTCCTAATCTCATCAAAACTCTTATTCTGTCCAAGTACAATTTTCTCAAGCTTTTTGGCTGCTTCTTCTAGAATATTGGGAATTTCTTTTTCACTATAATTTTGCCCTTCTACTTCTAGAACTAAATCGTGCCTTTCTTTTCCAACCGCTGCTCTTAAATAAACTTTCTGCTTCCCTGAACCATATGTCCCTCGATCTATAATATACTGTCCCGCTGCATTCCTCTTTGGTGCATGAAAATAGTCCATAACCGAAACCACACATACAAGAATCAAAGTAATACAAATAACAAAAACTGCTTGTCTCTTTTTTTGTTTTTCGATTTTCAATTTACACCTCTATGTCTGTAATCTTCTTTCCCGCATAGCAAGCGCCTATGAATATTGCAAAACACAAACTCATAAGAATCACTCCTGTTACGTTTTTATATAATATTTTCATAAATTGTGGAAATGCAATTTTCATATAAAAGATAATAAAGAATGGAATTACACACATAATTTTAAATTCGAATTTTTTGGCTGCTATTACAACCTGAATTTCTTTTTCTACTTCTCTTTTCTCACGTATTTGTTGTACAGCCTCTCGAATCATTTGAATGCTATCGCCTCCTGAACGCTTCGCCATTGAAAACACAACTACAAAATCTTCAATATCTTTTAGTTTGATCCTTTTCGAAAATTCCTGCATCACCTGTTCTGCTGGTCGATTAATATGAAGAAGATAAACCATTCTTTCAAACTCTTTCACAATCCGACTTTGTTTCGGAAACAGCAATTTCAACTCAAATAGTGCTGAACTTATCGCATTTTCTACAGAATATCCGACTTTCATTCCCTCTGCCATAAACCGAATTCCATCTGAAAATGCATCTAAAAATTCTTGCTCTCTTTTTTTACACAATTCTTTTTTTTCATATTCAAAACACACAACAGAAAATGGAATTACAAGAACAAAAGACCACCAAGAATCATAAAATAGGTAACCAGCCATTCCTGCTACAAACGCTGCCTTTAACATCATTTGTATTTTCTCAATCTTCGTAATATCCCGCTGCCACAAGCTTCTCTTTCGCTTTAAGCTCTGAAACTTTCACAAATCTCCCAGTAATCTTTTCATTTTTCATTCCCTCCTCTTGAAATTCATATAATATCTGCAATTGAATTTCTCCATCTTCTACTTCCAACACCTCTGCAATTTGCATAACTTTTCTTGTATTATCTCGAAGTCTTCCTAAATGGATAATAATATCAAGTGCAGAAGAAACCTGCCTTTGCACCGCTCTTAGCGGTAGATCAATTCCCATCATCATCATCGTTTCTAATCGATATAGCATATCTGTTGGGTTGTTTGCATGGCCAGTAGACATCGAACCACTATGTCCATTTAACATTGCGGAAGAAATCATATCCACAACCTCTTCTCCTCGAACCTCCCCAATAATAATTCTGTCTGGTCGCATTCTTAATGCACATTTCGCAAGGTCTCGAATGGATATTGCTCCTTCTCCTTCTTGATTTACATTTCTAGCTTCTAAGCTTACTAGATTTTTCACTCCTTTAATTTGAAGTTCTGCATTATCTTCGATTGTAATAACACGTTCATCTTCTGGAATAAAATCAGACAGTGCATTTAAAAAAGTTGTTTTTCCTGCTCCTGTACCACCACATACAAAAATGTTATATCTAGAACGCACCAATTTTTCCAAAAACTCGGCGCCTTCTTTGCTAATACTCCCCCATCTTACCAACTGATCCATAGTAACCTTCTCTTTTGGGAATTTTCGAATTGTCATAATTGGACCATTCAACGCAATGGGTCTTAAAACAATATTTACTCTAGAGCCATCTTCTAATCTCGCATCTACAATGGGATTTGCTTCATTTACATAACGATTAGTTTTTGCAACAATTTGCTGAATAATATCTTCTAAACGGTTAATCGAAACAAAGCTTCTATCTGATTGATAAATTTTTCCCTCCTTTTCATAAAAAATGGACTGTGTACCATTAATCATAATTTCTGTAATTTCTTCATCCTCAAGTAGTTCTTGTAAAAGATCTAGCTTTCGAAATGCATTAAATAGCTCTTTTCCCAAAGATATCTCTTCTTTTAACGGAAGATATCTTTGTTTTGCTTCTTCCTTAATCACGGTATGTATCAATTCTCGTATTTCATCATCTGAGAGTTCATGATCCATATCAATTTTCTGTATAATCTTGTCATACATCTGCTCTAGTACTTCCACATCTATACACCTTCTTTAATTGGAACGGCTCTTTGTACCGTATGCTCTAATACATCTTCAAATCCAAGCATTCTTAAATTATTGGTATATTGTGCAAGTTTTGCCATAGAAATAGAATCTTCACGATATAAGGTATAGACCGTATTGCAATTTTGCAATATCTCGTATAACCCCTGAATATAATCTCCCAAATCAAGAATCACTGTCTGGTATACACATTCTTCTTGTATCGTCTGAAATAGACGTAACCATTCGTCTTGCGTCACCTCTAAAAGTTCTCTCGATACCGATATGGGTGGTATATACTCCACTCCACCAATCTGTTGTGTCATGGCACTAATATACTTCTCTATATTTTTTTGTCCCAATCGAAAATAATAAAGAAGATCTCCTAAATTATTTCCATTATTCTCCAAGTCGGTATACTCTCCACCTGAATAAGCTTCAAGATTCATGTATAATACAGGACCTTTTTTGGAAAGTTTCCTACCCAGCTCTAAAGCAAATTTCGTACTCCCTATCCTATGTACTGGAGAATACACCCCGATCAAAGTAAATGGTAGTTCTCTTTTTCTTGTCTTTTCTGAAGATATTTCTAATAGGTTTAACACAAACTCTAAGATTCGTTCACCGGACTGATACTTATACACCCCCTTCTCTTCTGACGTCAATTCTTCTTTTCCTGTTGTCAACACGCAACAAAGATCTGCCTTTATTTGTTGTCTTATTTCTTTTGGAAATTCTTCGCTAATCAATAAAATATGAATTTTATGATCTTGTGCAAAACTACTTAATTGTTCCACATTTTGAAAAGAATACAACTGACATTTCAAATTTTTCTGTCCTCGAAAAATAGAAACTAACTTTTTGGCATACTCTTTTTCACCCTCGCATATCACAAAATTTCTACGAAGCAAGTTATCCCTCCTATTCAGTTTTTCACTTAACTTTTAAAACTAAGTCTTTGAAATATTGCTGTGAAATACAGCTTGATTAAAATTTAGAATGGATGGATTAAATAAATCCAACCCCAGACACATTAGATGCTAGAATGCATCTATGTAAGCAAGCAGCACGAACAACTGCTTTGTGCTTTGTATTATATACATGCTTTCCACAAAAGTCTAGAGCAATTTATGAATCTGCATCTTTTTGTGAATTGTTACCAAAATTACAAAGACCGGCAGAATTATCTTCTGTCGGTCTTTACTTTATAATTCAATCATTATTTTTCTATCTGTATGTCGGTATTGGTGGTAAACCACACCTGCAGCTTCCATCATCTTTTTTGACGCAATAACAGATGGAGTATCCGCATATTTATCACAATCATAAATCACTTCTTTGATTCCTGCCTGAATAATTGCTTTTGCACATTCATTGCATGGAAATAGGGAAACATACAATTTTGATCCATGTAAGCTTCCTCCACTGTAATTAAGAATAGCATTTAATTCACTGTGTGTGGCATAAATGTATTTTGTGTCAAGTGGAGTTTCTCCATCTCTTGCCCATGGAAACTCATCATCCGAACATCCAATTGGAAACCCGTTATATCCCATAGATAGAATCTTATTATCCTGGCTGACAATGCAACACCCTACCTGTGTATTAGGATCTTTAGAGCGCATACCTGAAAGTTTTGCCACTCCCATAAAATACTCATCCCATGACAAATAATCCGTCCTTTTATCTGACATCTTTACTTGCCTCCTTTATTTTGTACCAAAAATACGATCCCCTGCATCTCCTAGCCCTGGAATAATATACTTGTGATCGTTTAAACATTCATCTAAAGCACCAATGTAAATGTCTACATCTGGGTGCTCTTCTTGCATGCGTTTTACTCCTTCTGGAGCTGCAATGATACAAAGAAAACGAATATTTTTTACGCCTCTGTTCTTCAATAGCTGAATCGCTGCCACACTAGAACCGCCTGTTGCCAACATAGGATCTACCACAAATACTTCTCTTTCTTGACAATCAGATGGTAATTTACAATAATATTCAACTGGTTCATATGTTTCTGGATCGCGATAAAGACCAATATGTCCCACTTTTGCAGTTGGAATCAAAGATAACATCCCATCTACCATGCCAAGTCCTGCACGTAAAATAGGCACTACAGCTAATTTTTTTCCTGTCAGTTCTTTCCCAATTGTTTCGCAAATTGGTGTTTTGATCTTAACATCTTTTAATTTCAAATTACGTGTAGCCTCATAGCACATTAAGGCCGCTATTTCTCCAACTACTTCTCTAAATTCTTTTGTGCCCACTCCCTCTTGTCTAATATAACTAATCTTATGTTGAATCAATGGATGATCCATAACGCGTACTTCTGACATTATTTTCCTCCTTCTGTAAATGAATTAAGCTTATTTGCTAATTTTTTTGTTAAAACTTTCATCGTTTCGTAAAACTCCCCATAAGCAGTTAATGGCTGTCCATATGGATTTGGAATTTCTGTATTATCCTCAAGAAATTCATTGATAGCGTACACATTTTCAGTAAAACTATACTCTGAAATAATCCTTTCTTTTTGACTTTGTTCAAAAGTTAGAACCAGTGTATCCTCTTTGAGGTCCTCTTCTGAAAATGCTTTGGACACATGATCTTGCAATGTCAACTTCCCGCTTTTCATAATTGCTTCCGCTTTTTGGTTGATTGGTTCTGGAAACAAAACAACCATTCCTCTAGATTCTATCACATACTCTTGTTTTAAGATCTCATTGCGCAGCAATTCTGCCGCCACAGGTCCTCTACTTGTATCTGACTGGCTAACGAATACAATTCTCCTATATTTCTGCTCTGCAACAATCGGTGCCGCTTGAATTCTAATATGTCCCGCTGCTTTTTCAAGGCGGTTCATGATAGCATTACCTATGCCTTGCACTGCAAAGGACTCACTATAGATTTCTGAAATATCTTCTTCATTAAAGTCTCGCAAAACAGAATACAGGTTTCTAGCAATCGTTTTTTCATTTTCTCTAGTTCCAATATTTTTAACAATTCCATGTGTATAGTATTGCTCTGATTCATTCGTTGCAATAATACCAACCTGACGTCCTTGAAGATATGCTTCATATGCAAGTTGACGAATTGCAAGTATCTCTTCTTTTAATGTTCCCTCAACGATTGTAAGCTTGGCATCTGGTGCATAATGGCGATACTTCATCCCAGGTGCTTTTGGTCTTTGCGTACTAGAACTATCAAGAAGTGTTTGATCCACAGCAACTTCCCCGATTTCTTCTTCTAGCATGTCTGCTGTAATGGCTCCTGGACGTAAAATCATAGGTGGGGTGACTGTCATATCAAGAATCGTAGATTCCAACCCAATGTCCACACTTCCACCATCTAAAATCATCTCAATTTTACCGTCAAGATCATCTTTTACATGCTGTGCAGTTGTCGGACTTGGTCTTCCTGATGTGTTTGCACTTGGAGCTGACACATATCCTCCTGCAGCCAAAATTAACGATCTTGCAATTTGATCACTTGGCATGCGAACTGCGACCGTATCAAGCCCTCCTGTTGTACCATATGGAACAATCTCGCTTTTTTTAAAAATCATAGTAAGTGGTCCTGGCCAAAAACGATTTGCAATTTTTTCTGTAATATCTGGTATTTCTGACACAATTGCTTCTAAGTCTTTTAATGTTGCAATATGCACAATAAGCGGATTGTCTGATGGGCGCCCTTTTGCCGCATATGTTTTTTTCGCCGCCTCCTCATCTAAGGCATTTGCACCCAGTCCGTAAACAGTCTCTGTCGGAAATGCTACAAGCCCACCTTTTTTCAAAATCTGTCCTGCGCTTAAAATTACGCTATCGTCAATATTATTTTTATCAATTGTACTTATTATTGTCTCCATAAATTTTATTATAACATGATTTTTTTCAAAAAAAAACTGTCTTTCTAAAATCCTCCTTTCATAGTGCTAAAAATTCCATGATTCCTTCAAAGATAGCTTCCGCTAAAAGGTCTTGATATTCATCCGAAATAAGTCTTTTTGTTTCTTTTGGATTGCTTAAGAATCCACACTCAACAATCACCACTGGAACTTCTGTTTTTTTCAAAATAAAATAACTGTCATTTTCTTTTTCTTCTCTTTTATTTTCCGGATCAACTTTTCGCAATTTATTTTGAAGAATCTGCGCTAAGTTTTTTCCTTTTTCAGACTGACTATAATAAAATACTTGCGCTCCATGTATGTCTTCGCTTGGATAACTATTTTGATGTATGCTAAGTGCTAAATCCGGTTTTGCATCATTTATAATGTCAACTCTCTTTCTTAAATCTTCAATTTTTGAGTCCCCCAGATCAGAATCTTCCTCTCTTGTCATAATAACTTTAATATTCTGATTCAAAAGTAATTGTTCTACCTTCTTTGCAATAATAAGATTGATATCTTTTTCTAAAACCTTATTAACCCCAATTTTACCCGAATCTTTTCCTCCGTGTCCTGCATCAATAACGATTGTTTGCTTGGAGTGGCTATTTGCATCTGCCGATGTTTCTATGTTGTTTTCATGTTGAATATGTTTCTTATAAATCCATTCGCCAAACCAACATACTCCAATCATCATTGCCAACAATACAATTAACCCCATAAGTATTTTCACTTTTTTTTGCAAAAAAACATCCCCTTTCACATATATGAAATGTATATGCAAAAATAGGATGTTTTTTTCTTAAATATTCAATTAATTTACATATTGAAGGATCAGATCCCAAATCTGTTGTTTTTCCCAACCAATACACCAAGATGCAACTCCGGCAAGATTATGCTCCTTTATAAGTTTTAGCTTTTCTTCAATAGACTGTGTGTCCTCAAGCCATATCTTATATGTTCCGTCTTCCGTATCCCACTGGGCATAGTTCTGTCTTGTTTTTTTATCCCACTTTGGTGTAACTCCAGCCTCTTTCAATATTTTTTCTGCAGCATCCATACCAAGTGCAGTATTCGTAACTTTTAGAGGATAATTTTCTGCTTCTGTTCCTTGATCTTCCGCAATTTCTTCCTCTGTTTTCGGTCGTTCTAACCACAATCTTGTAAAGAATGGAATCGCATTTACCAACTTATCATTTGGAACCTCTTTTAAAGCATCTTCAATTCCATTTTTTACATAGTCATAAGATGCCACAGACCCAGCTTCATAAGAGTTTGCAGCGTGTTCATCATATCCCATAATAACCACGTAATCTGCAACAATTCCTTGTTCTTTTAAATCGTAATGCTTATTGTACGGCATTGGCACATAATTACTTATAGAAAATACAAGACCATTTTGTCTACACTTTACAGATAGTTCTCTTACAAATTGAATGTAATGCTCTCCGCATTCTGGAGAAATCAGTTCAAAGTCCAAATTAATTCCATCTAGTCCTGTCTGAATGGCTGCTCCAATCACCTGATTAATTAGATTCTCTCTTTTGGATGTATAGCTAAGTACTTCATAGGTTTCATCATAGGAGTTAATCCCGCCATGAAAATCTCTTAACACTCCCCATACTTCAAGTTTGGACTGATGTGCATAATTCACATACTCTGTACTTGCAATAGAAGACATCGCTCCTTCTGTATTGGCAATGCTAAACCAAGTTGGTGCAATAATTGTAAGCCCTTTTGTGCGTGCAATATTCTCTAATACATAGCCATTGGCATCTTCATTATCTACGTTATGCCATGCCATATTAATTGGCTTATCAACCTTTATATTTGTGTATTTTGGCTCTTGGAATTCATGTGATGTCGTTTCTTTCTCAGGACGTCGTAACGTATTTTCTTTTACATAACCTGAAAATCCCTCTTCTGTACGAATCTTCTTCCATCCATCTACTTGATCTACAATTCGAACTTTGTCACCTTTTTTCACTTCTGTTAAAATCGGACTTTTTACTCCTCCTTGATAGCGAATTGGGGTGTCTTTTTTCATCGTGGCAACTGTATGCTCTCCAAAATCACATGTGATGACTGCCCTTGTCGGAATCCGATCGCCTTCTGCCTTTAACAGCTTATATTCCATATTAGAGAATTGCTCGATAAATGGAAGTGCGATATATGCGGTCTTTCCTTCTGCCTTTAGAATCACATAATCTTTTGATTTCTTTTCTTTAATGACGGAATATTCTTTTTCACCTACACCTACAGATACATTTCCCGATGGCAATGTATAAAGCAAAATATTTTCATTAAAATCCCAATAAAATCGCTCATTAATAAAATCACGTACTACAGAATATTCTATATATGGAACTCCATCGTATATCTTTCCACCTGAATGATAGTCATCTAATCTTCCTATGACTTGATTATTCACCATAACTGCAAGATCATTTTCATTTTCTAATCCATAATATTTTTTCAAATCATATTGTTTTTTTGATGAGCCATATTTTTTCCAAAAAAACAATCCTCCTACTGCCAGGATAATCAACGCCACAAGAATAAGCATCCGAATAATGAAATTTCTTCTTCTCCTTCTTGCCCTTCTACTTTTTCGTCGTCCCTTTTTTCCTGTAGTTCTTATCGTTCTATTTACACTGCCATCTGGCCTAGGTTTTTTCCGCATTGTATTGTCTGTCCTTGGGCCACTTTGACGTCTTTTTTGCGCTTCTTGCTGCCTGGTCTGTCGAATTTCTAATGCCCTTTTTTCTCTTTCGTCC
This sequence comes from Ruminococcus sp., assembly GCA_029256845.1. Taxonomy (GTDB): domain Bacteria; phylum Bacillota; class Clostridia; order Lachnospirales; family Lachnospiraceae; genus JAHHTM01. The sequence continues at coordinate 8,579 of JARIEI010000031.1, read as the reverse complement.
ATGCCGCACCTCCTAATAGAGACTATTATACATGATAGTGCATAAATAGTTCAACAATTATAAGTATTTTCTTTTATTACTTTTCTCATACGTCATGCACAAACATTCTAAAGAGGCATTCTCTTTTAAACTACTTTTTCTTATAATCCAGCATATGAGGGGAATCGTCTGCCTATTTATAACTCTGTTTGTTCGTTCATATAATGATAGTTTTGATTTAGTTCGACAAACGCTAACGACTCTATGTACCCTTGAGGATCTAGAACATAATCCCGCATATAACTTCCTTGCTCATGTATCATGTGCGCCTGTACAATTTGAAGTGGACTAGCAGGGTAGCCATCCACACTCATACTTATTCCTCTTTTTTCATAATCTTCTAACTCTGAATATAAACTTTTATATACATCTGTTGTATCAGAAATTTCCATGGCTGCTCCTTCATCTGTAGGTCAGGGATAAATAGAACACATGCCTTTCATACACTAAGAGGTGCCGTGACGTACCAGTATGTAAAAGCATCTCAAAAGACAGTACAAACCTACAAGTAATCTCTTATTTAATGGTTATCTGTCCATGAATCGGACGTGTGAATTTTTGAATTTTTTTGATAATAAGACAGTATCTCCTTATCCTATAAGGAAACCTGATAGACAAAAATATATGCTCCTTTCTAATAGACTTATTTATCCGAACAACTATCTTTTGTACTTGCAATTATAGTTGCTTTATTCACTGATTTCAATGTGTATATTGTTCATAACCCATCCACATTTGTTGATAATCATCTAATATATTTTTTTCTAAATTAAACTCGTAAATTTCTTTACATATTTTTTGTTTTTGTTTATACTAATAGTGAGAAGATATATATTTTTTTGAAATTACAATTCGTAAGGATGTGAAAATATGAAGATAGAAAAAATTAACGACAATCAAATACGATGCACATTAACACATGCAGATTTAGCCGAAAGACATCTTAAATTAAGCGAACTTGCATACGGTACAGAAAAAGCAAAATCTCTTTTTCGCGACATGATGCAACAAGCCGCTTTCGACTTTGGATTTGAAGCCGAAGATATTCCTCTGATGATCGAGGCAATCCCTACATCTGCAGATACCATTGTGCTTATTATCACAAAGGTAGAAGATCCAGAAGAGTTAGATACTAGATTTTCGAAATTCACTTCTTCTAACAGTACAGATAGCTCGATCCCTGAGACTCTTGAAAAGTTAGACGGCGCAGAAGATTTTATGGAATTACTCGATAAAGTAAAAAAAGCTGCTGCTAGTACAGATTCTCCTGCCACAGAAAAAAAAGAAACTCCAAAACTAACCATTCGCTTGTTCTCTTTCGAACATATAGATGATGTAATCCAAGCAGCACACTTGATTGCTCCACTTTATCATGGAGCCAATACACTTTACCAAGATCCCGACTCTAGAATTTACGTACTGGCACTTCGACAGTCAGATCACTCTGAAAAAGAATTTAATAAGATTTCAAATATGCTCTCCGAGTATGCATCAATCGAAAAGGTTTCTGCAGCAACATTAGCTTTCTTAGAAGAGCATTATGATATTCTTATTTCCTCAAATGCAATTCAAAATCTTGGACACATCTTGTAAAAATAAGCAAACTGCAACAAAAAAATACCCGGCAGAATATTCTGCGGGGTATTTTTATGCGGAAAATCTTTCCACACATGACTTGTATTTATTATAGACCTGCTGCTTTCATAGAAGCATTTAATTTCTCAACCAGCAAATCTGCATCAATGCCATGTACCATTGCAGCCTCTTCCAGAGACTCCATCTGTGAAGCCGGTCAGCCAAGGCAATGCATACCGATTTCCATTAAGATGCTTTCTGCACCTGGAAAAATCTGTAATAATTCACCGATTCTTGTTGTTCTAGAAATCTGTGCCATTCCACTTCCTCCTTCTTTTATTGGTGTTCCTTATTATACATCCTATTTTTTCTTTGCGCAATAAGCGAATTGAATTTTCAGAATTTTTTCGACAACTTCATACAATTTTAGATTACTTAAAAGTCAATTGTTTTTTCGTTTTTTTTCGACAAAATAGTATTTTTATCATAACTAAACAAAACATCTGTTCTTTTTTTAACAAAAGTAATCCACATTATTCACATAGTTGAGTGTTGATAATGTGGATAACTTTATAGAAATAGTGATTTTTCTTTGGTTAATCGCTTTTTTAATGTGAATAAGTTGGTAAAATCTTTTTTTTCACTTTCGACAGTTTTTTACTTTTTTGTGCATATTGCTAATCTATATTTTTTATTTTCCAGCACAAAAAAATCTGAAGAATTTAATTTGAAAAACTTCCTCACTGTTTTCAAAATAATCTTCAGATTTCTATCTTTCTTTTTTCTTATAAAACTCTTCTTACTGTAACAATCGGTGCATATAGAGCGCTAGTAATACGTATCCCTTGACTTTCATCTACTGCATTTAAGATCATATCATTCCCTGCATAGAGCCCGACATGTCCATCATACAAAATAAGGTCTCCTGGCATTGCCTGATCATAACTTACAGGAACCCCAACGGACTCCATATCCCAAGTCGTTCTTGGAAGCGAAATACCAAAATCAGCATACACCGCCTGTACAAATCCCGAGCAATCAGCTCCATACAAAAGACTAGTTCCTCCCCACACATAAGGATTTCCTATAAACTGACTTCCATAGGCAATTACTTCCTCCCCCTTTTTTAAGGCTGCCTCTTTTGCCAGTCGCTCCTCTTCTTCTACTTTAGATTCTGCATAATGATATTGTTTATTTCCATTAGATTCATCATATTTCTTTGCTTCTTTTCCGATTAGCAAGTCTTTTGTTTGTACATATCCATATACATTGCCTGATTTAATTCTAACCCAGTCACCTGTATAATCTAAAATTTCCACGGCTGTTCCAGGATACATCTTTCCTGCCCAGTCACTTTTCTCTGTAGCGGCATATCTAATGTAAGCAAAATCACTTACATTAGAAAATGCTATATTTAAATACTCACCCTTATCATTTTCTACAAGATACAACTGTACATCTTCTTTTATATCCATTTGATAATTTTTCTGTACGATATTTTCTATATCCATAATAGGTACAACTGGCATCGTGTTCAGTACATCATCTGCCGCCTGTACATGTCCTTGACTTCCCATAATGAAAATTGTCCCCGTAAAAATAGAAAGAAACAGTTTGTTTATAATCTTTGTTCTCATTATATGAACCTCCCTGAATTTATTCTTTTCTTTCGTAGGATTTTAAAATGTTACAAATATGTTAATTTTCTTAACAAGATTGCATTTTACCAGTAATCCAAATATATGTCAAGGATTTTTCTATATTTTTCATACACGTTATTTCGACATTTTACAATTTTCAATAGTTTTTCAGCTTTAAAAATACATCGTTATTTAATTTTTATGTAATATTTTTAATAAATAATTTCTTCTATTATAATAGGATTTTTCAAGTTGTTGACAAGAAAAATTTTTTTCAATTTTATTAAAAATACTATTGACAATCAGAATGAAATATATTATATTCTAATTACAGTAATGATTCCTATTATTGATTTTGAGAAAGGAGGATGTAACTGCCAGTGTTAAAATATAGTCGGCAACGCGAATCAATCAAAAAATATCTGTCCGAAACGACAGAACATCCGACAGCCGACACGGTTTATTTACATGTTAAGAATGAATTTCCTAATATTAGTCTTGGTACCGTGTATCGAAATTTAAATCTGCTAACCGATCTTGGCGAAATAATTAAAATTCCTTCACCAGACGGCGGCGATCGATTCGATGGAAATGTCAAACCTCACAATCATTTTTTCTGTAATTGTTGTGGAAATATTTATGACATTGATATGGATGTAAGTGATGTAAATCAAATAAACAGTTCTGTTCCCGATTCATTTGATGGTATTATTGAATCCAGTACTACAATCTTTATGGGGAAATGTGGAAACTGTATTCGGAAATCTCAAGAGATTTCAAAATGTAGTTAATCTGTGATTAATGCAGGATAATATTTCTCATCCAGCATTAAAATAAATTCTGTCGAGCATGATAATAACTCGACTAACTATCAATACTATTATATAATAAAAAGAAAAAGGAGAATTTAATTATGAAAAAATTTGTATGTACTGTATGTGGATATGTTTATGAAGGAGAAGCTGCACCAGCTGAATGTCCAATTTGTAAAGCACCAGCTGATAAATTCAAAGAGCAAGCTGGCGAAAGAGAATGGGCTGCTGAGCACGTTGTAGGTGTTGCACAAGGTGTAAGCGAAGACATCATCGCTGATTTAAGAGCAAACTTCGAAGGTGAATGTTCAGAAGTTGGTATGTACCTTGCAATGGCAAGAGTTGCTCACAGAGAAGGATATCCTGAAATCGGACTTTACTGGGAAAAAGCTGCTTATGAAGAAGCAGAACACGCTTCTAAATTTGCTGAGTTATTAGGTGAAGTTGTAACAGACAGCACAAAGAAAAACCTTGAAATGAGAGTAGATGCTGAAAACGGAGCTACAGCTGGTAAATTTGATCTTGCAAAACGTGCAAAAGCTGCTAATCTTGATGCAATTCATGATACAGTTCATGAAATGGCTAAAGACGAAGCTCGTCACGGAAAAGCATTTGAAGGTCTTCTTAAGAGATACTTTGGTTAATTTCAATATGCAATAATAATTTTCACTGAGGCAGAAATATTTCTGCCTCAATTTTGATAGGAGGATTTAGTATGTCTAAATATACTGGTACAAAAACAGAAAAGAACCTTATGGAAGCCTTCGCAGGAGAATCTCAGGCTCGCAATAAATACACCTATTACGCATCTGCTGCGAAAAAAGCTGGTTTCGTTCAAATGGCAAATATCTTTTTAGAAACAGCCGATCAAGAAAAAGAACACGCAAAATTATGGTTTAAAGAATTCCATGGCATCGGCGATGTAGAAGCCAACTTAGAAGATGCTGCAAATGGAGAAAACTACGAATGGACAGATATGTACGCTCGTATGGCAAAAGAAGCAGAAGAAGAAGGATTTGAAGAACTTGCTGCAAAATTCCGTGGCGTAGCTCTTGTAGAAGCTGCTCATGAAAAACGCTACAAAAAATTACTTGAAAACTATAAAAATGGCACTACATTTAAAGGAGAGGCTCCTTTGGGATGGAAATGCGGAAACTGTGGTTATATTGCCATGACTGAAGAAGCTCCTGAAATCTGTCCAGTATGTGCACATCCACGTTCCTACTTTGAACGAAAAGCAGAAAATTATTAATTTCATTAAAAAGGAATTTGAACGCTTTATTCAAATTCCTTTTTTGATTGAATTAGATTTAATTTTTCTTTCCTTGATAGTTGTTTAATTTCATATTCTCTGTGCATCGCCTCTTGCTTTGTTTCATACGTCTCATAATACACTAACTTTACTGGACGTCTTGCTTTCGTATACTTAGCCCCTTTTCCTTCATTGTGATCCTTACACCTTTTTTCAAGGTTATTTGTCCATCCAGTATAAAATGTTCCATCTTTGCATTCTAATATATAAATATAATTCATACTTTTTCCTCAACTATTTTCATCATGTGCTCCATATCATACCACAATTTTCTTATGACTTCTATCCCAAATCATTAGAAAAAGGACTCTGAACAATGTCAGAATCCTTTTTTGCTACTCCATAAAATCCAATGGATTTACAGGATGTCCATCTTTTTGTATTTCAAAATATAAATTAGGACCTTCTACCGAATAATATTTTGTTGGCGTATTTAATACTCCAATTTTTTCTTCTGCGTTTACTTGATCTCCAAGTTTTACCGTAACATCTTTTAATTGCCCATACGTTGCTGTATAGCCATTCCCAATATCCATTGTTACCGTAACACCGGTTTGGGGATATTCTGCAATTTCTTTAACAACTCCACCAGCAGCCGCCTTAATGACTTCACCTGCTTTCCCTTCAATCACAAGTGCCGGATTGTATTTATATTGTTCCAGTGTCGGGAAATAAACAGTTTTGTCCATACTGTATCCAAGAAGCGTAGCACCACTGGCAGGCCAAACCAAATTGCTGTTTTCATCAAACCAAACTGTTGTAGCTTCCTTTTGTGTCACATCCTCTGTTGCTACTTGCTCATCCATCACCTTTTGTTCAGGTACTGGTTTTTCTTCTTCTGTTGGTAATTCAATTTCTTTTGCAGACGCTTCTTCAATTTCTTCTTTTGTAATAATTTTTTTCTCTTCTTCCACTTTTGCCAGCTCTTCTTGGGCTTGTTTTTTTGTTCTGTTAGAAACAAATGCTCCCACCATGAGGATCACCGCAACAAAACACAGAACCATTCCAAAAGCTGCGCTTTTTCCTTTCAAAGAAGATATCTCTTTCTTATTCATATTCATCACCTCTGGCTATAGTTTTGCCAGAACTCATGTAATTTATTCCAATTTGAAATTTATTTCTTCTGCATTTGATAATGTTGCACCCGCAAAAAAGTATTGGAGAATATCTTCATAACTTTTCCCCTCTTTTGCCAATTCATTTGCAGTAAATTGGCTCATACCAAGACCATGCCCATTCCCCTTCGTATGAATACGTAATTTTCCTTTATAATCTTCTAACGTCATGCATCCAGATGGCAAGGACAAAGCCTTTCTAAATTGTTCCCCCGAACAAATTGTTTCTTTTATTTTCATAGTTTTGACATATCCAGCCGAATCATATTCTTGAATTTGAATATCATCATAATTAAGTTTTTCTTTTGCCTTCTTTTTATCTACCGCTTGTATAAAATTTCTGCACTTTTCTTGAATCGTCTGGTATTCAAAATCATAAACATGCTCCCATTCTTGATCTCTTTGATCTTCCTTACATTCCACACTCTTTAAATAATCGTAATTTTCATTATCAAAAACTTCTTCTGCATTTCTTGTTTTCCCTGCACTTGACTGATGAAAAGGTACTGTTGCATAATCTTCTTCATACAATAATACTTTATTTTCTGTTTCCTTCATGGCATCAGAATATTTTTTATAGTATTCTTCATAATGTTCAATCCCCCATTTTTTTTCCAATTCCTCCAGCGTAAAATAACTTTCTGTGAATATAGGGTGTGGATTTTTATCCATCTGCTTATACAATATCGTCCGCAAAATTACAGCTTGCGCCTTTATTGCTTCTTTTTTATACGTTTCTGGCATTTGTTTGGCAAGAATCCCTATAAAATAAGTATCCCAAGGTACCTCTTCTACCTTTGTATCAACCTGCGATGACGAGCAAACTTTTACAAATTGAAAGGCATCTTTCTCGATTCGCTTTATTTTATCTCCATTTATAAACACCGTTGCAAGATATGGGAGCAACAACAAAATAATTACAACAGATACTCCAGTTTTTAATGCTTGTCCTATTTTATTCATAAAAAAATCCTCCATATTTAATTATATGAAGGATTTTGAAAAAAATTCGATTTCATTTAATCTTCTTCTGGTTCTGGTATTTCCACCTTTTCCAGTTTCCAAATGTCATCTACATACTCTTCAATTGTTCTATCTGAAGAAAATTTACCACTACATGCGGTATTCATCATTGCAATTTTTGACCAACGTTGTTCATCTCGATAAGCCTCTTCCACTCGACGTTGTGCATCTGCATATGAACGGAAATCTTTCAGGATAAAATACGTATCTGCACGATCTGTGCATTGTGTATTTAACAATGAATTATACAAATTCTGATACATGTCATGTCTTCCATTTGCATATGTTCCGTCCATAAGTTGGTCAACAACACGTTTTAATTCCCAGTCGTTAAAATAAATATCTACTGGATTATATCCGCCGTAATTTTCGTAATTAATTACTTCTTGTGAACTTAATCCGAAAATGAAAGCATTTTCTTCTCCCACTTCCTCTACAATTTCTACATTTGCTCCATCCATTGTACCTAGAGTAGGCGCTCCATTCAGCATAAATTTCATATTTCCTGTACCTGAAGCTTCTTTGGAAGCAGTAGAAATTTGTTCACTTACATCTGCTGCTGCAAATAATAATTCAGCATTGGAGACACGATAGTCTTCAATAAACACAACTTTGATTTTTCCATTAATACTTCGATCATTGTTAACTACTTCCGCAACTGAATTAATCAACTTAATGGTTTCTTTTGCTCTTAAATAACCTGCAGCTGCTTTCGCTCCAAAAATAAATGTACGTGGGTAATAAGACATTTCTGGATGTTCTTTAATTTGATTATACAAATACATGATATGAAGAATATTTAATAACTGACGTTTATATTCATGCAGTCGTTTTACTTGAACATCAAAAATAGAATTTGGATCTACATCAATTCCATTATGCTCTTTGATATATTTTGCAAGACGAACTTTATTTTGATATTTAATCTGCATAAACTCTCTTCTATACTTTTCATCATTCACATACGCTTTTAATTTTGAAAGTTGTGAAAGATCTTTGATCCATCCATCTCCAATCAAGTTTGTGATCCACTCTGCTAACAACGGATTTCCATGAAGTAAGA
>JARIEI010000038.1 GCA_029256845.1 Ruminococcus sp. | reverse complement strand
CCAATACTCACAAAAGTCATTAGCATTGCGACCTATCGAACTATATAATTCTTTTTCAATAACCAGCTCCTTACATAACAAAAGCACCTATAATGACTATAAGTGCTTTCTTTTTTTATAATTCTCTATTTTTTTTTGCTAAATCAAAAGAAATAATTTCCCCAGGCACAGTTTGTTGATATGCTATTTCTTCATGCATATAATCAACAATTTCCCTTGCCTTATACTCTTTAAATTTATTAATCACCTTATCCAGAATTCTTTTGTCTTCTGAACTAAGAATTTCATAATTCATATTTAGTGTAGGATACACATGAATCATCGAATCGTAATTATAACTTGACTCTTCTTGAATATTTAACTTCTCAAGATTCATCAGACTATAGTGACCTATAGGTAATGCCCCCATTGGCTCATGTCTATATACCATACCAGTTATTGAATGTCCATATACTTTATAGGATTCAGAATCTGCATACCACAACATTTTCATTAATTTAACCTTAAATAAATATGATACTTTTTCAGCAATATAAGAAATTATCGCTTCTATTTTATCGATATTCAAAAGCATATATCCATTAGAATCACAAGGTTCGTCAAAACTAGCATATTCACCTTCAAAAGTTTTTCTTGTAAGGAATTCTTTACCATATGAATCAAGTTTTTCTACAATTTTTGCTCTAATTTCATGTCTCTTTATCACAGAAAATTTATCTTGATTTTTTTTCAAAAATTCTAATGCTTGAAGAGGATTGTCTTTTACAAGCCGGAGCATTGTATCATATGCTTCATCCTGAATAGCTTTGCTCTCGTATCTTGCTATTGTGGCTTCTCCCCAACCAAGCATCTTCGCTAAATCAACTTGTGATAATCCATAACTCTCACGAATTGCAATGATTTCGTCAGATGTTAACAATCCTTTCTTTACACGATATGCATTACGTGCGTTGAGCAGATTCTTATTTGTCATTGAGCCAGTTTCAAATTCATTTTCATCTTCATCAGCATTTGCACAAAAATAAAAATGCTCTTCGTAGGACACTTCTTCCCCTTTGATCGTAATACAAGCAACACGTTTCTTTTCTTCAACTTCATGTGTTTTATCACAAAGTGGGCAATTCATATGAACCTTTCTAATTAAAGTAGTAGCCTCCATTGTCTTACCTCCTTCAAAATTCATTATGCATATGGAAATTCCATCTTCTCCTTGGCATAATGAAAAGACACACACAGCACACTCTTGTGCTGATCTCCTTTGATTTTTAGTTTTACATATACCAGTTTGTTATTTATATCTTTCCCAAATACAAATAACAATGGTGGATTCACATCATCTCTATCTATTTTTGTTTCTGAGTATTCTGATATAGTTAATTCTTTCAGCCGCGCAACGACATCACCTGTGTCATAATCCAAATCCAACATTGCATATGGTGTAGAATATTGTTCATCGCCACCCTTTTTCTTTTTGCTAATTAAAGTAATGTCTCTATCTATATCAAAATTATCTTTTTCCAGTATGCTCGTTAATTCATTCAAAAAATCTAAGACTTCAATTTTTTTCGATGTAAAACTCAAAAAAATGATGGTCACCTCCAGTACATTTTTATATGTATACTATCAATTGATATTATACATATCAATTGATAGTATGTCAATATTATGCCTATTTATCTTTATATTTGTTCTTTTTGATAGCACGCCAAATCCAACACCTGCGGCTAGAGAAATGCCTGCGAGTGTTGCCCAAAGAGCCAGATTGACAACTGAACCACTATACTTCAACAGAGTAGATCAAAAAGAATACGAAGCGAATATCTTTGCATCAGAACTACTGCTGTCTAATTAAGATGTCATGGATTCCATCAACGAGGATCAGTTTTTCTTTGACGCTTCAAGACAGCTCTGCGTACCACCTGAAATGTTGAAATACCTCTTTCCACCTTCCCTCATGTACAAGACTCTTGGAAAAAGTTAAAATAGTCTTACGCAATCTGAGCACAAAAAAACAGTGCTTTTCAAGGTAAAACCCTAAAAAACACTGTAACTATGCGGATGGTGGGACTTGAACCCACACGAGGTCACCCCCGCAAGATTTTGAGTCTTGTGCGTCTGCCATTCCGCCACATCCGCTCATGCGGCTCAATCAACTAACTGAGCCGTTTTTAATATTATCATATTGTTTTGGAAAATGCAAGTATTTTTTACATTATTTTGACAATAGTTTTTTTCCAATATCAAAACAATCAAAAGTTGCAAAATAATCGGAAGGTCTCTCTGCTCTTCTTATCAGTTTAACCGTACCGTCTTCTTTCAAAAGAAGTTCTGCTGATTTTAATTTTCCATTGTAATTGTATCCCATAGAAAATCCATGTGCTCCCGTATCATGAATTACAAGATAATCTCCAATATCAATCTTTGGAAGACTTCTATCTATGGCAAATTTGTCGTTATTTTCACATAGTGAACCTGTAATGTCATATTTATGATCACAGGTATTCTCTTCTTTTCCAAGTACTGTGATATGGTGATATGCCCCGTACATAGCCGGACGCATTAAATTCACTGCACAAGCATCCACACCAATATACTCTTTATGTGTATGCTTTTCATGAATTGCCTTTGTCACAAGACACCCATAAGGTCCCATCATAAAACGACCTAATTCTGTATAAATAGCCACATCTCCCATATCTTCTGGAAGAAGTACTTCTTCATAAACTTTACGCACTCCTTCTCCAATGGTCAAAATATCATTCGGCTTTTGATCTGGTCTGTAAGGAATCCCGATTCCTCCGGAAAGATTGATAAATTTAATGTGAACCCCTGTTGCTTTTTTCAAACGTACTGCAAGCTCAAATAGCACTTTTGCAAGCATCGGATAATATTCATTGGTAACCGTATTGCTTGCAAGAAATGCATGAATACCAAATTCCTTTGCTCCTTTTTCTTTTAACAACTTGAACGCTTGAGTCATTTGTTCTTCTGTCATTCCATATTTAGAATCTCCTGGATTATCCATAATATCATTACTGATTTTAAAGATACCCCCTGGATTGAAACGACAGCTAATTGTCTCCGGAATATGTCCAATCGCTTTTTCTAGAAATTCAACATGTGTGAAATCGTCTAAATTAATCGTTGCTCCAAGCTGATCTGCAAGCACAAAATCTTCTACAGGAGTATCATTCGATGAAAACATGATATCTTCACCTTTAATTCCCATTGCTTCGGAAAGCATAAGTTCCGTGTAAGAAGAACAATCGCATCCACATCCATATTCTTTTAAAATATCAATCAAAAATGGATTTGGTGTTGCTTTTACTGCAAAATACTCTTTATATCCTTCATTCCATGCAAAGGCTTCTTTCAAAGCCTTTACATTTTCTCTAATTCCTTTTTCATCATATAAATGAAAGGGTGTCGGATATTTTTTTACAATATCTTCAACCTGTTTCTTTGTGACAAAAGGGCTTTTATTCATCTGTTTGTACTCCTATTCCACAATTGTAATTCGCATCATATTGTTAATGCCGCTTTTTTCATTCTGAATGTTAGGAGAAGGAATTCCTGCCGTCAACACAACAATATCTCCTTGTTCTACGTATTTTTTTACACGAGCTAACTCAATTGCTCCTGCGCAGATATCCTCTGTTGTATCAAAGGCATGTGATTTTAACGGCTGCACTCCCCAGTAAATTGACATTCTTCTAAGACTTCTTTCATTTGGAGTCACTCCAAGAATTTCTTGCTTTGGTTTTAAATTAGATACTACTCTTGCAGTAGCCCCTGTAATAGAAGGCGTAATGATGCATTTTGCATTTAAATTCTCTGCTGCCAGAACCGATGCATAACTAATCGCATCCGATACCCCTGCCTTTAAATGATCATTTGTATTTTCAGGTTTGATATAATAGTTCAAATGCTTTTCTGCATTTTCTACAATGTGTACCATCATATTTAATGACTCCAACGGATATTTTCCCTGTGCTGTTTCACCTGAAAGCATTACTGCATCTGTACCATCGTAAACCGCATTTGCAACATCTGTAACCTCCGCTCTTGTAGGTCTTGGGTTTCGCATCATAGAATCCAGCATTTGTGTTGCTGTAATAACTGTTTTGAAATTTGCATTACATTTCTGAATCAACATTTTCTGAAGGTAAGGAAGTTCCTCTGCTGGAATTTCTACTCCAAGATCTCCTCTTGCAACCATAATTCCATCTGCTGCACGAATGATCTCATCAATATTTTGAATTCCTTCTGCGTTTTCAATCTTGGCAATGATTGGGATATATGGTGCGTTTAACTCTTTTAGATAGGCTTTGATTTCTAATATGCATTCTGCATTTCTAACAAACGATGCTGCAATAAAATCTATATCCTGCTCCACACCAAATTTAATATCTTCTTTATCCTTTTGTGTAATTGCTGGTAGTCTGACAGAAACATTTGGTACATTAACCCCTTTTCGTTCTCCAAGCTCACCACCATTTAAAACAGTACAGATAATATCTGTTTCTGTAGTACCTGTAACTTGTAATTCAATCAAACCATCATCGATCAAAATCCTAGTTCCTTTGACCACATCTTCTACAAGACCTGCGTATGTTATAGATACCCTTTTATGATTTCCTGTTATTTCTTCTTTTGTAAGAATAAATTCATCATCTTTTTCAAGATATACCTTTTTTCCTCCTTCAAGGACGCCTGTTCGAATCTCTGGTCCCTTTGTATCAAGGAGGATAGCAGTATTGGCATGCTCTTCTTCTCGAAGTTGCTTAAGAAGATCCATTCTCCCTTTTTGTTCAGCATGATCTCCATGAGAAAAATTAAAACGAGCCACGTCCATTCCATTACGGATTAACTGACGCATCAATTCTCTATCATTCGTATTTGGTCCCATGGTACATACGATTTTTGTTTTTTTCATTTATTATTCTCCTCTGCGAATTTATTATTTTATATGTTCATGACTAAAAAGATGGTCCTGACAGTATTCGTAATTTCCATTACACTTTGAGCAATATCGAAATTCTAATGTTGGATCATCTAACTCCGTTCTTCCACATACCGTACATTTATGATGTGCACCGCCCGGATAAATTTTTTCTTTTGGCTTTGCTTGTTGTTTAAACTTTGCTTTTCTTGCCCTCTCTTTTGGTGTATATGGTCTTACATTTCGACTAGACAAGAAAAAGATCACAAAGTTTAGCAATGATGCACCAATTGATACTTTGGTAACCACATTTCCTTGTACAAACTCAAAAATAGCCATAACTGCATACACAACAGCCAGCCATTTGATTTTGATTGGAAGGATGAAATACAACAATAACTCCATGTCCGGATAACTCGCTGCAAATGCAAGGAATATAGAAAGATTGATGTAATAGGTACTAAACAAATAACCAATACCATAAGATACACCAGTAATAAAATATAACACAAACGCACCTATTACAGTGAAAAGTATCCCCGAAAAGATATAAACATTAAAACGGAACGCTCCCCACGTACGCTCTAGTGATGTTCCAAGAGAATAGTACAATAAACTCATAATTACAATGGTCACTAAACTTCCCGCTGGTGGAACTAATACCCAGCTTACAATTCTCCACACTTGCCCTTTTAAAATAAGCGCAGGTTCTAGTGTAAGCAATTGCAACATATCTGGCATTAAATGTGCGGTGATATAACCAAACGCATATCCACCAATTAGATACATCATTAAATTGTGAATTGCATAACGCCCGTATTTTTTTTCTAATTTACTTAACCAGTTCAATCTAATCTCTCCTTATTTTACTTCTTCTCAGTTCATAATTGTACCCTTTAATAAGTGTATTTGTCAAACGGATGTTTCGAAAAAATTATGACCTTTCTGTTAATTTTTATGCTTTTCACGCCGAATTTCATGCTATTATTGTCTTTTCGTCAATTGTGTTTTTATTTTTATTGTCGTATAATGTAGTCTGCAAACAAAAGATAACAATCATCAACACAAAAATAGTATTTGATCGTGAGGTTATAGTTATGGACTTAAATAATTTACATACTTTGGGAATTGATATTGGATCTACTACCGTCAAAATTGCTATTTTAGATACGACCGATACCGTAATTTTCTCAGATTATCAGCGACATTTTGCAAATATACAAGAAACACTGTCTTCCTTACTTGAAAAAGCTTTTGAAGCCTTGGGCTCTATTAAAGTATGTCCTGTAATTACAGGATCTGGTGGTCTTACCCTTGCAAGCCATCTTGGAATTCCATTCGTACAGGAAGTCATTTCTGTTTCCACCGCTTTACAACACTATGCTCCACAAACAGATGTGGCAATTGAACTTGGTGGAGAAGATGCTAAAATCATTTATTTTGAAGATGGAAATGTAGAACAACGCATGAACGGAGTCTGTGCAGGCGGTACTGGTTCTTTCATCGATCAAATGGCTTCTCTCTTACAGACAGATGCCTCTGGACTTAATGAATACGCAAAGCATTATCAGGCCTTATATTCCATCGCTGCACGTTGTGGTGTATTTGCCAAATCTGATATTCAGCCTTTGATAAACGAAGGGGCCTCAAAGGAAGACCTTGCTGCATCTATCTTTCTTGCAGTTGTAAATCAAACAATTTCTGGTCTGGCTTGCGGAAAACCAATCCGTGGACATGTAGCATTTCTTGGCGGACCACTCCACTTCTTATCTGAATTACGTGCTACTTTCATCCGCACACTTCATCTAGATGATGAACATATTGTCTATCCTGAAAACTCTCATCTTTTTGCAGCAATCGGAAGTGCGCTCAATTCTAAACAAGATTGTATTATTTCTCTTGTAGACTTACAAAAAAAGCTTTCTAATAAAATAAAAATGGATTTTGAAGTCGATCGCATGGACCCTCTTTTTTCCAGTCCAGTGGAATATCATGATTTTTTAACTCGTCACGATCAACACAAAGTTCCTGTCACAGACCTAGCTACATACAAAGGAAATGCCTACCTTGGTATCGACGCTGGCTCTACTACTACAAAAGTTGCACTGGTTGGTGAAGACGGCACGCTTCTTTATTCTTTCTATCATAATAATAACGGAGATCCCCTTGGTACCGCTATAAAGGCTATAAAAGAAATTTATACCCAGCTCCCATGTGATGTAAAAATTGTTCACTCTTGTTCAACTGGATACGGCGAGGCACTAATGAAAGCTGCACTTCTTCTAGACGAAGGAGAAGTAGAAACCGTTTCACACTACTATGCCGCTTCTTTTTTTGAACCGGATGTAGATTGCATTTTAGATATTGGCGGGCAAGACATGAAATGCATCAAAATCAAAAATCAGACCATTGATAGCGTACAATTAAACGAAGCATGCTCCTCTGGTTGTGGCTCTTTTATTGAAACATTTGCAAACTCTCTAAACTACAATGTGGAAGACTTCGCAAAAGAAGCATTGTTTGCAAAAAATCCAATTGACCTTGGTACTCGCTGTACGGTGTTTATGAATTCCAAAGTAAAACAGGCACAAAAGGAAGGAGCTGACGTTTCTGATATTTCTGCAGGACTTGCTTATTCCGTAATAAAGAATGCCCTTTTTAAAGTAATCAAGGTGTCAGATGCTTCTGAGCTTGGAAAACACATCGTTGTGCAAGGTGGAACTTTTTACAATGATGCCATCTTAAGAAGCTTTGAAAACATTGCAAACTGCGAAGTTGTTCGACCTGATATTTCTGGTATCATGGGTGCTTTTGGCGCCGCTTTAATTGCCAGAGAACGTTCCTTAAACTGCGAAGGCACTACCATGCTTTCTATTGATGAAATTAATGCTTTAGAATACCATACAACTATGACAAAGTGCAATGGTTGCACCAACCACTGTCGACTAACAATCAACCACTTTAGTGGAAATCGCAAGTTCGTCAGTGGAAATCGTTGTGAACGTGGACTGGGAAAAGAACGAAACAAACACACTCTTCCAAATTTATTTGCATACAAAAATGAACGTTACTTTGGTTACACTCCACTTGAGGAATCTTCAGCAACACGTGGAGTAATTGGAATCCCAAGAATTTTGAATATGTATGAAAATTATCCATTTTGGTTTACATTTTTTACAGAACTTGGCTTTCGTGTTGTTCTCTCTCCTTCTACGACTAGAAAAATCTATGAAGCAGGAATCGAATCTATTCCAAGTGAATCTGAATGTTATCCAGCAAAACTCGCCCACGGACATGTACAATGGCTTATTAATCAGGGAATTCAAACAATCTTCTATCCTTCTATTCCTTATGAACGAATCGAATTTCCGGATGCAAATAATCATTTTAACTGCCCTATTGTAACCTCTTATCCAGAGAATATCAAAAACAATGTGGAAGCTATTGTGAATGGGGATGTTGAATTTCTTCATCCATTCTTATCTTTTGAATCCGAAAAAATTCTTTGTGAAAGATTAATAGAAGAATTTTCAAATA
>JARIEI010000201.1 GCA_029256845.1 Ruminococcus sp. | reverse complement strand
TTTCATAATCTCCTCGCAAGAGGATGCATCTACGCCTCCGGTCTTAAATGTAAGATTTTTACCATACATAAGATGCAACGGCAACATTTGTGCATCAGGATAGAGTGCAACTAGAACAACAATTGCGTTCGGTCTTGCAATTTTCCAAGATAATTCAAAGGTATCTTCTCCACCAGCAACTTCAAATACCCGATCTACTCCTCTTCCGTCTGTCTCTTTTAAAACTACTTCCATTGGATCTTCTTTTGTAGGGTTGATCACAATATCTGCTAATCCCTTTTCCTTTGCAAGTGCAAGTCGTTGTTCATTTATATCAACGAGGATTACTTTTTCAGGACTATAAAGTTTGATGCTCATAAGCGTACAAAGTCCTGTTGGACCAGCTCCGATGACTGCTACCGTATCTGCCGGTTTCAATTCTGCAATGGATGCTGCCCAGTATCCCGTTGCCAGTATATCTCCATTAAATAACGCCTGCTCTTCTGTTACTCCTTCGGGAATTCGTGTTAGTCCTTGATCGGCATATGAAATTCTCGCATATTCAGCCTGGCCACCATCAATCCGACATCCCAGTTCCCATCCGCCTTGTACACAGTTGTTGACATAACCACGTTTACAATAGAAACATTCCCCACAGAACGTTTCTACATTTACAGAAACCCGGTCTCCTACTTTAAACTTTTTTACGTTAGTTCCAATCTCTACAACTTCCCCAGTAAATTCATGTCCAAGAATAATATTTTCTTTTGCTCTTGGAACTGTTCCATGCTTAATGTGAAGATCACTGGAACATATGGTAGAACATGTTACCCTAACGATAACATCGGTAGGTTCTTTTATGGTTGGAATTGGACGTTCCTCCAAAGCAATTTTACCATTTCCTTTATATACAACTGCTTTCATTGTTATCCCCCTTTTCACAGTAGTTTTTCTTTAATCTTACTGTTTCATTATTGCTAAATTTAAAAGTTTTTCAAAGGATTCTAAAAATCGTTTATCCTCTTCTTCCGTTCGTTTTGATGGACCTTTTAAATGATGTTTTCCTTTTCCCATTCTCGCCTTTTTGGCAAGGTGCCGTTCCATAAGAAGTTGATCGATATTTTGATTGGTATACCAATTTCCAGACTGATGAATCCCATATGCTCCCTTTCCAAGGATCATAGCAGCTACGCCATAGTCTTGTGTCACTACAAGATCACCTTCCTGACACAAATTGAGTAAGGCAAAATCAAC
>JARIEI010000090.1 GCA_029256845.1 Ruminococcus sp. | reverse complement strand
GCCATTTCCCTGGCAAATATTTTTCCATAATTTCTTTTATTCTTATACTTAAATTGGTAAATTGCTTTCGCTACAACCCCTTTGTGAACCCAAACACTTTTTCCTTGGTCAAACGCTAGATTATGTTTTTCACAATCATGGCAGTATTCCATTTCTGCTTCCGCTACCGGTTTTCCACATTTCATACAACACGGTTCTTCCACATAAATAATGTGTTCTTTGCAACTTCTGCAAATTCCATTTGGTTCAATTTTTCCACAAAAGGGACAGACAGGTGGGTATAGTAAATCTAAAATTCTTGTATACGCTCTGCAAGACTTGTATATCGATTTTGTTCGTTTTTGTTTTGTATCATTTCTTGAAATGTTGCTTCACTCCCTATGATTGTAAGACATTTTTTTGCTCTTGTAACAGCTGTATATAATAAATTTCTATTATACAGCATTTTCGGTCCTGGCAGTAACGGAATCAAAACTGCTGGATATTCACTCCCCTGGGATTTATGTACAGTAATTGCATAGGCAAGCTCCAACTCATCCAAAAGATCCTGCGTATATTTTACTTTTCGCCCTTCATCAAATTCCACTTCTACTGTATCGTCATAGGTATGGATAGCGCTAATAATTCCCGTGTCGCCATTGAAAACACCTTTTCCCGCATCTACTGTTAACCCAAACTTTGTACAAACTTCCCATTCTAGTTGATAATTGTTTTTGATCTGCATAACTTTGTCTCCAACACGGAAAATTTTGTCTCCAACTTCTTTTTCTAGTTTTCCTTTTTCCGGCGGATTTAAGTATTGCTGCAAAACAACATTTAGCCGATCCACCCCTAAAAGTCCTTTTCTTGTAGGCGTCATAACTTGTATGTCCATAGGAGTCGCATTTACATATTGGGGAAGATTTTTTCGAATCAGCATAATCATAACCCCGATAATCACATTGGCATCGTCTCGTTTTAAAAAAAAGAAGTCCTTACTTTTATTATTCAAAACAACAGGCTGGCCTGCATTGATTTTATGCGCGTTTACTACAATATCACTTTCTCCGGCCTGTCGAAAAATTTTAGTCAAAGTGACAACTGGAAACTTTTTAGATGCGATAATATCCTTCAACACACTTCCTGGACCTACAGATGGAAGTTGGTTTACATCTCCTACCAAGATCAATCTGGTTCCCTCTATAACAGCTGATAAAAGAGAATGCATAAGTGAAACATCCACCATGGACATTTCATCAATAATGATCACATCTGTCTCTAATGGATTTTGATGGTTTCGCAAAAATCCATTCACATTTCCTTCTTCTTCTGGATTTCCACTTACCTCTAAAAGTCGATGAATGGTTTGGGCTTCATATCCTGTGGCTTCCGACATTCTTTTGGCTGCCCTACCGGTAGGCGCAGCTAGAAGAACACTCATTCCTTCACTTTCAAAAAATTGAATCATTGTATTTATGGTCGTTGTTTTTCCCGTTCCTGGACCTCCAGTCAGAACAAGCAGACCATGCTTAATAGACTCAATCACTGCACGATGTTGCATAGAATCCAAATTAATTTTTTCTTTCTCTTCTACCTTTTTTAAGCGTTGCTCCATCAAATCTTCTGGCATTTCGCAATCAATATTTAGATCATGGAGCATACGAGCAATGTTAAGTTCCAAATAATAAAAATGAGACAGGTATACTCTTTTTCCTTCCTCTGAATCTTTACACACGACCTTGTGTTCCATACAAAGATCCATAATATAAGGATCTATATTTTTAATTTCTACCCCCAAAAGCATCGATGCTCTTCGCAAAAGAACTTCTTGCGGTAAATACACATGTCCTTCCGCTAGGGACTGTGATAGAGCATAAAAAATACCACTTTTAATTCGAAAATCAGAATCGGAATGAATCCCAATCTTTGTTGCAATCTCATCTGCGGTTTTAAATCCAACTCCTTCGATATTATCTGCAAGCTGATAAGGATTTTCCTCCAACACCTTATAGAGCTTTGCTCCATAATATTTATAAATTTTTACTGCGAGTGACGTTGTAATTCCATATGTTTGCAAAAAGATCATTGCCTTTCGCATGTCTTTTTTATTTTCCACCTGTTCCGCTATTTCACACGCCTTGCGCTCACTGATTCCTTTGATTTCCGCCAATCGTTCCGGTTCTTCTTCTATAATTCGAAACGTATCTTCCCCAAATTTTTTTACAATCCGTCCCGCAAGAGCAGCTCCAACCCCTTTGATTGCTCCCGAACCAAGGTAACGTTCTATGGAAATTCGATCTTCTGGCGCTTTCACCTTATGGTTATAAACCTTAAGTTGACTTCCGTAAACGGTATGATTTACATACTCTCCTTCTACATCCATAAATTCCCCTTCACTAATATAATGAAAGGTTCCTACACATGTCACTTCCCCTTCGTCACACTCCATCTGAAAGACGGTATAACCATTTTCTTCATTTCGAAATACAATGTGTTCTACGTATCCTGTAATTTTCTCCAATGTATCCTCCTGCCCAATTTTAGTACTCTGAATGACCGCTCATAAATTCTACAAACTGTCCCGTTCCTATTGCAACGACTTTCATGGGGTCTTCCGCTATCATTGTATGAATTCCCGTTTTGTCCTGAATCAATTGCTCCATTCCTCGAAGCATAGCACCACCCCCTGTTAGAATAATTCCACGATCTAGAATATCTGCTGACAACTCTGGTGGTGTCTGTTCTAAAACAGAAATTACAGCCTCAACAATCTGTCCTGTCGCTTCCTGAAGTGCTTCTTCTGTTTCAGATGACGTAACGACAACCGTTTTTGGAAGTCCCGTCATAAGATTTCTTCCCTTTACTTCTAGTTCCATATCTTCATCTAAATGATAGGTTGCTCCAACTTTTATTTTAATGTCTTCTGCTGTCCGCTCTCCAATCAACAAACTATGCTTCTTTCTCATATAACGAACAATTGCTTCGTCAAAATCATCCCCTGCTATTTTTATGGAAGTGTGCACCACCGTTCCTCCAAGTGAGATCACAGCAATATCCGATGTTCCTCCCCCAATATCTACAATCATATTCCCACAAGGCCGAGAAATATCAATACCTGCTCCAATTGCTGCAGCCACAGGCTCTTCGATCAAGTGAACTTCTCTTCCTCCTGCCGCATAAGCTGCTTCTTCTACTGCTTTTTTTTCAACTTGTGTCACCCCGCTTGGAACACAAATGCTAATACGTGGTTTTTGAAACATCCGTCTTCCCATAGCCTTTTGTACAAAATACTTTATCATTTTTTCTGTAACTGTATAATCTGAAATCACACCTTTGCGAAGTGGTCGTACCGCAACAATATTCCCCGGTGTCCTTCCAAGCATTTGACAAGCCTCTTCCCCTATGGCTTTGATAATATTGGTATTCCTATCATAAGCTACAACAGAGGGTTCTTTTAACACAACCCCCTTTCCTTCTACATAAACAAGCACACTGGCAGTCCCCAAATCTATTCCAATATCCAAAGACATATACGAATCTCCCTTCTTAACCCCTTACAGTATTTTCTACTTAATTTTTCTTCAACATAGCAGCAATATATTTTCCTGTGTAGGATTTTTTATTCTCTGCCACCTCTTCTGGAGTGCCTTCTGCCACAACAGTTCCACCTTTATCTCCACCTTCTGGTCCAATATCTATAATGTAATCTGCTGTTTTAATCACATCAAGATTGTGTTCAATCACAATGACTGTGTTTCCATCGTTTGCAAGACGTCGTAAAATTTCCGTTAACTTATGCACATCTGCAAAGTGTAAGCCTGTGGTTGGTTCGTCAAGTATATAAACCGTCTTTCCTGTACTTCGTTTACTTAATTCGGACGCCAGTTTAATACGCTGGGCTTCTCCACCTGACAGTTCTGTAGATGGTTGTCCCAATCGAATATAAGATAAACCAACATCGTAAAGTGTTTCCATTTTTCTACGAATACTTGGTACATTCTCAAAGAAATGCATTGCTTCTTCTACTGTCATATTCAATACGTCATAAATCGTCTTGCCTTTATATTTTACTTCCAATGTTTCTCGATTATACCTTTTTCCACCACATACCTCACATGGAACATAAACATCTGGGAGAAAATGCATTTCAATTTTAATGATTCCATCCCCTTTACAAGCTTCACATCGCCCACCTTTTACATTAAAGCTAAAGCGTCCTTTCTTATATCCACGTGCTTTTGCATCAGCGGTAGCCGCAAAAAGATCTCGGATTAGATCAAATACTCCCGTATAAGTAGCTGGATTGGATCGAGGTGTTCGACCAATTGGTGACTGGTCAATATTGATCACTTTATCCAACTTTTCTATTCCTTCTATTCTCTTATGCTTTCCTGGAATGGTCCTTGCTCTATTTAATTCTTTTGCCAGCTTTTTATACAGAATTTGATTGATCAATGAACTTTTTCCAGACCCAGAAACACCAGTCACACAAGTCATGACACCAAGCGGAATATTCACATCAATATTTTTCAGATTGTTTTCGGATGCACCAATAATTTTCAAATACCCAGTTGGCGTCTTTCTTACTTCTGGAATTGGTATTTTCAGTTCCCCGCTTAAATATTTCCCTGTAATGGAGTTTGGATTCTTCATAATCTCCTGCGCCGTTCCAACTGCAACTACCTGACCACCATGTTCTCCTGCTCCAGGACCAATATCTACAATACAATCTGCTGCGAACATCGTGTCCTCGTCATGTTCTACAACGATCAAAGAGTTTCCAAGATCTTTTAAGTGCTTTAAAGTTGCAAGTAACTTATCATTGTCTCTTTGATGAAGCCCTATACTTGGTTCATCCAAAATATAAGCAACCCCAACAAGTCCCGAACCAATCTGGGTTGCAAGACGAATTCTTTGTGCTTCCCCACCAGATAGCGTTCCTGTAGCTCTTGCAAGTGTTAAATAATCCAGACCTACGTCCATTAGGAAAGAGATCCTTGCCTTGATTTCTTTTAAAATCTGGTTTCCAATCATTTCCTGAGATGGAGACAATACTAATTGCTCCAAAAACTGTTGCAGTTTTTCTATGGACATGGCTGTAAGTTCTGCAATGTTTTTATCTCCGACTGTAACCGCAAGGGCTCCCTTTTTCAATCTCTGCCCTTTACATGATGGACACGGGGTAATATTCATGAAAGACTCATACTCCGCCTTCATGGTATCGGATCCTGTTTCCCTGTAACGTCTCTCTACATTTTTTATAAGCCCTTCAAAGGCAACATCGTAGACGCCTTCTCCACGTTGTCCTTTATAATATACTTTGACAGATTTTCCATTTGTACCATGGATGATCACATCATGTACTTCTTTGGAATACTCTTTAAATGGCGTATCTAAATCAAACTGATATTCTTTTGCAAGGGCGTCTAAAATTGCTCTTGTAAAACTATTTTTATCGGTGCAAGATTGCCATCCCATAACTACAATGGCCCCTTCGTTGATGCTAAGATTCGGATCTGGAATCATAAGTTCTTCCGAAAACTCCATCGTATATCCAAGTCCAAAACATTCTGGGCAGGCGCCAAATGGGTTGTTAAAAGAAAAACTTCTTGGTTCTATCTCTTCGATACTAATTCCACAATCTGGACACGAAAAACTTTGGCTAAAATTCATAGGCTCTCCGTCAATCACATCCACAAGTAACAGTCCTTCGGAAAGTTCTAACACACTCTCCACAGAATCTGTCAATCGTTTTTCAATACCAGGTTTTACAACCAGACGATCCACAATAATTTCTATAGTATGTTTTATATTTTTGTCCAACGAAATTTCTTCCGAAAGCTCATACATATTTCCATCTATGCGCACCCTAACATATCCGCTTCTTTTCGCCTTTTCAAGAAGCTTTACATGAGTCCCTTTGCGTCCTCGTACAACAGGAGCAAGAAGCTGAATCTTTGTTCGTTCCGGCAACCCCATGATCTGATCTACCATTTGATCTACTGTAAGCTTTTTGATTTCTTTACCACATTTTGGACAATGTGGAATTCCAATTCTCGCATAGAGCAAACGAAAATAATCGTAAATCTCCGTCACCGTTCCAACGGTAGATCTTGGATTATGATTGGTTGACTTTTGATCAATGGAGATTGCTGGTGAAAGTCCTTCAATACTTTCTACATCCGGCTTTTCCATTTGTCCCAAAAACTGTCTTGCATAGGAAGATAAAGATTCCATGTATCTTCTTTGCCCTTCTGCATAGATGGTATCAAACGCTAGGGAAGATTTTCCTGATCCACTTAATCCTGTTAATACAACCAATTCATCTCTTGGAATGTCTACATCTATGTTTTTTAGATTATTTTCATTAGCTCCTCGTATTTTTATATATTTATGCGCATCTTTTTTTTCTGCCATTGTGTTTCCTTCCTACCAAATACGACTTATAAAGTGGTTAGTCGTCTAATTCATTTAAATTTTTTCTAAGTTCAACCAAATGATCTCTTAACTGGGCTGCTGTTTCAAAATCTAATTCTGCTGCCGCTTTCTTCATTTTCTTTGTAATGTCTTTGATTGTTTTCTCTAATTCTTTCCTGCTCATTGATTCTGGATCTTTTGTAAGTTCTGCCTCTTTTGTAGAATCCTTTTTAAATATAGAAATGGCATCTCTTACAGACTTTTGAATGGTCTTCGGCGTAATGCCATGTTCCTCATTGTATTCCATTTGGATTTTACGTCTTCTTTTTGTCTCCTCAATCGCTAGACGCATGGAATCTGTAATGGTATCTGCATACATGATCACATGCCCTTCTGCATTTCTTGCCGCACGTCCTATGGTCTGCACAAGAGACGTTTCTGAACGCAAGAACCCTTCTTTATCCGCATCTAATATAGCTACCAGTGTAATCTCAGGTATATCCAGTCCCTCTCGTAATAAGTTAATTCCAACAAGTACATCAAAAACGCCAAGCCGCATATCCCTAATAATCTGCGTACGCTCTAAGGTATCAATATCTGAATGAAGGTATCTGACTTTAATTCCTACCTCTCTCATGTATTCCGTAAGGTCTTCTGCCATCCGTTTTGTCAGTGTTGTGATCAGCACTTTATGATTCTGTTGAATTTCCTTATTTACCTCTCCAATCAAATCATCGATCTGTCCTTCTACTGGCCGCACTTCCACTTCTGGGTCTAAAAGTCCGGTCGGACGGATCACCTGCTCTGCACGGAGTAATTCATGTTCCTCCTCATATGGCCCTGGTGTAGCTGATACAAACATAATTTGATCAATTCGATCTTCAAACTCTGGAAAACTAAGTGGACGGTTATCTTTCGCTGATGGCAATCGAAATCCATAATCTACCAGCGTCCCCTTTCGAGACTGGTCACCAGCATACATGGCTCCAATTTGTGGAATGGTCTTATGAGATTCATCAATGATAATCAAGAAATCATCTTTAAAGAAATCCATCAGTGTATAGGGTGGCTGTCCTGGTTGTAGTCCAGATAAGTATCTGGAATAGTTTTCAATCCCAGAACAAAATCCCGTCTCTTTTAACATTTCTATATCAAAATTAGTACGTTCTTCTATACGCTGTGCTTCTAATAGTTTATCCTCTTTTTTGAAATATTTTACCCGGTCATTTAATTCCTCTTCAATTTCTTCGGCAGCTTCTAAAATACGCTCCATTGGAACAACATAATGAGAAGCTGGTGCGATTGCCACAAATGAAACTTCGCTCTTGATTTCTCCGGTAAGCACATCAATCTCAGAAATGCGATCAATTTCATCTCCAAAAAACTCTACGCGCACTGCCATATCACTTTCCTGTGCAGGAATAATTTCCACAACATCTCCACGAACACGGAAGGTACCGCGAAAGAAATCCATTTCATTTCTTGTATACTGAATATTGATTAGTTCTCCAATTAACTCATCGCGATCTTTTGTCATACCTGGACGAAGTGGAATCATCATATTCAAGAAATCGTCTGGACAACCAAGTCCGTAGATACAAGAAACACTTGAAATAACAATGACATCTCGTCTTTCACATAAAGATGCCGTGGCCGACAGTCTTAATTTATCAATCTCATCGTTCACAGAAGAGTCTTTTGCAATGTAAGTATCCGTAGAAGGTACATAAGCTTCTGGTTGATAGTAATCATAATAACTTACAAAATATTCCACCGCATTCTCCGGGAACATCTCACGGAATTCTCCGTAAAGCTGAGCTGCAAGGGTTTTATTATGGGCAATTATAAGTGTTGGCTTGTTAAGTGCCTGGATTACATTCGCCATTGTATAAGTCTTACCAGAACCCGTAACCCCTAGTAAAGTCTGGGCTTGATTGCCTTCCTTAAATCCTTTTACAAGTTTTTCTATCGCCTCTGGCTGGTCTCCACTAGGCTCAAATGGTGCGTGTAAAATAAATTTATCCATAAAAAATCCCTCCTTTTTCATAACTATTTTTGTCTTATATAGGGCAAAAATTCGTGCAATTCAAAAAAAATTCGTGTAATTTACGCTTTTTCATTCGCCCTATATACGACATTTTGCAATTACACGAATGCAGGTCACAAATTTTATTCGTACAAACCCTTATAATACAAGGCATTACAGGATAACACGAGGTCACAAAAACGTAATTTTTCAGACCAATTATAACACTAAAAAAAGAAAAAGTACAGTAGACAAATGAACATTTGTTCTGTACTTTTTTCACCTATTTTAAGCATTCTTCGATATATTCTTCTAATTTTACAATGTAGTTGTCATCTGAGTAGTCCGTATTTTTCTCTGTTTGTTTCGGGATTACTTCTGCTATAAATGGCTCCAATTCTTCCAAACAATCCTGAATTATTTGAGATGTATCACCATATACATCTACGGTAATTATTTCTTTTGCATGTCCCATAAGTTTTGATACTGCCTTGGGGTTAAAATTGTTTTTTAACAGCAACGTACAGTAGGTGCTTCTAAGATCATGCCACCTTATATCTGGGAGATTATTCTCTTTTAGAAGTTTTTTATAATACGGAAAATGATAACTTCTAGATCTAGGTTTTCCATAGGATGAACAACATATTTCCATTTGTCGGATTAGAATTTTTTCCCTAATGACATCAGACAATTTAGTTGAAAGGGTTATGTCTAAACTATCTGTGTCTCTCCATCCAAGACAAGTGGTTAAATCTCCCTGTGGATCAGCATCCACTAGCAAAACTTTTTTACCTTGCATTGCAAGTCCTATACCAAGATTTACAGTTGTTTGTAGTTTTACCTACACCGCCTTTCTGATTACATATGGAAATAGTTTTGCAATTCGGCATCTTTTTTTCCTCCTCTCTTTTTTATTTATAGCCACATATACTGGCTATGTAAAACCGGGAACATTTCTGTTCTCGGTAAATATTCTTTGTTTACAGTATTTGTTCTCAACATCCCCTGCGTGGGAAGTATCATTATCATTCTGACTGTCATCGCCATATCAGGTGCAACCTGATATTTATATACGGGGTTCTCGCTTTACCCTGCGTTATCCTGTAGGATTATGGCGTACCGTATAAGGTAGCTATTCATCAGAACTAACATCCTGAATGTCTGTATATTAATTTTTCAATGAGCCGTGAAAGGATTTTTTTGAATTTAAAATAACTCCTTCACTTATATTCACTGGCATCCCCATTTTTTGACCCCTATTTTTGAAAAAAGTTTATTTTTTTAGTTCTCTTAAAATTTTTCTATTCAAGGGCATAAAAAAAGATCTTTTTTCTGCAAAAGATCTTTCAAAAAATTTTTTATATTTAATTTTGATTTACTCTTCAATAATATCGCCCACAATTCCATCATTTATATCAAATGACACATGCACTACGATATTGACTATTCTTTTAGCATTGTTCAAATACATTTCAAGTTCATCTTTTGTAAAATATAGAGGCATATCAGAAAACACACAATACTTATATTTTTTTTCTTTTTTATCGTATATAGCAGAAGACTCCCCTATTGTTTCTTTGTGAATTCCTACCCTGACTTTTGTAATATTAATTTTAAGTAATTCTTTTTTAAGAATTAAAGCAACACCATTTGCACCATTTGTACAATGTTCTATTTCTTCTATGATTTTTCTCAAATATGATGTTTTACTATAATCTATCGGTCGAAGCTTAAATTCAGACCCTATAATTACATCATTTTGTTTACTTTTAAGATATTTAAAATATTCTTCATCATCTTGAAAATTTAACTTCTTTATGATATTTAACTTATTCTGTTTTTTTAATGTTTCAGCTAAAAGAGATACAAAACAATTAAATATCCACTCATATTCTCCATCTAAAATATTCTCTATTTCCTTATTAGAACATATTTCCATTTGACACAGGTGTATTCTTTCTGCTTTTAAATCGTTCTGATTAATTATAACTTTAAATTGTTTTTCTAAATATTCTTTTATATTGTCTGCTAATTTTTCCTTTGCAAGTTGCTGGTCTATGTCTGCTTTTTTATTTTGCTGACACGAATTACTTAATGCACAGTTTTTACATAACTCTCTTATACGCTTTTCCAATAAGGTATATGTAGCTTCAAGTTTGTTTTCAAGTTCTTTGTCATTGATTCCCATCATGATAAGAAACTGCTTAAATTCATGTTTTTTGTTTGAATTACATACATAGTAATGATAAAAATGTGTGGCTCTATCCTTTGTTATAACCTTATCAATTAATGTTTCTCTATTATAATGATTTGCAACAAACATTACTATAAATATAACAAAATCTTGTACCACATGTTGCATCACGCAATTTTTTACCCCGTAAGGCTTTGAAATCTCTTCATAAAATCTAAGTTCATTTATTAATATATCCAGCAATTTTTCATTAAATATATCGTATTTACGTTGTATAAAACCAAAGACATTTCTATCCTGACTGGTTATATACAAAATAAAAGATAAAAACTTTTGCTTAACTTCTTTTTTTTCAATAATACCTTTACATTTTTCCTTTAACTTTTGTTCTACATAAGAAGTAGTTTCATAATATGCTAAATAATACAAATAACAATGTGTTTTTAAGACCATTATAATATAAGCTTCATTATCACATAAGTATATGCTTTCTAACCCTCCTAAGTATAAATATTTTTCTATTAAATTTGTATTATCATATTTAATTAACGCTGCGTTAAAATTAAAGTTTCTGTTCTCAATAACTTCTTCAGCAATTTTTTTAAAACTACTCGGATATATCGATTGATTACACGATTTTGTTAACGGATTTGCCCATAATTCATCATCACGTTCAAGTTTATTTGATATGTATCTTCCTACTAGATATCCAAAATTCTTTACTTTTCTTAATTCTTCTATTACATCTTTGTTTTTCTCATCATATCCTAACCATAAATCCACCAAAACAATATTTCTAGAAAATTTATCCCAATCCATTATATTTTCAACAGATTTGATATCTGTTTTTAACAATGCGTTTTGCATATCAATATACACTTCACTAAACAAGCAAAAATTGTTTATCTCTTCTTTTACTTTTTGGTCATTTGAATAAATATAATACCATACATCCTCATAGCATTCTTGTAACAGAGTGATTCCTCTCAAATATTGTTTTTCTTCAGAAAATAAAACTGTAATTAGATCCACGCATTGATCAAATAAAGTTTTTCTTAAATTTTTATTTTCGAAACATTTATTAAAAATAATTATAAATATCTGTTTATACTCTTCGTATTCTCCATTACTTTGAAACACACACGTCTTTTTCCATTGATAACAAAACTTTTTCAGGTATTCACTAATCACTTCTGAATCTTCACAGTAAATTCTATCTTTTAAATATGCCCTAATTTCACTTTCTATCTGTTCTGTCCCGGTAAAAGCTTCATATATTTCCATCGCAGAAATACCAATAAGCATACAAATTATAATCGAATTACAAACCACTAAATTATACAATTCAAACATATGAAAGAACAAAGAAAATATCAAAATTACAAGTGAACATATTATAACTCTTTTTTGTTTAAAATATATAGGTTTACAATTCAATAAAAAATCATTAAAACTCATTCCCAAATATGCGTTTGTAATATGTCCACTCATCAATGCAAGTAACGCTATTGTCAATGAAAATAATGCTGCCTGTATCTGAATAACAGTGAGCGAAACTGTATCATAATTATTTACAAAAATCATGCTATATCCAAACTTTGCAATGACATCAGAAATAGTACCTATAATAAAAACTGAAATCATTAAAATAATAGGTATTTTTTCTCTTTTTTTTTGTTCACTTTTTATATTATCCCACTTCATTTCCTTTTCCACGTACATATATAAAATCCTTTTTGCTTAATTCTATTTTTCTTTTAATAAAGAGTGAATTGATTTCAATATTATTATTCCAAAATCAATCAAAAAATTTTTTTGCTCTTCTGTATAGTTTTCCCTTTCAGCAATCGCCTTTTCATTAGAATGTCTAAAACACTGCATTTTCTTTCTATATCCTTTTACTATTTCATCATTAATATATTCACAACAAACTTTTTCATAATCCAATTTTACATATTTTTCATTTGGCTTACACAACATATTTTCTATAAGATTATTGATTTCTCTAAGTTTTTCACTTTTAGCCATTTCTTGAAATGATGCATCTCTAGTGGAAATTTTTCTAAATTTCTGCTCAATCTCTTCATCTAACATGATAAACGTACTTTTTTGTTCAAAAGTCAAATTATTGATAAATTTTCTTCTTTCAGCATGTTCATTAATACCATCTTTAACCTTACCTTCAGCTATTAATCTATTTCTCACTTCTTTATTAACAAAATCAAAGCTATCTAATGGTGGCTTTTGAATTAATCTTGGAAACTCTTTTATTATATATTCTTTCTGTTTTAAATAAAATAATATGATATAAAACCAACAACTTTGCAATGGTGTATGATTTTCATTTTCAGGCAAACATAATTTCTTAAACTTCTCTATTATATCCTCTGTATCGTCTAACAAAAAATTATAATAATACGGTGCCCGTATTCCCCATATCATCTCTTCTATCTCTTCTTCAGTTCCATTTATCATATTAACCAACTCATAAAAATTATAGTAATATTCCTGTTCTGATACATTATCTAAATAAAATTGACGTAAATCCATTTTATATTCCCCCTAAAACTATGGTTCTTTTGGTCCATATATAGATTATCATACCTTGTCCAAAAAATATATCGTTCAATACACTCTCAAACGTACATTAAATTCACTCTAATTTAATTGTACTTACTTGATGCTTTCAAACTAATTTTCCGTCTATATCCGCCAAAATCATTTACTTACGACAACTGCGTTACATCCAGCCAATTTTCGTGTTTTATATTGTTTACTATAACAAAAAGGAAGTTTCAAAAATCACCTTATATGTTATATTGTATCATTTTAAATTACTATGTTCTATATCTAACCACCGCTTAAAACAGAAAAAATCATATTCGGTTACTCGAATATGATCGACATATCTTTTTCATTTAGTTTTATTCCGTCCATAACACGAATTTCGGTCACACAGATTTCTCGTCCATATAGTTTTACTTTGTCCATATAGTAAAATCGTATCTTTTTGTTATGTTCAAAATAGTATTAAATAACATTATTAAACATAGATTTTAAAGCCATTTTACCCTAGGATACAAAATATTCCACCGCATTCTCCGGGAAAAATTCTTTAAACTCTCCATATAGCTGAGCCGCAAGGGTTTTATTGTGTGCAATGATGAGAGTCGGCTTATTTAATTTTTGAATTACGTTGGCCATGGTAAACGTTTTACCTGAACCTGTTACACCAAGCAATGTCTGGCATTGATTGCCTTCCTGGAACCCTTTTACTAGCTGTTCAATGGCCTGGGGCTGATCTTCTGTTGGTTGATATGGAAAATGTAAAATAAATTGATCCATGAAAATGCACCTCTCTTCTGCTATTTATTATCGTCATTTACTTCCCGATTATAGCATTAAAAAAAGAAAAAGTACAGAGTGTGTGAACACTTGTTCTGTA
>JARIEI010000029.1 GCA_029256845.1 Ruminococcus sp. | reverse complement strand
TCTACTTCCATATTGTAGAATTTAACTTCAATACCATAAAGAAGTGTGTCGTCATTTGCGGTACCTGGTGCAATTTTATCAAGGGCATAGATCATTTCAATAATACCGTCCAAAATACGTTTTGGAAGTACAAGGCTTAAGTCTCCAGGTGTAGCTGCTAAAGTTGGAGTTACAAGTCCTTCCTCAATACGTTTTGCATTACTACGACGTCCACGCACAAGATCACCAAAACGTTGTACGATTACACCACCACCTAGCATATTAGAAAGGCGGGCAATGCTTTCTCCATATCCATTACTGTCTTTAAATGGTTCAGAGAAATGCTTTGCTACAAGAAGGGCGAAGTTTGTATTGTCTGTTTGCTTTTCTGTATCTTCATAGCTGTGACCATTTACAGTAATGATACCGTTTGTATTTTCGTTAACAACAATTCCGTGTGGATTCATACAGAATGTACGTACATTATCTTCGAATTTTTCGGTGCGGTATACAATTTTACTTTCGTATAATTCATCGGTAAGATGAGAAAATACAACTGCAGGAAGCTCTACACGAACTCCTAAATCTACACGGTTTGATTTTGTTGGGATATCAAGATCTTTACAGACAGATTCCATCCACTTACTTCCACTTCGACCAACAGAAACGATACAATCTTTACAATCGGCAGAGGCATCTTTGTAAACAACACGGTATCCACCATCAATAATTTCAATTTTATCTACAGGAGTGTTAAAGTAGAAATCAACGTGGTCTTTTAATTCATCATAAATATTTTCCAAAACAATGTAGTTAATATCTGTACCTAAGTGACGAACAGAGGCATCTAAAAGATTCAACTTGTTTTGAATACATAATTTTTTGAACTTTGTTCCGGCAGTAGAATACATCTTAGTACCCTCTCCACCGTGGGAAAGGTTAATTTCATCTACATATTTCATAAGCTCTAATGCTTTTTTCTTTCCGATGTGTTCAAACAGTGTACCACCAAAATCATTTGTAATATTATATTTTCCATCAGAGAAAGCTCCGGCACCACCAAATCCACTCATAATCGCACAAGTTTTACATTTGATACAGCTTGGCACTTTGTCTCCATCGATTGGACATTTTCTTTTACTAAGAGCATAACCAGATTCGAATACTGCAATTTTTAGATTAGAGTTTTTCTGCATCAGTTCATAAGCAGAAAAAATACCACCAGGACCAGCGCCTACAATAATAACATCATATTTCATTTAAAACGCTCCTTTACTTATCAGCTTTTTGTATTAAAACGTAAAAAGAGCACGGAATCTTTTAGAAGACACGTGCTCTCGTAATCACATTCCATCCTATTATATCGTGATTTAGTGCAAAGTGTCAAGTGGGAAAATCGTCTATCTTTCATTGACTTGTAGAGCAAACTTTACTAAAATTGAGTTATAAAATTATCATAATAAGGAGGTTTTGGAATGAGTGAAAATTCAAAACAAACAACCAACTATTCTACGCCTTATGACCTGGATGGGAAGTTACCATTTAAGACTGCATTTCCATTAGGACTTCAGCACGTACTGGCAATGTTTGCTGGGAACCTGACTCCAATCCTTCTCATTGCGGGTGCATGCGGAATTGCAGCGGGTTCTGATCAGCAGGTGGCGATTTTACAAAATGCCATGCTTGTGGCAGGAATCGTCTCATTGGTTCAATTATTTACCATTGGACCAATTGGCGGAAAGTTACCAATTATTATGGGGACGAGTTCTGGATTTATTGGAGTATGCCAAAGCGTAGCATCAGTTATGGGTGGTGGAATTGTTGCCTATGGCGCTATTTTGGGTGCATCTTTATTGGGCGGATTGTTTGAAACAGTGTTGGGATTTTTCCTGAAACCACTTAGGCGGTTCTTCCCATCTGTTGTGACAGGTACGGTGGTTTTATCCATTGGACTTTCCTTGATTGGAGTTGGAATTGGCTCCTTTGGTGGAGGAAAAAACGCACAGGACTATGGCTCTTTGGAAAATCTATTTCTCGGGTTAGTAGTGCTTGTGAGCATTGTGTTGCTAAAGCATTATGGAAAGGGATTTGCAAGCATATCTTCGATCTTGATTGGAATTGTTATTGGATACATAGTAGCTGCAGTGATGGGGATGATTTTGCCAAACACATTTTCCTTTACAGATCCAACGACAGGAACGGTTGCAGAGGCTACAAAGTCATGGGTTTTAAACTGGGATAAAGTTGCCCAAGCACCATGGTTTGCAGTACCAAAGTTAATGCCAGTAAAATTAGTATTCGATCTACGAGCAATTATACCGATTGGAATTATGTTTATTGTAACGGCGGTAGAGACGGTAGGAGATATTTCAGGAATTACAGAAGGTGGTCTTGACCGAGAAGCAACAGATAAAGAACTTTCTGGCGGTGTTATGTGTGATGGACTTGGCTCATCTTTTGCAACCCTCTTTGGTGTTCTACCAAATACCACATTTAGTCAGAACGTTGGACTTGTGGGAATGACAAAGATCGTCAATCGTTATGCACTTGCTACAGGAGCTGTATTTTTAATTGCATGTGGTTTATTTCCAAAGCTTGCAGCGATTGTGTCAATTATGCCACAAAGTGTGTTAGGTGGAGCGGCAGTGATGATGTTTGCCTCAATTGTGGTTAGTGGAATTCAGTTGATCACAAAAGAGAAGGTTTCAACAAGAAATATTACCATTGTTTCCGTAGCACTTGGACTTGGATATGGATTAGGATCTAATGCAGAAGCACTTACTTATTTACCGGAATTTGTTAAACTTATTTTTGGAGGTTCCGGAATTGTTCCGGCAGCATTGGTAGCAATTATTTTAAATGTATGTCTTCCGAAAGAAGATCATAAAAAATAATTGATAAATATTTTGAGTATAGATATAATAATCCATATAAATGATTGCTTTATGCAAAATAAGAAAGGGGATCCTAAAGATGGAGATAGCAAAGGATATTTTGTACGTAGGTGTAAATGATCACCACATAGATCTTTTTGAAGGTCAATATACGGTACCAGATGGTATGTCATATAATTCTTATGTAATTAAGGATGAGAAAACAGCTGTTATGGATACAGTTGATGCAAATTTTACGAAAGAGTGGTTATATAATATTGGGAGAGCCTTAGATGGAACAAAGCCTGATTATCTTATCATTCAACATATGGAGCCAGATCATTCTGCGAATATTTATAACTTTATGAAAGAGTATCCAGATACTACAATCGTTGCAAATGCAAAGACATTTGCGATTATGGAAAATTTCTTCCGTGATATGGAGTTAGAAGGAAAGAAACTTACAGTTGCAAGTGGAGATACACTGTCTTTAGGAAAACACGAATTGACATTTGTTTTCGCACCAATGGTACACTGGCCAGAGGTTATGGTTACGTATGATAGTACAGACAAAGTACTATTTTCAGCAGATGCATTTGGTAAATTTGGAACTCCAGATGTACAAGATGGCTGGGATGATGAAGCACGTCGCTACTATATAGGTATCGTTGGAAAATATGGTGCACAGGCACAGAAACTATTAAAAGTAGCAGCAGGATTGGATATCGAGATAATTTGTCCTCTCCATGGACCTGTTCTAAAAGAGAATTTGGCACATTACATTGAAAAATACAATATTTGGTCTTCTTATGGAGTAGAAACAGAAGGCGTTATGATTGCATATACTTCTGTTTATGGCAATACAAGAAAAGCAGTAGAAGTATTGGAAGCGAAATTAAAAGAAAAGAAATGCCCAAATGTAGTTGTATGTGACCTGGCAAGAGTAGATATGTCAGAAGCAGTAGCAAATGCATTCCGCTATGGAAAGATTGTACTTGCTACAACAACTTATAATGCAGATATTTTCCCATATATGCGTGAATTCATCGAACATTTGACAGAGAGAAACTTCCAGAATCGTACCATCGGTTTGATTGAAAATGGAAGCTGGGCATCCATGGCTGGAAAAGTAATGACAGAGATGCTATCAAAGAGCAAGAATATCACATGGCTTGAGAATTCTACAAAGATTATGTCTTCTTTAAGCAAAGAAAATGAAGAACAGCTTGAGCGTATGGCAGAAGAACTTTGCCAGGAATATGTTGCACAGTCAGATGAAAGTGCTGATAAGAATGATTTGACAGCATTATTTAAAATCGGATATGGCCTTTACGTTGTGACATCAAATGATGGAACAAGAGACAATGGATTGATTGTAAATACAGTTACACAGCTTACAGATAATCCAAACCGTGTAGCCGTTGGTATTAACAAAGCAAACTATTCTCATGATGTGATCAAAAAAACAGGAGTACTTAATGTAAACTGCCTATCAGTAGAGGCACCATTTAGCGTATTCGAAAACTTCGGATTCCAAAGTGGTCGTGATGTAGATAAGTTTGCAGACTGGAAGAAACTTCGTTCCGATAATGGACTTTTATTCTTACCAAAATACATCAATGCATTTATGTCTCTAAAAGTGGAACAATACCTTGATCTTGGATCACACGGATTTTTCATTTGTTCTGTGACAGAAGCAAGAGTCATGAGCGATAAAGAGACTATGACTTATACTTATTACCAGAAAAATGTGAAACCAAAGCCACAAACAGAAGGAAAAAAAGGTTTTGTGTGTAAAATCTGTGGATATGTTTACGAAGGAGATGTATTACCAGATGATTTCATCTGCCCATTGTGTAAACATGGGGTGGCAGACTTCGAGCCAATCGTATAATTTATAAAAAAAGAAAGAACCATCGGTTTTCATTTTCCGATGGTTCTTTTTATAGTTGTTTAGCAATTCGCATGACAAGTGGAATCTTTCTTGGAGTGTTTGGAGAAAAATACACCCATCACCAAGGTTGCAAATTCCACAACAGGTATGGATAACCAAATTCCATCAAGTCCCCAAAGCCAAGAAAATAACACCGCAATCGCAAGCACTCCGATGCAGCCACGGAAGAAGGATAGCTTTAGCGAATAAGATACAAATTCAGTTGCGCTAAACCACGCCGTTGTGATGAAATTATATCCAAGAAATAGAAAACTGACAAAGTAAATTTTTATTCCTCGCTCAGCAATCGACTGTAGCAAAGTATTTTGTTCTTGATTAAAAATTTGAATCATCTCAGGTGCAAAATAAAAAGTAGACAATAATACAAGCAAACCGATGATAGTGGAAACAAGGAGTCCCTGATGGTAAACAGAGCGAACATGTGTGGAATTTCCTTCACCGTAGGAGCGGCTAAGAAGCGGTTGCACCCCTTGCGATATTCCGGTAAAAATCGCAAGAACAATAAGTGCAAGATTTGCTACAACACCGTAGGCTGCAACCCCGATATTCCCCGCATGTTTTAAAATCAAAAGGTTAAACACTAAAAGTACAATTCCAGAAGAGAATTCATTAATAAAGGCGGAAATACCTAATCCACAAAGTTTTCGAATTTCAGAAACAGGTAGCAGTTTTTTTGTAAAATGAAATTGATTTTTTTTGAAAATCCAGTGAGCAGAACAAATGATTACACCAGTCACTGGAGTTAATGCGGTTGCAAAAGCAGCTCCGAAGATTCCTAAGTTTAGTGGATACATAAACAGATAATCTAGAATTACATTTGTGGCACTTCCGACTAACATAGCCAGCATTGCAAGTTTCGGATTATGATCATTGCGTATGAAACTGATATATAGGTGGCGAAGAATAAAAAAAGGCGAAAAGCAAAGAATTGTTTTCATATAACTAGTGGCCATAGGTAGGATTTCACCATTCGCACCTAATAGTATGACAATGGGTTTTGAAAAGAAAATTCCAATGAGACATAGGAAAATACCGACGCTTAAGGATAGAATAATAAGTTGCACCTCCCATTCCAAATAACATGCCAAGTCCGTTGATCAATCCAAAAATGCAGATGGTAAGATTTAAAGCGGCAAGTCCATTGACGCCAAGACGATCAGAAACAAAAAAGGTGTCTGTAAGGATGGTTACGGCAGAGCCAAGCATTCCAAGAATACTCATAGAGACGTAACGATAAAAATTAGCTTGTGATTTCAAGTGGTTTCCTCCTTAAAAAAATAAGGTGCTTTACCCATTCCTTCTAAGATCTACGGAATGAGTAAAGCACCTTAATAGTATCGATCCGATGACACAATACGTGTGCACAATTTTTTGTAAATGTATCATAATAAATAATTATTGTCAAGTAGAAAAGTAAATATATCTTAGCATCTCATAAATTAATTATTTTCCTCACGGATCAAAAGTCCTGTTCGTAAAAGAATCGGGCGAAGTACGTTATACAATATAACGACTAAGATTGTAGATACCACAGCATTTACAAAGGTTGTAATTGCACTCATCTTGGCCAGTGCCTGTGCAAGCTCTTGCGGCTGTCCTAAAATATATTGTTTATAGAAAAATCCAACCAAAGGATCTGCAACCACATTAAATGCCAAACCAGCAATCGTTGCGATCAAACTCCAACGGAAAATATAAGCTTTATTGTTACTTTCATTTATTTTTGCGTACTTATGTGCGACCAAACCGACAATAAGTCCAATACATAGTTTTAAAACAAAAGTTTTTGGAGCACCGACAATATAAATTGGATCCAGAATATCTGCAATTGTCATTCCAATCGCACCAGCAAGTCCGCCATAAAGTCCACCTAGTAATAAGGCTGCTAAAACACAGAAGGCATTTCCGATATGTAAAGAAGTGGCATCAGATCCGACTGGTATTTTTATTTGCAAAAAGGTAAAAGATACAAAGCATAATGCCGCTAAAAGAGCCGTTTGTGTAAGTTTCAAAATTGTTTGTTTTTTGTGATTCATTTGATGTCCCTCGTCTTTCCTAACATTTGTATTCC
>JARIEI010000111.1 GCA_029256845.1 Ruminococcus sp. | reverse complement strand
AAAAAGGCAATCCTTGTAGTTGGTGGCGGTTCTATGAAACGTCAGGGATTTCTAGACAAAGCAGTAGGATATTTGAAAGAAGCTGGCATGGAAGTTCAGTTATTTGAAGGTGTAGAGCCAGATCCATCTGTAGAGACAGTTATGAAAGGTGCAGAAGCTATGCGTGCATTTGAGCCAGATTGGATCGTTGCCATGGGTGGTGGTTCTCCAATTGATGCTGCAAAGGCAATGTGGGCATTTTATGAGTACCCAGATGTAACATTTGAAGATTTGTGTATTCCATTTAACTTCCCTGAATTAAGACAGAAAGCAAAATTTGCAGCAATTCCATCTACATCTGGAACAGCAACAGAAGTTACAGCATTTTCTGTAATTACAGATTACGCAAAAGGAATCAAATACCCACTTGCTGATTTCGAGATTACACCAGATGTAGCAATTGTTGATTCTGAATTAGTAGAAGCTCTTCCAGCACATCAAGTTGCATATACTGGTATGGATGCACTTACTCATGCAATTGAAGCATATGTTTCTACATTAAACTGTGCATTTACAGATCCATTAGCAATTCAGGCAATTGAAATGGTATTTGATTATCTTCCATCTTCTTATGCAGGAAATCAGGATGCAAGAGAAAAGATGCATACAGCACAGTGTCTTGCAGGTATGGCATTTTCTAATGCTTTACTTGGCATTGTACATTCTATGGCACATAAAACTGGCGCAGCATTCTCAACAGGACATATCACACATGGGCTTGCAAATGCAATGTATCTTCCATATGTAATTCGTTATAATGCAAAAGATCCAGTTGCTGCAAAACGTTATGCAGAAATTGCAAGAAGAGTTGGTCTTGAAGGAACATCAGAACAAGCATTGATCAATAGCTTATGTAAGAAAATCGATCATTTCAACGATGTTTTAAATATTCCACATACATTAAAGGAATTCGGCATCGATGAGAATGAATTCAAAGAAAAAATTTCTAATATTTCTGAACTTGCTGTTGGTGATGCATGTACAGGATCTAACCCAAGAAGCATTACTCCAGCGGAAATGGAAAGATTATTTACATGTATTTATTATGGAAAAGAAGTTGATTTCTAAATTAAAAAAACAAGCAAAATAAGAAAATCAAAAGAGGCAGGAACAAGAAACCTGCCTCTTGATTTTCGTCTGATTCGATGCTTGTCTTTCCATACAAATTAGAGTATTATAGTTAAAAGGTAAGAAATTACAAGGAGGAACAAAATGTACAAGATAATTAAAGCAGAAAAACTGGCTGATAAGATTTATCTTATGGATGTGGAAGCACCAAGAGTTGCAAAACATTGTCAGCCAGGTCAGTTTGTGATCGTAAAAATGGATGAAAAAGGAGAAAGAATCCCGCTTACGATTTGTGACTACGACAGAGAAGCTGGTACCATTTCTATCGTATTCCAAGAAGTAGGTGCATCTACAATTAAGATGGCAGATCTTAAGGAAGGAGATTCGTTCCGTGATTTTGTGGGACCACTCGGATGTCCATCTGATCTTGTTCATGAAGATATTGAAGAATTAAAAAAGAAAAAAATACTTTTTGTTGCAGGTGGTGTTGGTGCAGCACCAGTATATCCACAAGTAAAGTGGCTTCATAAAAGAGGAATTTCAGCAGATGTTATTGTTGGATCTAAAACAAAGGATATGCTAATTCTTGAAAAAGAATTAGAAGCTGTTGCAGGAAATCTTTATGTGACTACAGATGATGGATCTTATGGACGTTCAGGTATGGTTACAAAGGTTATAGAAGATTTAGTGGAAAAAGAAGGAAAACACTATGATCATTGTGTAGCGATTGGACCTATGATCATGATGAAATTTGTATCTCTTATGACTAAAAAGTTGGAAATTCCTACCATTGTAAGCATGAACCCTATTATGGTTGATGGTACGGGAATGTGTGGTGCATGTCGTCTTCAAGTGGGAGATGAGATTAAATTTGCATGTGTAGATGGACCAGAGTTTAATGGTCATCTTGTTGATTTTGATCAAGCAATGGCAAGAATGCAGATGTATAAAAGCGAAGAGGGACGCGCACTTTTGAAACTCCAAGAAGGAAAGACACATCATGGACATGATGGAAAAGGATGCGGTCATGATGGAGGTGACGAATAATGGCAAATGTATTAGAAAGAGTACCAGTAAGAGAGCAGGATCCAAAAGTACGTGCCACAAACTTTGAAGAAGTATGTTTAGGATACAGTAAAGAAGAAGCGATGGAAGAAGCTACTAGATGTTTGAATTGTAAGAATGCAAAATGCATCAAAGGATGTCCAGTATCAATCAATATTCCGGCATTTATTAATGAAGTAAAAGAGGGGAATATTGAAGAGGCATATCGAATCATTGGTCAGTCTTCTGCACTTCCAGCAATCTGTGGTCGTGTATGTCCTCAGGAATCCCAGTGTGAAGGACAATGTATCCGTGGTATCAAAGGTGCACCGATTTCTATCGGTAAACTGGAAAGATTTGTAGCAGATTATGCGCTAGAGCATGACATTAAGCCAGAAGGTGCAAAAACAGCAAACGGACATAAGGTGGCAGTAATTGGTTCAGGCCCATCTGGACTTACTTGTGCCGGTGATTTGGCAAAATTAGGATATGATGTTACTGTTTTTGAAGCTTTGCATGAACTTGGTGGTGTATTGGTTTATGGAATTCCTGAATTTCGTCTTCCAAAGCAAAAAGTTGTTGCAAAAGAAATAGAAAAAGTAAAAGAGCTTGGTGTCAAATTTGAAACGAATGTTGTAATTGGTAGATCAACAACAATTGATCAGCTCATTGAAGAAGAGAATTTTGAAGCAGTATTTATTGGATCTGGTGCAGGTCTTCCAATGTTCATGGGAATTCCAGGAGAAAATGCAAATGGAGTATTCTCAGCAAATGAATACCTCACACGAAGCAATCTTATGAAAGCATTTGATGACAGCTTTGATACACCAATTGTTGCTGGAAAGAAAGTAGCTGTTATAGGTGGTGGAAACGTTGCAATGGATGCTGCTAGAACAGCGCTTCGTCTTGGTGCAGAAGTTCATGTTGTTTACAGACGTAGCGAAGCAGAGCTTCCAGCAAGAGCAGAGGAAGTACATCACGCAAAAGAAGAAGGGGTTATTTTTGATCTTCTTACAAATCCAAAAGAGATCCTTGTAGATGAAAAAGGATATGTTAAGGGTATGAAAGTAGTAAAGATGGAATTGGGAGAACCAGATGCATCAGGAAGAAGACGTCCGGTAGAGATTGAAGGTTCTGAATATGACATCGAACTTGATACCGTAATCATGTCTCTTGGAACATCACCAAATCCATTGATCGCTTCTACAACAGAAGGACTTGAAGTGAATAAAAGAAGATGTATTGTTGCAGATGATGAAAATGGACAGACATCAAAAGCAGCAGTATTTGCAGGTGGAGATGCAGTTACAGGTGCTGCAACTGTTATTCTTGCAATGGGTGCAGGAAAAGCAGGAGCAAAAGGAATCCACGAGTACTTAAGTAATAAATAATAGTAAGAAAATTAGGGACATAGCAAAGAGAAAATCTGCTATGTCTCTTTTATTTTTGCTGTTTTTTATGATATAATAGACAAAATATAAAGAGTAGGAGACAAGGGATGAAGATAACCATACTTACCGTTGGCAAGATCAAAGAAAAGTATTTAAAAGATGCGATTGCCGAATACTCCAAACGTCTTTCAAAGTATTGTAAATTAGAGATCGTGGAAGTGGCAGACGAAAAGACACCCGATCAAGCAAGTGAAGTCGTTGAAGAGAACATCCGCAATAAAGAAGGAGAGCGTTTGCTTAAATATATAAAAGATGATGCATATGTGATCACACTGGAAATTAAGGGGAAACTTCTCACATCAGAAGAACTTTCTCGAAAGATTGAGGATCTTGGTATTGGTGGGACTAGTCATATTATTTTCGTGATCGGAGGTTCTATAGGATTGGGAAAAGAGGTGTTACGTCGCTCAGATTATGCACTTAGTTTTTCTAAAATGACATTTCCACATCAGCTTATGAGGGTTATTTTGTTGGAACAAATTTATCGAAGCTATCGAATTATACAAGGGGAACCCTATCATAAGTAACGGATTTATAGGAATTTATTAAAAGTGAGGTTTTATCATGGAAGAAAATGTACAACAACATAAACGACGTCCTCGTTATAAGGGGACACATCCAAGAAGTTATAAGGAAAAATACAAAGAACTCAATCCAGAAAAATACGCGGATACAATTCAAAAAGTGATAGGAAAAGGTAGTACACCAGCAGGAATGCATATTTCTATTTGTGTACAGGAGATTTTAGATTTCCTAAATATTCAGCCAGGACAGCAAGGGTTAGATGCCACATTAGGATATGGTGGACACACAAAAGAGATGTTAAAATGTTTAAAAGGAAACGGTCA
The DNA here is from genome assembly GCA_029256845.1 of Ruminococcus sp. Classification (GTDB taxonomy): domain Bacteria; phylum Bacillota; class Clostridia; order Lachnospirales; family Lachnospiraceae; genus JAHHTM01. The sequence continues at coordinate 6,859 of JARIEI010000111.1, read as the reverse complement.
TATTTATGGACTTGATGTGGATCCAATCGAGTCAGAAAAGACAAAAAAACGCCTAAAAGAACAAGGATATGGAGAGGATATTTTAACAGTAAAACTCCTTAATTTTGCCAATATTGATCAAGTAGCGCAAGAGGCAGGAACATTTGATTTCGTTTTAGCGGATCTGGGCGTATCGTCCATGCAACTAGATAATCCGGATAGAGGATTTTCGTATAAGACAGAAGGACCTTTGGATTTACGTATGAATCCAGAAAAAGGAATTTCTGCGGCTGAAAGACTTCGCACGATCACACAAGAGGAGTTAGAAGGAATGTTAGTAGAAAATTCCGATGAACCATATGCACGCCAGATTTCGAAAGAAGTTGTAGAAGAGATCAAAAGAGGTGGGCGCATGGAAACAACCATCGATCTTCGTAAGGCAGTAGAGAAGGCCTTGTCATTTCTTCCGGAAGGCGAACAAAAAGAGGCAGTGAAAAAAGCGTGTCAAAGGACATTTCAGGCACTTCGAATTGATATCAATGAAGAGTTTGAAGTGTTGTACTCTTTCTTAGAAAAACTACCATCTGTACTAAAACCGGGTGGAAGAGTGGCCATTCTTACTTTTCATTCAGGAGAAGATCGCATGGTTAAGAAGTCTTTTAAACGATTTGCAAGAGAAGGGGTATACAAGGAAGTGTGCAAAGATGTTATTCGACCATCTGCGCAAGAGTGCGTTAGAAACGGAAGAGCAAAATGTACAAAAATGCGTTGGGCAATTAAGGCATAGCAAAAGGGAGAAAGTTTATGAAAAAAAAGAAAATCTTAAAAATAATCGGTTCTATTATTCTTGTTATGATTCTTCTTGTTGGTTTATTTATAGGGTGGCTTACTGTTCGAGAATATAGACCGAAGGCAGTTGAGCACATTGACGTGCAATCAATGGATCGTACATTAAAAACAGGCGAAGAATTTTCAGTTTTATCTTATAACACAGGGTATGCAGCCCTTAGTAAAGAGGAAGATTTTTTCATGGATGGCGGGAAAAAGGTGCAGCCTAAGTCAAAACAACTTGTAGAAACTAATTTAGAAGGAATCACAAATACATTAAAAAAAGAAAAGGCGGATATTTATTTTCTCCAGGAAGTAGATGTGAATTCAAAACGATCTTACTACATAAATCAGCAAGAGTATTATGAAGATGCACTTCAAATTCCAGGAAATTTTGCCTGCAATTTTAAATGTGACTTTGTTCCGTACCCACTGCCTCCAATTGGAAAAGTTACAAGTGGACTTGTTACAATGACTGATTATAAAGTAACCGATGCGACAAGAATTGCTCTCCCAGAATCGTTTAAATGGCCAGTAAAAACATGCAATTTAAAACGCTGTATGTTAGAAGAGCGAATTCCGATTTCTGGAACAGATAAAGAGCTTGTTCTTGTTAATTTCCATCTAGAAGCTTACGATAGTGGGGAAGGAAAGATTGCTCAAAGTAAAATGTTAGCGGCAAAGTTAAAAGAAGAATATGAAAAAGGAAACTATGTAATTGCCGGAGGCGATTTTAATCAAACGTTTGAAGGAATGGATACCTATCCAATTCACGATAAAGACAGCTGGGTTCCAGGAAAAGTAAGTGCAGATGAATTGGAAGAGGGATTTTCGTTTGCAGTCTCTGATAATGCACCAACTTGTCGATTGCTAAATAGCCCGTACAGTGGAAACTATGAAGAATCACAAGTGTATGTAATTGATGGATTTATTGTTTCTGATAATATTGAAGTCTTAAATGTAGAAAATATTGATACGCAGTTTGAATTTACAGACCATCAACCAGTTAAATTAAACGTAAAACTGAAATAGTTATTTTTCTTTCGAATAGGACAAGGAAACATAGCGTATACTTTCATAAAGAACGTATGTGTGGCGGGATTTATGGTGAAAGAATCAGAACATCAAAGGTTCAAAGAAAAACTAGCGACTGCTGCCGGCATGCCAAAAGACGTAGTGCAGGGAGCAGCCGTTGTTACGATTATAGGAAATGAAGAAGCTTGTATAGAAAATTATAGACGAATTATAGAATATACGGATAATGTAATACGTGTGCAAGCGAAACAAAGACAGATTAAAATTGCAGGGATCAACCTTAAGATAGAATTTTATACCAATGATGAAATGAAGATCACTGGTAAGATTGATTCTCTTGAATATTGTAAGTGAGGTAGTAGTTTGATAGCATCTTTGAATCATTTTCTAAAAGGATATGTAACAATCCGTGTAGAGGGAAATTCACCAGAACGTTTCGTGAATCTGTGTGCGTTTCATAAAATTTATATGTGGGATCTAGTTCCAGCTAAGCAATCCTATTCAATGAATATGGAGTTGAATGACTTCCGAAAGATACGACCATTTGCAAAAAAAACACATACAAAAATAAGGATTATCAATCGAATTGGCTTTCCATTTTTTTTATACAGGTATGAAAAGAGAAAACTATTTTTTGCAGGTGCGTTTTTGTGCATTTTGATTTTGTGCTTTTTATCAAGTAGAATTTGGGACATTCATTTTGAGGGGAACGATAAGTGGACAGAAGATATTCTTATGGATTATCTAAAATCGAATGATGTAAAGCCATCCATGCCTCGCAATAAAGTAAATTGTGAGAAGATTGTAAAAGACATAAGAAAAGAGTATGATGATATTGTCTGGGTTTCAGCGTCTCTAGAAGGGTGCGTTTTAAAAATTCACATAAAAGAGAATGAAGATACCTTTCGAGAAAGTTTAAAAGATCAAGATACACCTCAGGATTTAGTTGCAACAAAAGAGGGAGTTATCACAAAGATCATTACGCGAAAAGGAAGTCCTTGTGTACATGTAGGGGATCATGTGTCCAAAGGAGATGTTCTTGTATCTGGGAAAATAGAAATTACAAATGATTCTCAAGAAGTAGTGGGATATAAGTATTTAAAAGCAGATGCGGATGTCTATGCTGATACAACCATGAAGTATAAAGATTCGGTGAATCAAGTTGGCTTACACAAAAACTATGAAGATAGCCTAAGAGGAATTGTATATTTAAAAGCAGGAAATTATTTTTTGAAAGCAGGAACTCTCACGCATCATTTTGAAGAATGGGAAAGTTTTGCTAGAGAGAAAACGCTCAAGTTAGGAGAGAACTTTCAGCTGCCAATAGCTGTTGGATACCAGGTGATACGACCTTATACTACAAAGAAATATGCCCGTTCTAAAAAGGAAATACAAAAAGAATTGAGTTTAAATTATGGCCTTTTTTCAAAAGAATTGGAACAAAAAGGTATTCAAATACGAAAAAAAGATGTTAAAATACATATGAATAAAAATACAGCCTCTGCACAGGGAATTCTTTACTTGAATGAAAAAATTACAAAAGAGGCAGATATAAATAATTCAGAAATAAAAGGAGAAAATCTAGATGAGTCTGGCAGAAATGATGATGGAGTTACCGGCTGAGCATGAAAAAAATGTGTTTGGCCAGTTTGACGTATATGCAAAAAAGATTGAAAAATGTTTCCGCGTGACATTAATTGCAAGAGATGGAACTACAAAAATTTTGGGAGAGGCCGAAAATGCAAGTAAAGCAAAACGGGTGATGGAACAACTTGTAGAACTTTCCAAACGTGGAAATACCATTACAGAACAAAATGTAGATTATGCAATATCACTTGTTTACGAAGATAAAGAGGAAGGTATTGTAGAGATTGATAAGGAATTGATTTGCTACACGCTTCAAGGCAAACCAATTAAACCAAAAACACTGGGACAAAAAAAGTATGTAGATGCCATACGAAATGGCATGATCACATTTGGACTAGGTCCTGCTGGAACGGGAAAGACATATCTTGCTATGGCCATGGCGATTACTGCTTTCAAAAACAATGAGGTAAATCGGATCATTCTTACTCGTCCGGCAATCGAGGCAGGAGAAAAACTTGGATTTCTTCCAGGAGATCTTCAAAGCAAAATTGATCCTTATCTTCGCCCACTTTACGATGCATTGTATCAGATTATGGGAGCAGAAAGTTTTTTGAAAAATTCTGAAAAAGGGTTGATTGAAGTTGCACCACTTGCATATATGAGAGGGCGTACTCTTGACAATGCATTTATTATATTAGATGAGGCGCAAAATACAACACCGGCACAAATGAAAATGTTCCTTACAAGAATTGGATTTGGAACAAAAGTTGTGATTACAGGAGATGCTACACAAAAGGATCTTCCACAAGGTACCACATCTGGACTTGATGTTGCTATAAAGGTTGTAAAAAATATTGATGATATTAATATTTGTACACTAACAAGCAAAGATGTTGTAAGACACCCACTGGTTCAAAAGATTGTAAAAGCCTATGAAGAATATGAGAAAAAAGGAATTCGAGGATCAGAAAAAGGAAATAATAAAGCAAAGGATAAAAGGAGAAGATCATGAGTCTATACATGGAAGAAGAAGGGGAGGTAATCCTTCCAGTTGATACAAAAGAGATTGCACAACTGGTCATAGATGCAGCACTCGATTATGTAAAGTGTCCTTACGAGGCAGAAATTAATTTATTACTTACGGATAATGAAAATATTAGGGAAATGAATCGTTCTTTTCGTCAGATTGATAGAGCAACAGATGTACTTTCTTTTCCAATGATTGATTATGAAATTCCAGGAGAATTTTCATTTTTAGAAAATTGTCCAGAAGATTATTTTAACCCAGAAACGGGAGAATTACTGCTTGGAGATATTGTAATCTCCAAAGAGAAAGTTTTGGAACAAGCACAGGCATATGGTCATTCCCCAAAAAGAGAATATGCATTTTTAATTGCGCATAGCATGCTCCACCTATTTGGTTATGATCATATGGAGGAAGAGGAACGAATGGAAATGGAACAAAAGCAAAGAGAGATTCTACAAAACATTCAAATTACAAGATAAACAAATGAAACCTATGGAGGAAATGTATGTCTGAAGTACACAAGAAAACAAATAATAAAAAAGATGATTTCCTGATCCAGGGGGCAATTCTTGCAATTGCAGCTGTGGTGACAAAAATCATAGGTGTTGCATATAGAATTCCACTAACAAACATTTTAGGGGACGAGGGAAACGGATTTTACGGATATGCATTTGAAATCTATTCTGTAGCACTGATTTTGTCATCCTTTAGCTACCCGTTGGCTGTGTCCAAACTGGTTTCAGCACGTATGGCAATGAACCAGAAACGAAATGCGTTTCGTGTTTTTTTATGTGCATTGGTTTTCTCAATCGTTGTTGGACTTGTTGTTTCTCTCGTAATATTTTTTGGGGCGGAAGTAATTTCTACCAATCTTATGAAGTCACCACTTAGCTTTTACGCATTAAAAATGTTGGCACCAGGATTACTGATTGTTTCTGTCATGGGAGTGATCCGAGGATATTTTCAAGGACTTGGTACAATGGTCCCTACAGCAGTATCTCAAATTATAGAACAGATTATTAATGCAATTGTTAGTATTGTAGGAGCAGCAGCACTGTTCAAAGTAGGAATGCGTGAGGCTGTTAAACAAAACGAAGAGTTGTTGGGTCCTGCCTATGGGGCTTCCGGAGGTACATTAGGTACAGTGATGGGCGCTTTGGCTGGTTTTTTATTTTTGTTATTTATTTTATATTTATTTATTCCTAAAATAAAAAAACAACTTCGTAGCGATCATACAAAGCGGGTAGAAAGCTATAGTCGTATCATGAAAATCATGGTACTGACAATTGTTCCTGTAATCTTTAGTACGGCAATCGGAAACATCAATCAAATCATAGATATGTATTTATTTAATCAGATCATGTCGGTCCAAGGATTTGCAGAAAAAGATTATATGGCCTTACTTGGTATATACACGGGAAAATATAATACGTTAATTAATGTTCCGCTGGCGGTTGCAAACGGGCTTGCAGCGTCTGTAATTCCAAGTTTGGCCGTAGTGGTTACATCGGGAAATAAAAAGCTTGCACACGAGAAGATTAACCAAACCTTGCGGTTTACAATGTTAATTGCAATTCCTTGTTTTGCGGGCTTTGTATCTCTTGCATCTCCTCTAATGATTCTTTTATTTAACGATGCAAGTAAGACGCCAGCAAACCTATTGTCAATTGGGGCAATTACAGTTGTGTTTACAAGCATTAGTACGGTAACAGGGGCAATTCTGCAAGGATTAGATAAAATGATGGCTCCAGTAAAAAATGCAGCAATTTCATTGGTCTTGCATGTGATTTCATTGGTAGTTATGCTTACAGTATTTAAGTGGAATATCTACGCAGTAGTGGGAAGTTCGATTGTATTTTCTATTTGTAGTGCATGGCTTAACATACGGGAAATTAAAAAAACAGTAAAATACCATCAAGAGACAACGAATACATTTTTAAAGCCTCTTCTGGCATCTGCAATTATGGGAATCGTTGCTTATGTTATTTACACTGGAGTTTATGCTATATTACCAGGACGCTTAATTCCGACGATATTAGCTATTTTATTTGCGGCAATTACGTATGCGGTGTTTGTTTTAAAGCTAGGAACCCTATCGAAGCAGGATATCTTAGATCTTCCAAAAGGAAGAATGATTTACAATATTTCCAAAAAATTTCATCTATTGCCAGCAAAACGAAGATGATTGTATAATAAAGCAAGAAAAGCCAATACTGTATAAAAAAGGAGTGTAAGAGGATGAAATCAAAGTACAGTATTGGCTTTTTTACGGGCACCCTTTTGTTCGTACTTGTTTTGTCAGCGGCATATAAAATCAGTTATGATAAGCAAGCAATAAAGCTGGCAAAAAAGGAAGAAAGTATAGTAACAAAAGGAAATGCAGAAAAAAATAAGGGCTATTAT
>JARIEI010000050.1 GCA_029256845.1 Ruminococcus sp. | reverse complement strand
TAAAAAGACGGCCAGACATTTCTGACCGCCTAAAAGGGATTACTATACTAATATCTTATTTTGCTAATTTTTTAAATTCATCTGCAACAAACTGTACTTTTGTTCCGATGATAACCTGAACAGCTGTTTTGCTAGGACGAATAACGCCTGCTACACCTGCAGATTTGATTTTCTTCTCATCAACTTTTGTATAATCTTTGATTTCAAGACGAAGTCTTGTAATACAATTGTCAATGCTTGCAACGTTTTCTTTACCGCCAACGCCTTCAAGGACGATTCTAGCTACTTCTGTGAAATCGTTGTTTGCAAGCTGAACTTTGCTTTCATCTTCATCATCGTCTTCACGACCTGGTGTTTTCAGATTGAATTTTACAATCGCAAAACGGAATACCAAGTAGAATACAAGGAATGCTGCTATACCAAGAGGAATGATCATCCATGTTTTTGCAGCTGCTGGAAGAGATGCTGAGAACAAAAGGTCTGTCGCACCAGCTGAGAAACTAAATCCTGCGCGGAATCCAAGTAAAGTAGTAATTACTGTAAAGATACCGTATAATAATGCATAAACAACATAGAGACCAGGAGCTAAGAACATAAATCCAAATTCGAAAGGTTCTGTAACACCACAAACAAAAGCACAAACAGCTGCAGATGCAACTAAACCGATTGCAACTTTTTTCTTATTGTCTTTTGCTGTCTGGATCATAGCTAAAGCAGCACCTGGAATACCAAACATCATACATGGGAAGAATCCTGACATGTACATTCCAAGATCCCATGTTACGTCTGCTGATGTTTCACCAGCCCAGAAGTGTGTAAGGTCACCAAGACCGATTGTGTCAAACCAGAATACATTGTTTAATGCGTGATGTAATCCTGTTGGAATCAACAAACGGTTTAAGAATGCATAAATACCAGCACCAACTGCATCAAGTCCTACGATTGCTTTACCAAGAGAAATAAGTCCTCCAAATACAACTGGCCATACAAACAATAAGATTGCTGATACAAGAATAGAAACTACACCAGAAACAATTGCTACGCAACGTTTACCACTAAAGAATGATAACCAATCTGGTAATTTTGTACTCTTAAATTTGTTGTAGCAAGTAGCACCAATGATACCAGCAAGAATACCGATAAATGGGTTTGCAATTTTACCAAAAGCAAGCATTGCATTTGCATTTTCAGCAACTGATGGCATAAGTACTGTAACTGTTCCATCAGAAAGAAGTGTTGTCATCATAAGCCAAGATGCTAACGCTGCAAGACCTGCAGTACCATCGTTGTCATCAGCCATACCAACACCAACACCAATAACGAATAGAAGTGCCATGTTATCAATTAAGGCAGCTCCTGCTTTCACAAGGAAAAATCCGATTAATGGAAGTGCTCCTTTGATATCACCACCCTGCATTGTTGCAGGACAGAAGAAGTAACCAATTCCCATAAGAATACCACAAATAGGTAAAACAGCTACTGGGAGCATCAAAGCTTTTCCAAGCTTTTGAAGATATTTCATCATAACTTTACCCTCCTTAGTTCATAATCCCTTTATATTTTAAACCGGAGTCCCGGCTAAAATATCACTTTTATTTTGTGATTTTAAGAACATCATCACCTGCCGTAACTTCCTTACCTGCAAGTGCTTCAACAGATGCATAGTCATCTGTATTACAAATTACAACTGGTGTGATCACATCATATCCAGCTTCTTTTACTGCGTCTAAATCAACGGTAATAAGAAGATCTCCCTTTTTCACGCTATCACCGGTTGCTTTGTGTGCAGTAAAATGCTCTCCCTTCAAAGCTACCGTGTCAAGTCCAATATGGATAAGAACCTCCACTCCTTCTGTTGTCGTCATGCTAACTGCATGGCATGTATCAAAAAGAAGATCTATGGTACCATCTGCCGGAGCGTATACCTTTCCTTCTTCTGGAACAATCGCAACACCTTTTCCGAGGATTTCTCCTCCGAATGTAGGATCACTTACTTCACTGATCGGAACTGCTTTTCCTTTTGCTGGTGAACCAATCAAAATCCCTTGTTCTTGTTTTTTCTTGAATAAATTAAACATTATGTAACTGCTCCTTTCTTATGATCAAACATATAAAAACCAAGTTTTACAAACGTTCTGCTCGAGGTTCGTAAAACTTGGCTTCCTGCTTAGCAGTAATAATTCTGACATATTAACTACGCCTTAAATTAGTACTATCATACTCTTTATGGCAATATTTGTCAATGAATATTAAGCTTTTCGAATATTTTTATTAAAATTGTATAATATAAATATTAAATTTTCATAACTTCATGCTTTGTATGAGGTTAAACAATCGCATGTATTAAAGATTTTCTTCGAAAAATGCCTTCACTCCTTCGAATGCTGCATCTTCATCTTCTCCTTCTACTGTAACAGTAACAGTTTCTCCCTGTTTAACAGCAAGTGCCATAACAGCCATCAATCTAGATGCATCTGCATTTTTTTCCCCTTTTTCAATTGTCACTTTACTTTGGAATCCTTTGGCAACTTTTACAAGCATTCCTGCTGGTCTTGCGTGAATTCCTAACTCATCTTTTACTTCATACTGAAATGTTTTCATTTTAATTTCCTCCATGTGAATTATCTTTTTTCATATATTGTTTCATAATATTTCTATTACTCAACCCCTAAAATTTTATCGCGTACTGGAAGTACCATAGCTGGTGAAACAGACAGTTCGTCAATTCCCATTTGGACAAATGTCTCTGTCAAAGTTGTATCTGCTCCAAGTTCTCCACAAATTCCTGCCCAAATTCCTGCTTTATGAGCACTATCAATTACCATTTGAATCATACGAAGAACTGCTGGATGATGTGCGTCATAGAACATGTCTAGTTTCGCATTTTGACGGTCGATTGCGAGGGTGTATTGTGTAAGATCATTGGTACCAATACTAAAGAAATCTACTTCTTTCGCAAGTTCATCTGCCAACATCACTGCTGCTGGTGTTTCGATCATAATTCCAAACTCTACGTCTCCAAATGCAATTCCCTCTGTCTTTAACTCTTCTTTTACAGACTCAGCCAATTCTTTGGCTTTTTGTACTTCCCATAAAGATGCAATCATCGGAACCATAATCGCAATATTGCCATATGCACTAGCACGATAAAGTGCACGAAGTTGTGTCTTGAAAATTTCTGGTCGATCCAAGCAAATTCGAACCGCTCTGTAGCCTAATGCTGGATTTTCTTCTTTATCTAGATTAAAATAATCAATCTGTTTGTCTGCACCAATATCAAGGGTTCGAATGATTACCTTTTTCCCTGCCATCATTTCTGCCACAGTTTTATATGCATTAAACTGCTCATTCTCTGTTGGGTAAGTATCACTTTGTAAGTACAAAAACTCACTTCTAAAAAGTCCAATTCCTGCTGCATCATTCTGTAACACAGCTGCAACATCTTTTACTCCACCAATATTTGCGTATAGTTTGATCTCTTTTCCACTTTTTGTAACTGTTTTTTGTCCTTTTAAACGAAGTAGTAGTTCTTTTCTTTCTCTTTCTTCTTTTAAAAGTTTTTCATAAGACACTATCGTCTCTTCTTCTGGATCTAGAATAATCTTTCCAGAATTCCCATCCACTACTGCTATTCTTCCATCCACCTCATTATCAAGTGGTGTACATACAAGAGCCGGAATATTCATAGTCCTTGCCAGAATGGCGGTATGTGAATTTGTAGATCCTTTTCTTGTTACAAAAGCAAGTACTTTACTTCTGTCTAACTGAATGGTTTCGCTTGGAGCAAGGTCATCCGCCACAACAATGAACGGATCCTCCTCTTCTGAATCTTCACTTGCTTCTTCAATTCCTGAAAGAATTCGTATCACACGCTCCGAAATATCTTTCACATCTGCGGCACGTTCTTTCATATATTCATCATCCATCTCAGAGAAAATAGAGGCAAAGTTGTCTCCTGTTGTAGCAACTGCAAACTCTGCATTTACCATCTGCGTTTCAATCATATTTTTAATTGAATCCAAATAATCATCATCTTCTAACATCATTTGATGCACCTCAAAGATGGCTGCATTTGTTTCTCCTACTTCTTTAACTGCCTTTTCATAAAGACTAGCTAGCTGTGTAATCGCAGTTTCTCTTGCATGTTCAAATCTGGTGTATTCTGCTTCTACATCTGTAATTTTGGTTCTTCTAACAACATTCTTTTCCTTTGAGAATTCTTTGATTTTACCAATCACGATTCCCCCAAATGCTGCTTTACCATTTATTGTAATCATTGCTTGCACCTCATTTTACTTTATTAACGTGACTTCAAAGGCATGGAGTTTTTACATCTCCATGCCTATAATTTTAATATTCACATCAGCTACATCAAATCCTGTCATATTCTCTACTGCAGTTTTTACTTTCTCTTGAACTTTAGCACAAACATCCATAATATTAAAATTATATTTTAAATTCAACGCTATAGAAATTGTAGCAACTCCTTCAAGAACATCTACTTTTACTGCTCGAGATAATGTTTTCATACTAAATCTAGTACCGAATTCCCCATTTGTGCTTCCTGCTAATGATGCAACTCCATCTACCTCAGTCGCTGCAAAAGAAGCGATAGAAGAAACCACGTCATCTGCAATCTTCACTTCGCCGAAACTAGAATCGTTCTGAATCATGTAAGTATTTCTTTCATCCTTTGCCATTTTAAAAACCTCCTATCGGGTTTAATTTCTTTTTATCCCTATACCTTTTTCCATTATAACAAATATCATAAAAATTGCAAAGCTATTTATTAGGATCTTCCAAATTCAGAAAGCTGAAGTCCTTCATTTCGCTCTATCGTCATACGAATACTCCACTCATGCGCAAATAAAAGTAATGGACGTCCTTTCAAATCCTTGATTTTCTTCATATCTGAAGTTCCTGTAATCTTATCAAGATCTGTTTTCGTATCTTCAATCCATCGAATGTACTCATATGGAAGATTTTCCAACAAGATATCCACGTTGTATTCGTTTTTTAAGCGATATTTAAGCACATCAAATTGAAGCACTCCTACTACCCCAACGATGATTTCTTCCATTCCCGTATTATATTCCTGGAAGATCTGAATGGCTCCTTCTTGAGCAATCTGGTTGATTCCTTTTACAAACTGTTTTCGTTTCATGGTATCTACCTGACGGACTCTCGCAAAGTGTTCTGGCGCAAATGTCGGAATCCCTTCATATGCAATCTTGTCCTTAGATGTGGTAATTGTATCTCCTATTGAGAAAATACCTGGATCAAAAATACCAATGATATCTCCACCATAAGCTTTTTCAATCATCTTTCTTTCACTTGCCATCATCTGCTGCGGTTGTGAAAGTCTTACTTCTTTTCCACCTTGCACATGGTACGCAGACATGCCTGCATTAAATTCTCCCGAACAAATCCTCATAAACGCAATACGATCTCGATGTGCTTTATTCATATTTGCCTGAATCTTAAATACAAATGCTGAAAAATCATTTTCTTCCATAGGATCAATCATTCCGTGGTCTGATTTTCTTGGAAGTGGAGAGCTCGTCATAGCAAGAAAATGACGCAAAAATGTCTCCACTCCAAAGTTTGTAAGTGCTGAACCAAAGAATACCGGTGACAATTCTCCTTTATCTACCATCTCTTGATCAAATTCAGCAGCAGCTCCATCTAAAAGTTCAATTTCTTCTTCCAATGTTACTTTTGCCTCTGTTCCTAAAATCCAATCAAGTTCTGGATCATTCGCATCAACTACACGTACCTCTCCTGTTGTAGTTCCTTTCTTTGTATCAGAGAAAAGTTCCACTACTTCTTTGTTTCTATCGTAAACTCCTTTAAACTCTTTCCCTGATCCAATTGGCCAGTTCACTGGACAAGTGGCAATTCCAAGTTCTTTTTCAATATCATCAAGTAATTCAAACGTATCTTTTGCTTCTCGATCCATTTTATTGATAAATGTAAAAATCGGTATATGTCTCATGACACAAACTTTAAATAACTTTCTTGTCTGTGCCTCTACTCCCTTGGATGCATCGATTACCATAACTGCCGAATCTGCCGCCATCAAAGTACGATAGGTGTCTTCTGAGAAATCTTGATGTCCTGGTGTGTCTAGAATATTAATACAATACCCATCGTAGTTAAACTGTAACACCGAAGAAGTAACTGAAATACCTCTTTCTTTCTCAATTTCCATCCAGTCAGAAACTGCATGCTTTGCAGTCGCCTTACCTTTTACAGATCCAGCTTGGTTAATCGCCCCACCATAAAGTAGGAATTTTTCCGTAAGTGTAGTTTTCCCGGCATCTGGGTGGGATATAATTGCAAATGTTCTTCTTTTTTTAATTTCATTCGTTATTACTGACATAATATTCTCCTTTATCATATACGCCAAAGCGTACATAGACAGTGTATCACATTAAAAAGTATGCCGCAATTGTTTGGCTCTTATTTTGCGTCATTTTTTTCTGTCACCGGAGTAATTACGATTTTTTCTGGAGCTATATCTGTTTTTCTTAGTACAATATCTTCGATTTGTGCACGATTTGCTTCTGATAATTCTCGACTGTTAACAACAATATCCGCTGAATCCTCTGTTAGATTTACAACCGAATCCGAAAATCCTTTGGATGCCATTAATGTTTCAATTGCCATTTCTTTTTCTGCCACTTCTGTCATTTTAACCATCTCGTTCACTGCATTTTGTTTTTCCTGTTCTGAAATTTCAGTATTATCAATTAATTGTTGTAGAGTTTCTCTATTTTGTGCCCGCACTTGTTCTCTAGCCACCTTTGCCTGTGCTACTGTAGCTTCCATGGAACTGTTTGTAAGGACCGCTTCTCCTGGTACTCCTTCTACTTCTGAATCATTACTGGCGATTTCTTTTTTGTCCTCTTCTTCAATATCTTCTTCTGAAATATCTAAAAGTTCTTTATTTGCAAGTTCTGCGTTTGCCTCCGTAGAATTTTTATCCGGACTTGTAAATAGTTTTCCCGAATAATTAAGATACCCTGCCACTGCGATCATAAGTGTCAGCAATGTAATAATGATCTGATTTTTTTTAAACATATGTTTCATCTTATACTCCTCCTTACTTGTCAGACCTTTTCATTATTTTTATCTTATGCACTTCGACACCAAATAATGCCTGTACAGCCTCTGTTATATTTTGTAT
>JARIEI010000016.1 GCA_029256845.1 Ruminococcus sp. | reverse complement strand
AAAAGGAGAAATGAAAAGTGGTAAAAAATCTTACAGAAGGTAAACCGTTAAAACTTTTGTTTTTCTTTGCCCTTCCTATGGTTTTAGGAAATTTGTTTCAACAGTTATATAACATGGTAGATTCTATGGTGGTTGGAAAGTTTGTAGGAGAAGATGCCCTTGCGGCAGTAGGTTCTTCTTTTCCAATTGTTTTTCTTGCAGTGGCAATCGCTTCAGGATTATCGATGGGATGTACCGTTGTAATTTCACAGCTGTTTGGAGCAGGAAGAATTATGGAAATGAAAACAACGGTGTATACGGCACTTGTAGCGTTAGGAATAATAGGAATAGGAATTATGGTTTTGGGAGAAATATTCTCTGCTCCATTATTGCAACTTTTAGGAACAGATCCAGATATTATGGCAGATTCTCTTATATATCTTAGAATATACTTTGGAGGCGCCATATTTTTATTTTTATATAATTCTTTAAATGGTATTTACAATGCATTAGGAGACAGCAAAACACCATTGATGTTTCTGATTGTTTCTGCAATTACAAACATCGTATTGGACCTTGTATTTGTGATTTATTTCAAGATGGGAGTTGCAGGCGTTTCCTGGGCAACTTTGATTGCACAGGGAGCTTGTGCGGTTGTATCGTTTATTGTTTTGATGAAAAGACTTCGGTACATGGAAAATGAAGAAGAAAACAGAGGAAAGAAACCAGCAATTTTTCATTATGATGCAGTTAAGAAAATTGCTAAGGTTGGAGTGCCATCCATTATTCAGCAGTCAGTCGTTTCTGTCAGCATGATGTGTATGCAAGGTTTGGTAAATTCTTATGGAAAAGTTTTTGTTGCAGGATATACTGCAGCGACGAAGATTGATACATTGTCGATGATGCCAAATATCAATTTTTCCAACGCCATGTCTAGTTATACAGCGCAAAACATTGGGGCAGGAAAGGAAGAACGAGTACGAGAAGGATATCGTGCATGTATCTTTATGCTAACGATCTTCTCAGTGGTGCTGACAGGTGTGATTTATCTATGTGGACCAAATCTTTTGGGACTGTTTTTAAATACAGGTGTAGAAGGCGGCGCTATGAGCTATGGGTTACGATACATGAAGACGGTTTCAATTTTTTATGCTGTCATGGGTATTTTATTTGTAAGTAACGGCCTTTTAAGAGGAGCAGGAGACATGAAAGCGTTTCTTATAAGCTCAATGTCAAATCTGTTTATGCGTGTTATTATTGCATATTCCTTATCACATTTTATTCAGGAAAGAGCAATATGGATTTCCATTCCGATTGGATGGAGCATCGGAGCTGTTTATGCATACTTCCGTGTGCGAAGTGGAAAGTGGAAAAATAAAAATTTATAGAAGAAGGAAGGAGCTTTTGAAATGGAAAAAATCAGAGTTGCAATTATGGGGTATGGAAATATTGGACGAGGCGTAGAACTTGCAATAGAAAGAAATGAAGACATGGAATTAAAGGCTGTCTTTACAAGAAGACCACCTAAGAATGTTTCTATTTATTCAAAAAATGTTCCAGTGCTTTTGGCGGATGATATGATGAAAATGAAGGACGAAATTGACGTTGTGATTCTCTGTGGGGGATCCGCAACAGATCTTCCAGTTATTGGACCAGAAGTACTGAAAAATTTTAATACGATAGATAGCTTTGATACACATGCAAGAATACCAGAGTATTTTGCAGCCATGGATGAAGTTGCTAAACAAAGCGGGAAAATCGGAATTATATCTGTTGGCTGGGATCCAGGAATGTTTTCTCTAAACAGATTGTATGCAGAATCTATTTTGACAGATGGAGAAACGTATACATTCTGGGGAAAAGGAGTAAGTCAGGGACATTCCGATGCAATCCGTAGAATTTCCGGAGTACGAAATGCAATTCAATATACGGTTCCAATTGAAAAAGCAGTAGAAGAAGTTAGAAGTGGAAATAGACCGAAACTTACTACAAGGCAAAAGCATTTAAGAGAATGTTATGTAGTTGCACAAGAAGGGGCAAACTTAGAGCAAATTGAAAATGAAATAAAGAATATGCCAGCATATTTTGCGGATTACGATACAACAGTTACTTTTATTTCGGAAGAGGAGTTAGAAAAAGAACATCATAAAATGCCTCATGGTGGATTTGTGATTCGTAGTGGAGAAACAGGAAGAACAGGAAATAAGCATGTAATTGAGTATTCTCTTAAGTTGGAATCAAATCCAGAATTTACTTCTAGTGTTTTAGTTTGTTATGCGCGGGCTGCGTATCGAATGTCAAAAAGAGGAGAATGTGGAGCAAAAACAGTGCTTGATATTGCGCCATCACTCCTTTCCCTAAAGACACCAGAACAATTGAGAAAAGAATTGTTATAGACAAAAAGAAGGTGAAATAGATGAAGGAAATCATTCAGTTATTGGCAACAAGTTTAGAAAATAACAAAGACTGTGTTCTGGCAACAATTGTAGAACAAAAAGGTTCTACCCCAAGAGGAGCAGGTGCGTCTATGCTGATTGGCAGTGAAGGTAGAATGGCAGGAACGGTTGGTGGTGGTGCAGTAGAATATAAAAGTGAGTGTCTTGGAAAGGAACTGATTATTCGAAGAGAGTCACATCTTGAGACGTTTTATCTTAAACCAAATCAGATTCAAGACCTTGGTATGGTTTGTGGTGGGGATGTGACAATTTATTTTCAATTCATTAGTGCAGAACAAAAAGAAAACAGAACCATCGTAAATCAAATGAAAAAATTATATGATAAAGAAGAGCAGTTTTGGATGATCCAGGATATCACTGCCCATACATGGTCTGTTTATGCAAAAGAAGAAGGAAGCATGGGACAAAATCTCCCATCTTGTGTGCTAGAATCTTTAAAAGAAAAACCGTGTCAGATTCATGTAGAGGAACATCATTATTTTATGGTGCCACTTCAAAATAAAAGCAGAGTATTTGTTTTTGGAGGAGGCCATGTCTCACAGGCACTTGTTCCAATTCTTTCTACCGTCGGGTTCCAATGCACAGTGTTAGAAGACCGGGAAGATTTTTGCAAGCCAGAGTTATTTCCAACGGCAGATCAGGTAAAACTGATTGACATTTCGAGAATATCGGAATCGATTCACATTAAAGAACAAGATTTTGTATGTATTATGACGAGAGGTCATAAAGATGATTTGGAAGTTCAGGCGCAGGTGTTAAAGACACCAGCAGCGTATATTGGTGTAATTGGAAGTCGCAAAAAGAAGGCAAGTGTATTTGCAAAATTGAAAGAAATAGGATTCAATGAGGAGGATCTTCAAAGAGTAACCACACCAATCGGGCTAGATATAAAGGCAGAAACTCCAGCTGAAATAGCAATAAGTATTACAGCACAGATGATTGAAAAACGTGCGATTCTAAGAAATCAGGCTTGAAAAAAATAAGCGTTTTTTATATAATAACGACATATATAAGTAAATTTATTGAGGAACGTTTTTTGTGTAGGAGGAGATTATGGCCGGAAAATATGAAGGTATGGCAATAGGCGTATTTGAGTTAGATAGTGAATGTGCATGTTTTGTAGCATTAGATGCAGCAGCAAAAGCAGCAGATGTTAAAATTCAGTCTGTAGAGAGAAATCGTCTTGGAGCAGGTGCTTGTGTAAAGCTACGTGGTAATGTATCAAATGTAGAAGCAGCGATGGAGGCAGCGCTTCAAGCGGCAGAACCGATTTCAAAGATTGTTTCCCATACAGTGATTGCAGCGCCATTGAAAGAAACCGAAGCAGCAATTACTATGACGATTAATAAGTAAGGGAGAGGTAAAGTTATGGCAAGACATGGAGCATACGGACTTGTTGAAGTTCTAGGAGAAGCAAATGCAGTAGTTGTATTAGACCAGATGTTAAAGGCATCCGAAGTATCTTATGAGACACAAGATACGAAATGTGGTGGACATGCTCTTATCTTTGTAAGCGGATCTGTTTCAGCAGTTACTGCAGCAGTAGACAGCGTAAAAGAAAGTGCACCTTGTAAGGTGTTTAACACAGCAGTCATTTCAAATCCATCGGATGAAATGATGGAAATTGTTGAGATATTTAAAGAGCGTCAAAAAAAATAAATGGTTGAAAGAGCATATCTTACGTGAAATGTAGGTATGCTCTTTTTTGATCATGAGTTTTGAATTAAGTGTTCAAGAGGTTTAATGGTATATCCCATGCTTTCCCACTTTGTAATTAATTCATCTAGAATTTCAGCATTTGTACTAGAAGTGGTGTGTAGTAAAACAATGGCGCCAGGATGAATACGTCCAATTAGTTTATCAAAAGCTTGTTCTTTGGAAGGTTGGTTATCTTGTTGCCAGTCTACATGGGCCAAACTCCAGAAAAATGTATGATATCCAAATTCTTTTGCCATTTGAAGGTTCGCTTCACTATATTTTCCTTGTGGAGGACGATAATATTTTTGCATGTGTGCGCCAGTAATCTCGTTAAATTTTTTTTCAACGGAATCTAATTCTTTGAAAAATTCTTCTTTTGTAGTAAGTTTAGACATATCTGGATGATTCCATGTGTGGTTTCCTACAGCATGCCCTTCGTCCACCATACGCTTTACAAGATCAGGGTTTGATTCGACGAAGGTTCCAACCACAAAAAATGTGGCAGGTGTATGATGTTGTTTTAAAGTATCAAGTATTTTAGGAAGATTTCCGTTTTCATATCCGGCGTCAAAGGTAAGATAAATTGTTTTTTCGTTTGGATTTCCAACGTAGTAAGCGTCGTATTTTTTTAAATCATCAGGAGAGGTATTCCCAATAGGAGGTTTTCCGTCATCTTGAAAACTTAATCCCCAATTTTCTTCAGGTAAAAGAATACGATTGGAAGGGGTTGACGTTTTCGTTGAAGAAGATAGATGAGTTTGAATCATGGCAACAGTAGTACCAGTAAAAAAAGCTACAACTAATAAAAAAAGGAGTTGAAAGCATTTTTTATATTTTTTGAGTTGCCCTTGGATGGTTAAATGAAG
>JARIEI010000123.1 GCA_029256845.1 Ruminococcus sp. | reverse complement strand
CCATCAATTATGACAGAAGAAGATAAAAAATTGTTAAATGAGTATCATGCATCTGTATATGAAACAATTTCTCCATATTTAGATGAAGATGAGAAAAATTGGCTTAAGACTTATACAAGAGCAGTCTGATAGATAAAACAAAACTTGGAAATTTTAAATGGAGTGGAAAGGGCGTTGTGCTTTTGCACTCCATTATCTGTAGGAATAAAAGATAGGGGGAGGTACATATGATTCAAGAAGAAGTAAAAGAACTTGTACACAAACAACGCAATTTTTTTCATACAAATGCGACTATGAACATTAACTTTCGAATGCAAGCATTGGAAAAAATAAAAAGATGGATTCAAATCCATGAAGACGAGATTCAATATGCATTGCAAAAAGATCTTGGGAAAAGTGCGTTTGAAAGTTATATGAGTGAAATTGGGTTGGTGTTA
Organism: Ruminococcus sp.; assembly: GCA_029256845.1. GTDB lineage: Bacteria > Bacillota > Clostridia > Lachnospirales > Lachnospiraceae > JAHHTM01. Next base: position 5,915 of record JARIEI010000123.1, on the reverse strand, counting down.
AGTGAAATTTCTTATATGAAGAAGCATATTAGAACGTTCTCAAAAACTAAGACGGTACATACACCACTGTCGCAATTTCATTCTAGAAGCTTTATGAAACCTTCTCCATATGGTGTGGTTCTTATTATGAGTCCATGGAATTATCCATTTTTACTTACAATAGACCCACTTATTGATGCGTTGGCAGCAGGAAATACGGTAATCCTGAAACCGAGTGCCTATTGTGTATACACAAGCAAACTATTAAGTCAGATGATTGCAGATTGTTTTGATGAGAGATATGTGGCTGTTGTTTCTGGAGGTAGAGCAGAAAATATTTGTTTGTTAGAACAGCATTTTGATTACATTTTCTTTACGGGAAGTCAAAGTGTAGGAAAACAAGTAATGAAAAAAGCAGCGGAGTTTCTCACACCAGTTACCCTAGAATTAGGTGGAAAAAGTCCTTGTATTGTGGATAAATCCGCAAATATAAAACTTTCTGTGAAAAGAATTGTCTTTGGGAAGTATTTAAACTGTGGGCAAACTTGTGTTGCGCCAGATTATATTTACTGTGATCGAACAGTAAAGGATAAATTTGTAAAAGAATTAAAAAAAGAAATTCAAAGGCAATATGGCAAACGACCATTAGAAAATGAATCTTATGGAAAAATCATAAATAGAAAACATTTTGATAGAATTTTAAACTTAATCGATCAAGAAAAAATAGTACATGGAGGAGCGTTCGATCGAGAGACTCTAAAAATCGAGCCAACAGTGTTAGACCACATAACAGTTTCTGACAAAGCTATGCAAGAAGAGATTTTCGGACCAGTTTTACCAATCTTAACGTTTGACCATATAGAAGAAGTTATCAAAAATATACAGAGTATGCCAAAACCGCTTGCACTATATTTATTTACAAAAAATAAAGATATTGTGCGAAAAGTTACTACAAGATGTTCCTTTGGAGGGGGTTGTGTGAATGATACAATCGTACATTTAGCTACAAGTGAAATGCCTTTTGGAGGTGTAGGAGAAAGTGGAATGGGTGGGTATCATGGAAAAGCAGGTTTTGATACATTTACTCATTACAAAAGTATGGTAGAGAAAAAAACATGGTTGGATTTACCTGTAAGATATCAACCATATAAAAAGGTTTATCATATTGCTCTTAGAAAAATCCTAAAATAGGAAAATGTTTGTTTGATCGGAGTACTTTTTAATTGAAATTTGCGAATAGGGTGTTTATAATGAGAGTGAGTCATGCTATACAATAGGAAGGGAGAAAGTCGATGGCTAATTTTACAAAACAGGCAATTAAGATTTCTTTTGTAAAGCTTTTAAATGAAAAGCCATTTAATAAGATTAGTGTTCGAGATATTGTAGAGGATTGTGGAATCAATCGAAATTCCTTTTACTATCATTTTCGCGATATCCCTTCTCTTGTGGAAGAAATCATCATGGAAGAAACAAACAAATTAATTGAAAAATATCCAACTTTAGATTCTTTGGATGGATTTGTAGATGAATTTTACAAGGTTTGTATGGAGAATAAAAAAGCATTGCTACATATTTTTCGATCAGTGAATCGGGATATTTATGAAGAACATGCTATGCGTTTATGTGGGGAAGTTGTGAAAAAATATTCTGAAACTGCATTAAAAGATATTGAACTAGATGAGAATCAAAAAAGAATTTGTATAGAAGCAAATAAGTGTATGCTATTTGGATTTTGTATCGATTGGATTTCTAATGGATTAAAGGAAGAATATATCTACGATCTTCACATAATCTGTGGGATGTTTCATGAACTTTTTGAGCAGATGAAAAATAAATAAATACAGAAAATTGTAAGTGATTGCCTTCATTTTTAGGCAGTCACTTTTTTTTGTCTAAAAATCGGGCATATAAAGGGACACTGCCTATTTTTTTTACAGAGTGGAATGTATTGTCCATTCCAAGATTGAAAAGTTCTTCGTATACTAAAAAAAGAAAGGAACAAGAAGGAGGTGTTTTGTCGTGCGCTCGGTTGCACCAATGAAAACAGCTAAAATTGGTTATATAGTAATTTCTATTGTGCTATGTGTTTTAGGTATTACATTAATCATATTTCCAGAATTTTCTGCTACCTTACTTGGTACGATTTGCGGGATTATATTTGTCGCATTTGGATGTATTAAGCTTGTGGGATATTTTTCGAAAGATCTTTTTCGATTGGCGTTTCAATTTGATTTTGAGTTTGGAATCTTAATGATGGTGCTTGGAATTATCTTATTAGTACATCCGGGAAGCCTTTTGAATTTTATTTGCGTGGCGTTTGGAATCTCTGTTTTAGGAGATGGACTTTTTAAGGTAAGAATTGCATTGGAGGCAAAAAAATTTGGGATTTTTCAGTGGTGGCTGATTGCGGCAATTGCTGTTATAACAGGTATTTTTGGCTTGATTCTTATTTTTAGACCAGGCGAAGGAGGAACCCTTCTTATGATCTTCCTTGGAATTACCTTATTGTGTGAGGGAATTTTAAGTATGAGTACAGTGATTACAATGGTAAAGATTATCCATCATCAACAGCCAGATAGAATCATTGGAGAATAACAGTTATAAAAGAAAGAGAGGAACAGATAGTATGAAATTTTCGAAAGCGGTGGTAAAGCACCGGGTGTTGATCTTGATCGTTACACTGCTGTTAATGATTCCATCCGTTCTAGGAATGGTAGGAACAAGAATCAATTATGATATGCTTGATTATCTTCCAGAAAATATGGATACCGTTAAAGGACAAAAAGAACTTCTAAAAGAATTTGGAAAAGGTGCATTTTCTTTTATTGTAGTTGAAAATATGGAAGATAAAGAAGTTGCAAAATTAGTAAAAAAGATTGAGAAAGTGGACCACGTAGAGACAGTACTGTGGTATAGCTCTTTTGCAGACATTTCAGTACCAAAGGAACTTCTTCCAGATGAATTATATGATCAGTTTAATACAGAAGATGCCACCATGGTGGCAGTATTTTTTGATAGTGCGACATCCGAAGATATCACGATGGATGCAATCCGTGAAATACGTTCTGTGACAGGAAAACAATGTTTTGTTTCTGGTATGTCTGCACTCGTAACAGACTTAAAGGATTTGTGTGAAAAGGAAGAACCAGTGTATGTCGGATTAGCAGTCCTATTGGCATGTGCAGCGATGATGTTGTTCCTAGATAGTTATTTGGTTCCATTTATTTTCTTAGCTTCTATTGGAATGATGATTTTGATCAATTTAGGAAGCAATTATTTCTTCGGTGAAATATCATATATTACAAAAGCGTTATCAGCTGTCCTACAACTTGCCGTTACTATGGATTATTCTATTTTCTTATGGCATAGTTATAACGAACAAAAAGAAAATTGCTCAGACTATAAAAAAGCAATGGAAGTTGCGATTCATGAAACATTTACTTCAGTTGTGGGAAGTTCCATCACTACAGTGGCAGGTTTTATAGCACTTTGCTTTATGACATTTACACTTGGAAAAGATTTGGGAATTGTAATGGCAAAAGGAGTTCTGCTTGGAGTAGTAGGTTGTGTTACAGTGCTTCCAGCCTTGATTTTGATTTTTGACAAACCACTTCAAAAGACAAAGCACAGACCATTGATTAAAGATATGACACGATTTTCTCAAAAAGTGATCCATGTTTTCCCAGTATTCATTCTTGTGTTTGTGCTTTTGATTCCACCAGCATTTTACGGATATAAGAAAACAAATGCAGAAGTATATTATGATATGGGTGAATGTTTGCCAAAGGATATGAAATATGTGATCGCAAATTCTAAATTATCAGAAGAGTTTGATATTGCATCAACTCACATGATTCTTTTGGATGCCTCCCTTCCATCAGATGATGTACGTTCTATGATTCACGAGATGGAAAATGTAAAAGGAGTCAAATATGTTCTTGGACTTGAATCTGTATTAGGATCAAAAGTTCCAGTAGAAATCTTGCCAGATCATATTCGAGAAGTATTAGAAAGTGATAAATGGGAATTATTGCTTGTGAATTCAGAATATCGAGTAGCAAGTAATGAAGTAAATAAACAAGTGGATTCTTTAAACAAGATCATGAAAAAGTATGATAAAGGCGGTATGTTGATTGGAGAAGCTCCATGTATGAAAGATATGATTGAGACAACCGACCGAGATTTTAAAGTAGTAAATGCGGTTTCTATTTTGGCAATCTTTATCATTATTGCTCTTGTGGAAAAGAGTTTTAGTATTCCATTTATATTAATTTCTGTAATCGAACTTGCAATCTTTATTAACCTTGGTTTGCCACATTATTTTGGTCAGTCACTTCCATTTATTGCACCAATATGTATTAGTACAATTCAGCTAGGAGCGACGGTAGACTATGCAATTCTTATGACAACCCGATATAAGACAGAAAGAATACGGGGAGGTAACAAAAAACAGTCTGTTGTTACAGCATTGTCCACATCCATCCCATCAATTATCGTAAGTGGTATGGGATTGTTTGCAGCAACCTTTGGTGTAGCAGTTTATTCAGATATTGATATCATCAGTTCTATGTGTATGCTAATGGCAAGAGGAGCCATTGTTAGTATGCTATGTGTAATCTTTATTTTGCCAGCACTGTTTATGTTATGTGATAAACTGATCTGTGCAACAACAAAGCAGATGACTACTATTTTAAAACATGGAAAAGGAAAAAATGAGGAGGTATAAAGAATATGAATAGAAATAAAAAATGGAAATCAGCAGTGTCAGTGGTTCTTTGTGCAACAATGGTTGCTGGAGGAACAGGAGTTACAACTTATGCAAAAAATAGCAATATAAAGGCAGACAAAGTTGTAGTAAAAAATACAGAAACTAAAACTGTAAAAGACAGTAAAAATACTACATCAAATGATGAGGTTCTCTATGTTTTCACGAATCCAGAAGGTGCGGTGAATAAGATTATTGTAAGTGACGAAATGAGAAAGATGATTGGAAATTCCATTCCAAAAGATGATGTAAACCTTTTGGGAATGCAAAAAGATTTACCAGTTCAACTTGAAATTAGCTATGAGTTGGATGGTAAGAAAATTAGTGCGGCAGATCTTGCCGGGAAAAGTGGTCATGTAAAAATTCGTATTGATTACAAAAACCAAGAGAAAAAAACATCTGTTGTGGATGGAAAGAAAGAGCAGATTTATGTTCCGTACATTATGTTAACAGGAATGATTTTAGAAAATGATGTATTTTCTAATGTAAAAGTAACAAACGGAAAACTTGTTGATGACGGAGATCGTACGGTTGTTGCAGGATTTGCATTACCAGGAATTCAGGAAAATCTTAAAATTTCCGAAGATAAATTGGAACTTCCAGATTATGTAGAAGTGGAAGCAGATGCACAAGGATTTAAGATGATGGAGACCATGACTATTGCCACAAATGAAATCTTTGGAGAATTGGATTCTTCTAAATTTAGCAGTGTAAATGGTCTTAAAGACTCCATGAATCAGATGACAAGTGCTATGAGTCAGTTAATGGATGGTTCTCATAAGTTGGCAGACGGACTTCACACATTAAATGAAAAAACAGGAGAACTTTCAAATGGTATAGGTCAGCTTGCACTTGGTAGTTCAAAATTAGAAAATGGGGCGTCAACATTAGATGGGGGTGCTGCACAATTATTAGATGGTTCATCACAACTTTCTACAGGATTGTCAACCTTAGCATCTAATAATGCAACTTTGACAGGTGGAGCAGAACAAGTATTTCAAACCCTTCTTTCTACTGCACAGTCTGAAATTGACAAAGCTGGGCTTTCTGTACCACAACTTACGATTGGCAATTATTCAGAAGTATTAAATGGACTCATTGGATCTCTCGATCAGAATGCAGTATATGAGCAAGCACTTCAGATGGTGACAGCAAAAGTAGAAGAAAAACG
>JARIEI010000101.1 GCA_029256845.1 Ruminococcus sp. | reverse complement strand
ATTCTATCCCTTTACTGTTTCATTACTTTCGTAATGGGTGCATCTTAAAGATGCTGTTCTTAAAAATAATCTCTTAAAGAAATTTTCAAGGATCTGTTGTCTATTGTTTAATTATCAAGGTTCTTTGCTGTTTGTTCTCGAATCAGCTCGTTTATTATATCATGCCGAGTTTTGTTTGTCAAGAACTTTTTTTTATTTTTTTCATTCTTTCGAATGTTTTGTTCTTTTTCAGCAACTCGTTTATTCTATCACATCAAGTTTGGCTTGTCAAGAACTTTTTCATTTTTTATTTTCATCGTTTATACCGATGTTGCTGTCTCTTGCGAATCAGCTTATTAATAATATCATTTTTATTTTCAATTGTCAACACTTTTCTACAAGTTTTTCAACTTTTCTTTTTCAACACTATAGCAGTCGAAATCCAATTCACATGATCTATAGTTTTGAAAAACGGAGAAGGAGGGATTCGAACCCTCGCGCCGCTATTAACGACCTACTCCCTTTCCAGGGGAGCCCCTTCGGCCAGCTTGGGTACTTCTCCAAAATGTCCGTTATTTAATATACACGATATTCCACTTCTTGTCTAGTCTTTTTTTCTTCTTTTTCCTTTTATTTTCAATACGCGTAAAACAAAAGGAACTTGATCAACAAGTTCCTCTTAGCGGAGAGGGTGGGATTCGAACCCACGCGCCCTTGCGGACAAACGGTTTTCAAGACCGCCTCGTTATGACCACTTCGATACCTCTCCATGTATTCAGTTTGTTGCGTTACCAACAACAATATGTATACTATCACAGCTTTTTCATATTGTCAACCGTTTTTTTAACTTTTTTTCGTTTTTTTCTTTATTTCAAAAAGGCTTTTGCTACTAATAAATCTTCTGGTGTTGTAATCTTAATATTTCGATAAGAACCTTCTACAAATTTAATTGGATAATGTAACATCTCTTCTACTACCATGGCGTCATCTGTAATGGGTAAATTTTCACATTTCATTAAACGGGAATAGGCCTCTTTAATTAATTTTGTTTCAAACACCTGGGGCGTCTGCACGATCCACACCTTGCTTCTAGGTGGTGTACTTTCGACATATCCTTTTTCATCCGCTATTTTAACGGTATCCTTTACTGGCATCCCCATAACACACGCCTTGCTACTTTTCACTTCTTCATATACACGTTCGATCATTTCCACTGTGATAAACGGACGCGCTCCATCGTGGATAAAGATATAATCCGACCGTTCAACTCGGGAGAGTCCATGAAAAACAGAGTGGTAACGTTCTTTTCCACCTGTAACAATTTTCGCCACTTTCTGAAGTTTGTATTTTTCCACAATTTCTTTCTTACAATATTCTTCTTCCCCAACACCTGTCACAAGAATAATCTCATCTATACAATCTGCGTTTTCAAATGCATTTAGAGAATAATACAGCACTGGTTTTCCTTCCAACTCAAGATATTGCTTATGAACTTTTGTCCCCATTCGTTTTCCGTTTCCTGCTGCCAGGACGATCGCAGTGCAATGTATTTTCTCCATCTTATATCCTCACTTTATTCCTTCTATTTGGCTATCGTTCAACGTTCCCCTAACTTTAAGTTTGGTACCGCATTTAAATCCCATCCATGTCTTGTTCCTGCAAGGTATTCATAATACGCTGCTGCTCCAATCATGGCTGCGTTATCTGTACAGTAAATTGGAGAAGGATAGTAAAATTTAATTTCTCTTTCCTCACAGGCCTTTTTCATTCCTTCTCTAAGTGCGCTATTTGATGCCACGCCTCCTGCTATGGCAAACTTATCTATTCCATACTCTGTAACTGCATTCATTGATTTCTCTACAAGAACTTCTACGACTGCTTTTTGGAATGACGCAGCTATATCCGCTGGATCATAGGTTTCCCCTTTCATTTTGCAACCATTAATATAATTCAATACTGCTGACTTAAGTCCACTAAAACTAAAATCAGATGGTGCCCCGTCAATCTTAGCTTTCGGGAATTTGATTGCATCTGGATTTCCTTCTTTTGCTATTCGATCAATCTTAGGTCCTCCCGGATATCCAAGCCCTATGGCACGAGCCACCTTATCGTAAGCCTCTCCCGCCGCATCATCTCTTGTTCTTCCTAGAATTTCGTACGTTCCGTAATCTTGCACGCGCACAAGATGTGTATGTCCTCCTGAAACTACCAGACAAATAAACGGTGGTTCTAAATCTGGATGTTCAATATAATTCGCGGAAATATGTCCTTCTATATGGTGTACTCCGATTAACGGAAGATTTTTTGCGAAGGCAATGGCTTTTGCTTCTGCCACACCAACAAGAAGTGCCCCAACAAGCCCAGGCCCATATGTTACTCCTATTGCGTCAATATCATCCAATGTAGTATCCGCTTCTTTTAACGCCTCTTCTATTACTTGATTTATTTTTTCAATATGCTTTCTCGATGCAATTTCAGGTACAACCCCACCGTATAATTTGTGTAATTCAATTTGAGAAGATATCACATTAGAGCGCACAAATCTTCCATTATTGATCACTGCCGCAGCTGTCTCATCACAAGAACTTTCAATTGCAAGAATATTGATACTTTTCAGTTCTCTCATAAATTGATTCACTTCCTATTCTTCAAATCCTAATTCTATTGACATTTTATCTTTTCCAGCCTTAGCTTGTGGAAAAATTTTGCGTACATCATCCATGTATTCTTCCGGATGTGTAAGTGATGGACTATAATGAGTCAACCACATTTCCTTCACAGAAGCTTCCTTCGCCAATTCTGCTGCTTCGTAAAATGTCATATGTTTATATTCCACTGCTTTTGCAGCCTTATCTCTTTCTCCATACATACCTTCACAGATGAACAAATCCGAACCAACTGCATTTTCTCTAATGGAGTTCGTCGGTCTTGTATCTGTCGTGTAGGTAAGCTTAATTCCTTTCCTTGGTGGACCAAGTACCATGTCAGGTGTCCAACATTTTCCTTCTTCTTCAATCACTTCACCTTTTTGCAATTTTCCCCAGTACTTCTGCGGTATCTGTTGCTCTAAAGCACGACTTGGATCAAATTTACCTGCTCGATCAATCTCTAACGTGTATCCATAACACAACACATTATGATTGACCCGAAATGCCTTTAACCGATATCCATTCATTTCAAACACTTGGCTACTTCCTTCAATCTCCACACATTGGATCGGAAATGGAAGTTCCGGTGCTATTACGCGCAAAGAATTAACAACTTTCCCCAAACCTTTTGGTCCAATTAAAGTAAGCGGTTCTTTTCGGTCTGCGTTCCCCATTGTAAGAAGCAGTCCTGGAAGTCCGCTAATATGATCTCCATGAAAGTGAGTAAAACAAATCACATCGATGGGTTTAAAACTCCATCCTTTTTCTTTGATTGCAATTTGTGTTCCCTCTCCACAATCAATAAGAAGGCTACTGCCATTAAATCTTGTCATCAGTGCAGTCAGCCATCTATAAGGAAGTGGCATCATTCCCCCACTTCCAAGTAAACAAACATCTAACATATTAACCCTCAATTTCTGCCGGAATCAAAAACGATGCAAGAAGCTCATCATAACATGTTTCACATAGATCAAAGGAATGCTTCTCCCCGTCTTTCTTTGAAAAATATCCCCATCTATGATCCACACTTAATACTTCTTCTTCCGGCCTGCCATTTATCACAACAATCTCTTTGCCACATTTATTACAAATAATCTTGCTGATTTCTTTTATTTCTTTTTTTTCATACTGGCGCATACAAACCCCTCCTGTACATTACATTCTGCTTTTGTTACGCCTTCATTATATAATCTTTGTTCTTCCATTCCTACTGGAAAGTACTTCTATTTTTCCATTAAAAAACTCATAAGAACCGCATCTTCCTTTGGTGCTTCATAAAAACCAAGACGTTCTCCATCTACCTGAAATCCTTCTTTTTCATAAAAAGAGCGTGCTGTCTGATTGCTCTTTCGAACATCTAACAAAATTTTTTCTACATCTCTTTCTTGATACTCTTTTCTAAGGCTCTCCATAAGAAAATGACCAATTCCTTGGTGTCGTCGATCTCGATCTACTGCAATACGAGCGATCTCTCCTTCGCCTTCTACTACATAAGAAAGAACATACCCTGCAAGCCTTCCTGCTTTTTCTGCCATAAGACATACCGCTTGTTTTTGCTTAATTGTCTCCAAAATACTCTTTTCACTCCAGGCATCTGAAAAAGACTGCCGTTCCATCTCTGCAATTGCAGCCGCATCTTCCACTTGAAGTCTACGATAGGTAAGAACTGAATTTTTCTCTCGTTCTGCACGTTCACGCTCCGCCTGTGAAACGCGTAAATAATCCGGTTGATGCTCCATGGCAGTTTCAAATCTACCCTTGTTGTAATAGCGAATTCCAAGTGCCCCTACCACAGCCGCTCGTTGTCTGTTCATATAAGATGGTGCAAAAGAATATGGCACTTTGATGGTATCTTCTATAACTTTTTTATATACCGGAACGGCATCTCCCAAAAATACAACTGGGCGGTTATATCCATTTAGTCTTTGAACCAATGCTTCAATTCCAATCGCCATCTGCATTCTAATTACTCGAAAAGCAGGTTCCATCAATGTGGATTCTTCTTTTTTACCTGCCTTGCAAGAAAATGTATACAATCCTGTGTAAACTTGATTTCTCCGCGCATCCATAATTGGGCAAATGATATCTTCACACCCATAAACCTGATAGGCAAGTGCATCCACTGTAGGAACATGGATCAGTGGCTTGTTCCACGCAAGTCCCAATCCTTTTGCTGTAGCCGACCCAATTCTAAGCCCTGTAAAAGACCCTGGACCTCCTGCTATTGCTATGGCGTCGATAGTATCAAAGTCTAACTCTATCATCTTTGTAATCTGATCGATCATAGGCAACAATGTCTGTGAATGTGTTTTTTTATAATCAATTGTATATTCTGCAAGGGTTCTGTCTTCTTCAACAACAGCAACTGTGGCTGTCAGTCCTGAACTGTCAATTGCCAATACCCGCATAATCTATTTCCCCTTTTCTTGTTATTTTACTTCTTCTATCGTAATTTTCCGATAATCAAATCCTCGATCCAGATCTTTCTCAATTCGAATTTCCGTTCGTTTTTCTGGAAGAATTTCCTCAATGAGATTGGCCCATTCAATCAGGCACACCCCATCTCCTAAAATATAATCCTCATAACCTACTTCGTCCATTTCTTCAACATCTCCAATGCGATAAACATCGAAATGATAAAATGGAAGTCGGCCTTCCTCATATACTTGAACAATTGTAAACGTAGGACTATTCACTGATTCTTCTATCTCAAGCCCCTGCGCCAGCCCTTGTGTAAATACAGTCTTACCAACTCCCAAATCACCAGTCAGTGTATATACTTGTCCTGGAAGTGCTGCTTTTCCAAGGTCTACCCCGAGCTGATACGTCTCTTGTGGGCTATTTGTCTCTATTACCATAACCTTGTATTCCTCTTTTCTAACTTTCTTCTATTTCATCATCTGAATACATCATACTATACTTGTTACTGGAATTACAAGAATATCAGCACAAAAAATCCCCTGAAACAGATTTTGACTATAGGTCCATCTGATTCAGGGGATTGGCTTTTCTATTTTATTTTAATGATGGAACAAACGAAGTCCTGTGAAGGCCATTGCCATTCCATGTTTGTTACAAGCCTCAATTACGTGATCATCTCTTACAGATCCGCCTGGCTGTGCTACATATTTTACTCCACTTTTAAATGCACGTTCGATGTTATCACCAAATGGGAAAAATGCATCTGATCCAAGAGCTACATTTTCCAATTTATCAAGCCAAGCTCTCTTTTCTTCTCGCGTAAACACTTCTGGTTTTTCCGTAAATGTTTGCTCCCATACTCCATCTGTAAGAAGATCTTCATATTCTTCTCCAATATAAAGATCGATGGCATTGTCACGATCCGCTCTTCTTATATCCTCTTTAAATGGAAGATTCAAAACCTTTGGACACTGACGAAGCCACCAGTTATCTGCTTTTTGTCCAGCAAGTCTTGTACAATGAATTCTAGACTGCTGTCCTGCACCAATTCCAATGGCCTGTCCATCTTTCACATAGCATACAGAATTTGACTGTGTATATTTTAATGTGATCATAGAAATGGCAAGATCCATTTTTGCTGAATCTGGAATTTCTTTTTCATCTGTTACAACGTTGGCAAAGAATTCATCATTAATAACAAGTTCATTTCTTCCTTGCTCAAAGGTAATTCCAAACACTTCTTTTCTTTCAATTGGATCTGGAACATAGTTTGGATCAATTTCAATTACGTTGTAATTTCCTTTTTTCTTTTCTTTTAAAATGTCAAGCGCCTCTGGCTCATATCCCGGTGCAATAACTCCATCTGATACTTCTCTTTTGATTAATCTTGCGGTATCCACATCACACACATCAGACAGGGCAATAAAATCTCCGAAAGAAGACATGCGATCTGCGCCTCTTGCTCTTGCGTATGCACATGCAAGTGGAGATAATTCTCCCAAATCATCTACCCAGTAAATTTTCGCTAAAACATCTGTAAGCGGAAGTCCGACTGCTGCTCCTGCTGGTGATACATGTTTAAATGAAGTCGCAGCTGGAAGTCCTGTAGCTTTTTTCAACTCGCTAACAAGTTGCCAGCCATTAAAAGCATCAAGAAAATTGATATATCCCGGACGTCCACATAATACTTTAATTGGAAGTTCTCTTCCTTGTTCCATGTAAATTCTAGATGGTTTTTGATTTGGGTTACAACCATATTTTAATTCTAATTCGTTCATCGTTTCCACTCCTTACTGATTCTTATTTACAATTTTTGTCTCATAGTTTCCCGTTTCAATATCAATATAGCGTACAAACAATGACACTTTGTTGTCTGCATTTAAACTATCCCATAACATTGTTGTAAATGCTTCTATATCATTTGGAATAGAAATAAGCTTTGGCTCACCTTCAAAACTTGGAAGTGGATCTCCATCACATTTATAAGTATGAATAAAGTGTCCTTCGCCTGCTGTTGGATTTTCATATGCAAATGTATATCTATGGCAACTATCTGGATTTCCATTGTTGCTCTTTAAAATGGACATTGCATAATTATAGGCTCCATTTTCCACATGCATCACCCCTGAAATACGTGGTGTATAGTTTGGTGCATCTGGCTCAAATTCTCTACATCTTAAACTCTGTTCAAATGTCATCTGCTTGTCCATACCATCGTAAATTGTATCTGTCTGATCCCCATTTGTCACAATCGTCTTGTTTCCAAGCACTCGAACTGGTGCATAGATAATCAGACTTGGATCTGTAAGTTTTGACTCATCAAATGCCTGTGTGCGAATTCCTTTTCCCTCTTCTACAAAAACACGGTTACGGCTATTCTCACTACGTCCCATGATAAAATATGCGGTAACTGCTTTTTTTCCATCCGCACTTTTTCCTATGATGATTCCTCTTCCTGGGTATGAATTTTCTTTCAGTTCCTGTTCGATCGATAACATCTGCATATAAGCGATTCTCCTTTATCATTTCGTTCTATTAATAACTACAGGCTAATTATAAATGTAAACTTATAAAAGCACAATATTTCTACCACCTATTCAGGGTATGAAAAAAACTAATTCTCATTAAGAAGTTTTTCTAATCATGTAAAAATAAAAGAGACACCTGCTTCTCTAGACGTCTCTTTCTCCATTATTTCGTTTCAACAAGATACGGTTTCATCTTTGAATTTACCAGTACTTTAACCGAAACAATATCACTCATTTGATACGAATATACGGTTCGATTCTTTATATCTTTCATCACTTTATCTTTGATTGTCATCAGAACTTTTAATTGTGATTCACTATAATTTTGTGAAAGGTAAACGGAATAAATCTCCCCTTTGGTTTGCTCTACATTGTCGTCATATTCAGAATCGTAGATCATTTGTACAACCGGGATATGCTCTATCTCCTGATGTCTTTCTTCCACCTCATAACAAATTTCTCCCATTGGAACGGAATCATCAAACTCCACTTCTGGATGTATGAATGTTTCCCCATCATAGACTTCTTCTAATTCAATCTTTGCAGTGTTTTTCAGCGGCACTTCTGCACGCACAGTACGAACTGACCGATTTTCTTTGAACAATGATTTTTCTCCTCCGTAAGTGAAGCTTGAAAACTCCATCACTCCAATTCCCGTTCCGATTCCTGTTAAGAGAACTCCAAGTACTGCAGAAGAGAGGATCACGATTTTTGCAATTGCTCTTGCCCGCTCAGATAAGATGCTTTTCTTCCCCTTACGCTTCTTAATAAGAAACGTGAAAGCGATTGCAACTGCTGCACTAAAAATAACCATTCCAATACTGATAAAAACCACTCCCAAAAGCGGATAATCCATTGCAGTAAACACAATCGAGGCGCCAGATATGTATAACATAAGGCAAGTGAAAAGCCCTACAAAAAACACAACCCCTGCCACACATAGATTCCATGCCATTCTTATTGCCCACTTACACAACCTTAAACATACTCTAAATAGTTTTTGAACCAAAACTACCACTTTGGAAAACCATTTTCTACATCTTCCCTGCTTTTCCCCGATATTATCTGGTACTTGCTGATCCGTACCTAAAAGGAGCGTCTTTTCTTCCTCTTCACTTTTCGCAATTCTTTTTATTCGGCTTCCCATATTTTTAAAACATGCCTTTGTTGAATCCCAACCTTTTTTCAACAATTCCTTTGCTTTTTGAAACACTTTTCCACAAAAGTGCTTTGTGTTTTCCCCAATTTCTTTTGCACTCTCTTTTAATTGTGCTTGCTTTTCCTCTTTAAGCTTTGCATTGTAATTTGCTTTCACATGATAAGATTCCAAAATTTCTGCAACCAATTCTTCGATATTCCCAAAATCTTTGATTGCTTCCTCTTCTGTAATATTTCCATTTTCCATTTTCATGGCAATGTGTTGTTCATATTCACTTAAAATATCATTTAACTCATTCTCTTCAATGATTGCAAGTTTTTTTCTCAAGATTTGAAAGAATTCGTCTTTTTTCATTTTTCTTCCCCCTTATCATTTTCTAAAAAACCACAGACTCTGTCTTGAAATTCTTTCCATTCGTCTACAAGACGATCTCTTTGTAAAATTCCCATAGCTGTAATATGATAATATTTTCTTGTAGGTCCTTCTGTCGACTCTTTTAAGTAAGTCTCAAAGTAATGTTCATTCGTCATTCTTTTTAAAAGAGGATAAATGGTACCTTCTTTCACATCCACCACCTTTGAAACTTCTTCCACTAATTCATAGCCATACATATCTCTTTTCCCTACGGAAACGAGTACGATCAATTCTAGTACTCCTTTTTTAAACTGGGCGTTCACATTAATCCCCCCTTTTGCTATTATAATACATTTAGTACCTTACATTGTCAAGTACCTATTATAATTTAATACTTTGTATTTTTTTGTAGCTATTGTGCATCAAAAAATCTCCCCTGGTCTTTCAACCAAAGGAGATCTCCCTTCCAAAACTTTTTCCTCTATTCATCTTCGCATAAATAATAAATCGTGGATACTCCAGCACCTGTTGCCCCTGACTTTTGATAGTTCCAGATTGGTGTGTCTACCCATGCAGTTCCTGCAATGTCCAAATGAATCCATGGAGTTTGTTCTGCAAATTCTCGAATAAACAATCCCGCTGTAATTGTACCACAACAAGTATCTCCCATGTTTTTTACATCTGCAACCTCACTTTTTATCATCTCTTCGTGTTCTTTCTGAAACGGAAGCCTGTGATACTGCTCTCCTGAACGCTTCGCAGCTTTTAAAAACTGCTGATATAACTGCTCTTGATCGCACAATACTCCTGCAATGGAGAATCCCAACATATTCACAACCGCTCCAG